>JAFTIN010000010.1 GCA_017456895.1 Clostridia bacterium
AGCCAAGTACGACTTTGCAAGAGAGATAAGTGCCGAAAGCGCTGAAAATTCACGCTTTAGAGCTGGTTCGTATTATTCTCTCTTGCCTAGCATCAAGCCATTATCTTTTTTCTTATTACGAACCAATAGAGGCAGAAGCCACCGCCGCCTACTCCTGCTACGGAGCCAAGCACGATTGCAACGATAGCACCTGCGGAAAGTCCTTTGGGTTCAACTTCTCTTTCAAATCCACAGAAATAGCAACTATTGTTTCCATTTGCGAAGATATGAGCGAGAGATTCGCTATTTGCGCCACAGGAACACTTTTTGAAATGTCCGTTTTCATCCGACTCCCAATTTTCACCGTAGCTGTGAGCAAGAGGTGTGCCGAGTGTAGCCGAGCATACGGTACAGGTCTTTGGCGCAGTACAAGTAGCGGGAGAATAACTGTGAGCAAGAGGCGAGCCTACGGTAGCACCGCATTCGCTTCTCTGACAAACAGCAGCAGCCGTACAGCTTGCCTCTGAAAGGTCATGGCCAAGTGCCCCGACAAGAGGTACACCGCAGTCAAGGCAGAACTGAGGGGTGGTGCACGTAGCGGGCTCACCGGGATTATGATTTCCACCCGAAAGGACGTCGCCAATCGTTTGTCCACAGCCTTCGTTTGTACAGGTTGCGGGCGAAACACAGGTTGCGGGCGAATAGTCGTGTCCTGTTGCGGGAATCACACCGTAGGATGCAAGATCGTCAATTATCTCCGTGCCCTCCGCATCGCGGAACGCTTTACCGCAATAGCAAGCGTAGTACTCTATTTTGCCGTCGACTTCACAGGCGGGAGCCTTTTCCTCTACCAAGGTAGGCTTGCAGACGTGAGTGCCGTCGCTCTCAATACCCGTGCTTTCGTCATATTCGATAAGGAACATGCCCGCAATACACTTAGATCCAAAAGGAACAAGCTGACTTGTGATCCAATTAATACCGCTCACCTTCAGGAAATCACTGCTTAGCGGAGTCGGGAGACTATATCCATCCTTCAGATGCAGTAGAACCAACAGCATGTATTGTCCGCCATCCACAAACTCCTTGGCAGGTTTTCCATCTTCACCAAGCTCCATCCAACCGTATTCAAGGATCTCACCTATTCCAAGCTCCGATTTATAAGCACAGTCACACTCCGGTGAACAAGCGTAATACATATCGGTTTCATCAATTTGCAGTGGTTTGGGCTCTTTTATGCCTATGAGAGTTGAGCCGTCAAGCACGATCTCGTCGATGGGCTCTCCACCAATGAGTCCTCCAATGCCGGTCTCGGAATTGTATACCATGTAAAAATGTACCGCATACTGCTTTCTGTCATGATTTTCCTGACCGTGGACATAATCGTAAACAGAAACCCAATCTACACCTTCGATCTTGATATATCCGTTTTCCGGTATACCGGCTATGTCCGGTAACACGTATCCGTTACTTTCATTTGCGTGAATGGCAACTCGGTAATAATACGTCTTGCCGTCCTCGAAAGTAATTACCTTTTCATCAGTCTCAGCATCATACCACTCGTTAGACGCCTGACAGGGACCCCACATAGCGCCGCTGCCGCCGTATTTGCAGTTAGCGCAATCGTAACCGTCGCAGAAATAATACTGATCGGTATCGACGAGCTCGAGCTTCGCAAGATCGGGAACCTTCTGTCCAACCAAGGATGATCCGTCGATCACAACGGGAAGCTCAACAACGGGCTTCCATACTGCTTTTACAACGATATTCTCGGTTACGCTAATATCCGCGTATGCGGAATAAATTCTGTTTCCTATCTGCCAGCCTACGAAGCAATAGCCCTCGGGGGGGTCTACATAACAATCGGAGAGCATGAACTTTCCTTTTGCAAAGTCGGGCTTCTTAGTTCCCTGCGCGGGTGAAAGATCGTAAGAGATCTTATAATCATCGGTGAAGAAAACGCCAAAGCTCGACGTTTCGGCAGCTATCTCATTGTTGTTATCGATAGCCTGAATCTTAACATTCAGATTTGCCTTTGCATCACGGGTGATGCCATAGCTGTTGCCTTCCGAACTGTAAGGAACCTCGGCGATTTTTTCCCAAGCGCCCTTTTCGGTATTAAAAAGCATAACGTTGAAATGCTTTACCGCAACGTTGGTCTGCCAAGAGAATGTCGCCTCAACGCCGACAAGCTCGGTGACGTCCTTCGGAACAAGAGTGAATTCAACGTCCTCCTCTGCAGATGCGGTGATCACGAACATCGCAAGCAGTATCGCGCAAAGCGATAAAACTGTCAAAAGAGTTATCCTTCTTGTTTTCATAATCTTTTATCCTTTCTTTTCTAAACGCATCGTTCCGTCGGATATGATAAGGCATTCCTCATCGTCACGCCTGACGGGGAAATACTCCTTTCCTTCCCTATCATAGTCAAGCATCAGAACGCCGTCAACGATCTTTGCAGGATAGCTCTCAAGGAGCACGCCCTTATCGGTCAGCTCCCAGCCCTCCTCTTTGACCATTTCCATCTCCTCCTCAAGAGGCATATAATACATATCGAGAGCACTCTCGCTAAGATAAAACTCTGCGCGCAAAAGCTTGTTAAGATCCTCGTCACCGAGTGCGGCCACCTCATCTCTTGAGAGCATCCTCGTACCGTTTTCGTCAGCCGAGAACATCGCATTCATTCTCCAAACGCCGATAAGCTCGGCGCCGCCATTATTAAGTCCCATATTTTTCTCCTTATGCCCACGCATCCTGCGACTTCGGGATGCGGATATCGGAAAGCAGATTCTGCTCCCACAGATACCAGGTGCCTCCACCCGTCTTGCGAAGGGTTATCGAGCGGGGGCTGTCTGCACCGCCGCTATGTATCCAGAGCTGCATATAATTGCCGCCCTCGAGCTTTGAATACTGGTTGGAAATGATCTTCACAGTATAGGGTTGAGTGGGCGTGTATTCATTCTCGGGAGTCGCGCCTGCAAAATAAGAGCGCGCAACGTAATTTTTACCGTCCATGAGTCTGTCGTTTAAGAACGCCAGGTCCATAGGACTCATAGGACGAGGTCCGCGAAGGAAGTTGAGCATTTCCGTTCCGTTTTCACGGTCCTCGGAATAAACGCAAAGAGCGCAGAGCGCAAGTGCAGCACTCTTGAATGGATCATCCATAGATATTTCGGGAAGTGCCTTCAGCTCCTCCAAGGTTTTGGGAAGCTTTTCGAACGTAAAGGTTGCCTTTTTGGAAAGCGAAGCGAGAAGCTTGTTTTTCACAAAGGAGACAGGCTTTTTCACGCTCGAGGTTAATAATCTGATCAAGTCCATATAGACCTCCTTTTAAATTCGGCGTTTATTCATCGCCGTTATCTGCCATACCGAATATACGGTACAGCTCTTTAGCAAATTCGATCGGTATTATCGGGTCCTGGTTATTATAGCAATAAAGCGTTTCTCCCGACTCGTATTCCGCATCGATCGATGCACCGTAAAAATCGGGCAATCCGCTGACCTTATAGTAACGTCCGTTGAGGCTCTCGATGCCGTGCTCCTTTATCAGAGCGGCTATCCTGTCGAGTACCTCACACGGAAGCTTTCGGCTGATCTTCTTGCCTCCGAGGGAGCCTCGGATGCACTCCGCGGTGCACCCTGCTCCATCGTTTTCTCTTATTGCTGTGAATTTGTAATCTCCGGCAGGTATCTCGCACTCATCGATAAGGGAGAGCGTAGAATAACGGCATGAAAGTTTCACTAAGGTGTTCGAGGTGATCTCCTTTGGAGCGTCGGTATCATAGCTGATCCTCGTGCCTCCGTCGATACACGGACCCTCATATATTCTGTCGCGACGCTTTTTGCGCCACTTTTTTATCAAATTTAAAAACACAACTTTACATTTTTATATTCTTTTCTTTCTGATGACGAACCAGAAGAGGCAGAATCCGCCGCCGCCGACTACTGCTACAGAGCCAAGAACGATAGCTACGATAGCGCCTGCGCCAAGACCTGTAGACATATCGTATCCGCACTTGTCGCAGCTCTTGTCGCCGTCATCGTCAGCGTGTGCCTCGCCCTCAGAGCGATCTCCGCAAGCGCAGAGCTTGTAATGCTCATTCTCGTCGTTCAGGTAGCTCTCGCCATAGGTGTGACCGGTAGCCTCTGCAAGGATGGCCCCACATTCCGAGCACTTCGACGGCTCGGTACAGGTAGCTGCGCCTGCAGGAGTATGTCCGTTTGCAGGGTTGAGCTCGGCTGTACATACAGTACAAAGCTGGGGCTCGGTGCAGGTCGCAGAAGCACCGGGGGTATGGCCGAGTGCGGGAACGAGCAAAGCCTGACATACGGTACAGATCTGAGGATCGGTACAGGTCGCTTCAGTGCCGGGAGTGTGACCGAGAGGAATTCCTACAGTCTCCTCACATCCCTCATGGATGCAGCTGCCCGCGCTTGTGCAGGTGGGATCGCTGAATTCGTGACCGGTTGAAAAGGCAAGAATCTTGGAGCAAGCGGTACATCTCTGAGCCTCAGTACAGGTTGCAGCAGCGCCGGGGGTATGATCTACAGTCGTTTCTCTGTGCTTTCCGCACACGCTACAGTTTTCCTGGCAGTCGGAGAAGTAGAAGTGGAGATCTCCGCCATCATGGTCCTCAGTTCTCACGTGACCGCAATTGTTGCAAACCTCGTCGCACGGGGTGTTGTTTCCGTACTGGTGCATCATCGTCGGCTCGGGAGCATTCATATCATTTTTTCCAAAGTCGGGATCGGGACAGAACTCGAGTATACATCTGTATCCGCAGGTGCCGTCACCAAAATCTACTCTGGTATCCGAGTATACGTGAATATGAGTAGATATGTCATCATTATTTGCGGGAGCGTACACCGCGTATAAGGTAAGGGGAAGATAAGTGTTCGGAACCAAGTAACCGTCAGAATCAAGAACCGTATTTGATCCGGAGGTCGACGCCCAACCGATGAATTCGCAGCCTGTGGGAGCGCTACATCCGTCAAAGCCGGGGAGAGTCACCTGAGTGCCGGGCTTACCCTTGATCTCTTCTACATCTCCCACTCCTTCTCCGATATCAAAGCTTATGATAACCTCGGGAAGCTTCTCGGGATAGAATACGTAATTTATAAATGCAAGATCGGGAGATATTACGGAGAAGTCTGCGTAATTGCCGTTTACGGAAGCATTTACGCCGTCAACGAAGTAATACTCGCTCGACAGATTGACCGTCAGCTGAAGGTAGTAAAGGAAATCTGCCTCGAATCTGTCGTCAAGGGACATAGGATCGTTGCTGCCCTCACAATACCAGGATGCCTTAACGATTCTGACAATATCCTTAAAGATCTCGTCTAACAGGATCTTCTCGGAGAAGGAGCCACCCTCGGTCGGTACAGCTATGCTGAAGTCGAGATCAAACGGGAATCTGGAGGGAGCTACGTCGAAGTCTGCGATAATAATAGCTTCGGTATCACTGACCTTCTCTGCCTTCACTGACTTTGCGCCGCTTACCTCTGCGGTAAGGCTATCTCCGAAGGTGAAGTCTCTGTAATCATAGACAGCGATCGGCACTTTGATACGGTAAGTGTTGCCGTAAACAAAGGTCTTATCCGGGCTCAGCTTAACGGCATTGTCGGGATCGGTCACGTCGAACCATTCGATCTCTCCGCTCACGTTGTATCCGGTACCAAAGGTAGGAAGGTTGGCAGTATGAGACTGACCGTGAACGACGTTGCCAACACCCATAGTGACGTTTGTCAACTCACCGCTTGTACCGCAAACAAGTCTTACGGCAACGTAGCAGACAGTGGGATCAAGGAAATCGACCATTACGTCTGCGATTCCCTCGTTTACGCTAGCCTCAAGGAAGTCGAAGAATGTGTGAGCTATATCGGATCTGACGGTGAAGGAGAGCGTATAAGTCTCGCCTTCCTCGAACACGTCGTTTTCGGTCATTGGCTGGCTGTTGTAAAACCAGGAAACACCGTTTACGTATCCTTCGTCGACATACTCACTGTCTATAGCATATGTATAGTCACCGGTGGTTATGGAATCCGTGCTGAAGGTGGGATGATTACCTGCAACGGGTGCCGATATACCCGAAAACTCAACCGATTCGATCTGTTCGGTCTTGACCGAGTCAAAGATAACTGTCGCAGTGAGTCTTCCCTGCTCGATGTTGTAGTCCTCGCGGTTTACGAGATAATCGATAGGCTTTCCGTTGAAAAAGCCCTTTACGTACAGAGGCTCTGAGGAGGGCTCTGCGGAAACGTCAAAGCGCATACCGTCCACTGCGGACAATCCGAACTCTGCGCGGTAAGTATTTCCGGGAATAAACACTTCATTTGGAGGAAGATATACCCAGCCCTTCTCGGTCATCTTTGACCAGGAAACGGAGCTCTCCGGCTCTACAAGGGGATTGTCAGACTCCACCGAGAAATCCTGCTTACTGCCCGCCATAGGAGCATCAAGCTTTGCCGGTGGATAATAGATAACGCCGTCGGGAATCTCATCGAACTTGTATACGATGCGAATGTATTCTTTCGCGTTCTCGTCAAGGGGAAGGCCTCTTAATATCCTCATAGGAGTCTTTTCTTTAGCGGTACCCGGATTGATCTTTGCATCAAAATTTCTAAGATCTTCATCGTCAGCCGGCCAGGTGCGATCGCCCTTTGCCTTGACGATAAGCTGCATGTAGTAGGTATTTCCGCCGAGGAACACCGTACCGCTGTTCATCTTGTGATCATCGTCGTAATTGTCCTTATACCACTGGACATAGGTAATTTCATAGTGATTCTTGTTGTCGACCCAGGTTACTATTTCGGGGCTGTTGTTTACTTTTCTGCCCGCTTCCGCACCCGGCACGTCGACGTACACTTTTGTTATTTCATTCGTAATCTCAAGCGCGGATGCTGGGACCGCGGTGCCGAGGATCACGGAAATAACCACAACAAGTGCAATGGTAAATGCCAAAATTCTTTTCGCTTTCATCTTTTTTCTCCTTTTGTAATTTTGTCGGATAACCGCAAGGGATGCCCCTCGCGGTGATTGAATATAGCTTACACCGTCTTTATTTTATACGCATATGCGATATACGCGCATCACCCGAGCGGGGTGATTTTTAAAATGTTCGCGGGTGATTTTAGGGTGATACGCGCAGAATAGTGCGCACCCGTGTGAAATAAATAAAAAAGAGCCACGGAAACATACCCTCACGGATACGCCGTAGCTCTTTGCTCGATTATATTTGATTTTCTTTATGTACAAGCGCCAAAATTTCGTCTCTGCCCGAGACTCCGAGCTTCTCGTAAATATGCTTTACGTGAGTCTTGACCGTATTCTCCGAGACGTGCATCTCGATCGCCATTTGCTTACGGCTCTGACCTGCTATCACCCTCTCGAGGACCTCCTCTTCCTTGGCTGTTAGGGTCTGTCCCTGCGTCAATACAGAAGCAAGCTCACGCGCCGTTTCTTCATCCACCAAAGATGAGACGACAACCGTCGGAGGCACCTCACTGAGGCGGATATAATCCTGGAGCATCCAATATACGAAGAAGAATACGAACTCGCTCATCAGATAGGACACCGAGAGGAACTCGAAATTAAGCGGTATAAACTTCTCCACGATCCACATGCCGATGTTTCCGAGAACGACGGCAAGCATCAGTCCCGCGAGCTTGTGTGAATTGCCCTTCCCTTTTCTTATGGAAATACCAATGACGGTGAGCATTCCCACAAAGAATATTAGCACGTAAATAAGATTTACGGGGTGCATGGGTCCGTATTCCTTGATCAGCTTTGCCGCGCCGTCGGCAAACGTGAGCTCCACGCTCTTGTAGTACCAGCCGAGATACCCCGTGGTAAGTACCAGGGAGTACATAAGTATGGCTGCACCTGCCAAGGTGTATCTGATCCACCTTCTAAAGACAAAGCCTGACAGACGGGATATGATCATAAACATACAAAGTGGAATGAACACCTGCCCAAGGTATGCGACCTTGTTGGCAAAGAGAGCGAACTCCAGCGTCCGTGATGCGGAAAGCAAAAGATATCCGAGGTTAACGATACATACGGATACGTATAATAACAAGAGCCACGGCTCCTTCTGTTTCTTGCTGACGAAGATGTAATACCCGATGGGTAAAAGCAACGACAGAGCAAAGATGATGCTATATGCAATTGTCATAAACCAAATATCCTTTCTCTGTATTTTGCGGATTTAGTAGTTATATTCCGCGTTTTTGTCAATAATAGTTGGTATAAACCGTCTTTTCGCGATAACATTCATCAGATGAGCCTGATAACGTTTGAGTCCATGATCTCGATATACATATCCGGATCAAGCCTGTGTAAAAGAGTCTGGAAGAACTGTGTCACGGGCTGCTCGGTGAAGAAATGACCCGCCTCAATAAGGTTGATGCCCATCTCCCCGGCCTCAGCCATAACGTTGTATCCTATCCTGCCCGAGACGAAGGTATCAGCCCCTGCCCTAAGCGCCGCGCCTACGTAGGACTTACCGTCGCCGCCGACAACAGCAACCTTCTGCACGGGGATAAGAGCGTCGGAGACCTTGACTCCGTCGCAATCGAGAAGTCCTTTGAGAAGATAGGAGAAGTCCTCCATAGTGAGCTCCTCCTCAAGCGTACCTATCCTGCCGAGGAAGCCCTCGCCGAAGGGTACGGCGTCCTTTATGCCGAGAATGTCGGCCAGAGTATCGTTTACACCGCCCTCAACCTTATCCGCTCTGGTGTGGAAGGAGAAGACGGAAACGTCGTTCTTCAGGAGCTTGATGACCTTTCTTGCCACGTGAGAGTCCTCGGTAACCGAGCCCAGGGGCTTGAAGATCAAGGGGTGGTGCGAAACTATAAGATCTATATCGTGAGATATGGCGTAGTCAACGATATCCTCTGTCACGTCAAGCGTAACGAGAGCTCGCTTAACCTCCCTCTGGTGGTCGGACGAGCACATAAGACCGTCGTTATCCCAGTCCTCTCTGAGGTCCTCGGGAATACGCTCCGAAAGCTTTTCATAAAGTTCTTTTACAGTCATATTATTCTCCCTGTAATTTAGCAATTCTCTTGTCAATTATTCTAAGGCGCTCCATCTCGGCATCGGCGGAATGACCACCGTCGATTTTGCCTCTGTATGCCTTCTCTGCCGCCCTTCTCTTGCCCAAAAGGAAGCCTAAATACTCGGCACGGTCCCCGTCGTGAGGAAGCTCGGGGCCGAGCTCAAGCTCCTCGGAGGTGAGAAGTCCGGATACACCGGAATACTCCGTGAGCACAGCCAGATAATACTTGCCGGAGTCATACGAATAGCGCTCGTCAAGTATGGAAAAACCCGATGAGATAAGATATTCTCTTAGGTGCTCCTGCTTTGTCATAGGCTGGAGGATAAGCCTCACGGCCTCATCCTTTAGGTGTGGCGCGTCCTCTATAATTCTCGCTATAAGCTCGCCGCCCATACCGCAGATAGCGTAGTCGGTTATCCCCTTGCCGGCAAGAGCGCGCGCCCCGTCGATGAGCAAGAACTCGCACCTGTCGATAAGCCCCTCGCTCTCCACGTTTCGCTTTGATGCGGCAAGCGGCCCCTCGTTGACGTCGGAGAGATAGGCGCGGACGATCCTGCCCGACTTTAAAAGGAAAATGGGCAGGTAGCCGTGGTCAGTGCCTATATCGGCAAAGACAGCTCCCGCCCTCACATACTCGGCGCAAGACAAGAGTCGTTTGTCAAGCGAGCCGATCATCACTTCTTTGACTCAAAATACTCGTTAAGAGCCTTTACAAGTGCATCGCAATCCATACCGTGAGCAACGCAAGCATCAGCGATAGACTCGCTTCTTGCATGGGGGCATCCGGTACAGAACATGCCGTTCATGTGGAAGATCTTTGCCGCGTTGGGATCAAAATCGATCACAGCGCCGATGATAGTATCCTTAGTTACAACCATTTTAGTTACCTCTTATTCTTTGTAGTGACAACAGTATACCATACTAACGGGAAAAAATCAACACATATTTTCTACTTTTCTCTTTACTTTTTTAGAAATTTATGTTATTATATCGTAGATAATGATAAAATGAGAAATATGCGCCAATTTAGGAATGATATTTTTTGACGGACATTTATGTCTGAAAAACGTATCGGGAAAGGAGCAAACGAAAGATGATAGTTGCACTTGAAGAGGCAAAAAGAAGACTCACCGCCCTCGAGGACGTACTCGCGGAGCTCGGTAACCAATTGAGAATAGAAGAGGCAAAGGAGAAGGCCGCGGATCTCGAGAGAGAGACCATGGTGCAGGACTTCTGGAACGATGCAGAAAAGTCGTCGAAGAAGCTGCGCGAGATCAAGCAGCTCAAGGACAAGGTTGAGAGCTATGAGGAGCTCCTCGCAAGACTTGAGGACGCGACGGTGCTTTGCGAAATGGCAATAGAGGCAAATGACGAGGACTCGGCAGATGAGGTCGTGTCCGAGACTGATTTCATAGAGGAAGAAGCGGAGAGAAAGAGGATCGAGGTCCTCCTTTCCGGCCAGTACGATAAAAATAACGCGATTCTCTCCTTCCACCCCGGTGCGGGCGGTACCGAGGCTCAGGACTGGGCATCTATGCTCTACCGTATGTACGTAAGATGGGGCGAGAAGCACGGCTTCAACGTCAAGCTCGTTGACTGGCTCGACGGAGAAGAGGCCGGTCTTAAGTCCGCAACCATTATGGTCGAGGGTATCAACGCGTACGGCTATCTTAAGAGTGAAAACGGCGTACACAGACTCGTAAGAGTATCCCCATTCGACTCCTCGGGAAGGCGCCATACCTCCTTCGCTTCGGTTGAAGTAATGCCCGAGTTTGAGGATGTGACAGAGGTCGAGCTCAAGGATGAGGATCTCGAGATCACCGCTCACCGTTCCAGCGGTGCGGGCGGCCAGCACATCAACAAGACCGACTCGGCTATCCGTATCGTGCACAAGCCCACCGGCATCGTCGTAGGTTGTCAGACCGAGAGAAGCCAGCTCCAAAACAAGGAGACGGCCCTTAAGATGCTTAAGGCCAAGCTTATGGAGATCAAGATCCGCGAGAATCTCGACAGGATAGAGGACATCCAGGGCAACAAGGCCAACATTGAGTGGGGCAGCCAGATCCGCAGCTACGTCTTTATGCCCTACACCCTCGCAAAGGATACGAGGACAGGCTTTGAGGACGGAAATATCGACTCGGTTATGGACGGAAATATCGACGGTTTTATTAATGCTTATCTTAAGCACCTCTCCAAGGAAGAGGGCAAATAAACCATATATTTGTCAACTAATATGTGCAAAAGGCGGTCTTTGACCGCCTTTTTCTTTATTCGCACTCATTATTATCCTTCTTTACCGCCGTGTCACAGCTGTTCCTGTAAACCACGTATCTTGTGTAGATATACTCGAGCACAAAGTTCGAGATCATGGTTAGCGCAAGGACGATATACTCGTTCACCCCATGCTCCTCGGCGATATTGCCGAGCACCGTCGAGACCGGTGTAAAGACGAGATAAAAGAGAAAGACGAGTAGCATTGAGAGCTTTACGTTATTCGAGGACTTAAAGGTGATCTTGCGATTTATTGTGAAGTTCCAGAGGATGGAGGCCACAAGGCTCGTTAGGTAGCTCACCCAGTAATCAACGTGTAAAAGCTCGTTTAAGAGTGTGAAAAGCAGAACCTGAATAATCCCCGCGCTAATAGAAAAGAGGGTGAATTTCACAGTCCTGATCAGTTCCTTATTCTTCATGATCATATCTCCATAATAAAGCAGCGGCGACGTCTGTGCTGTCGCTTGTCGAACACCTTCCACATACTCTGTACGTCGGTGTTGAGCTCGAGCTGAGGTCCGGTCTCACAGATCCTTACACCGTTTCTTATGCACACCTTCAAAAGCTCGTTCATCATAATTGCCGGTATGCCGAGGCTCTGCATCTCAGGCTTTACCGCTACGAAGAACATCTCCAGCGTGTCGTTATCACTTCCGAGCGCCTTTAACAGTCTGAACACACCGAAGGGCAGCATCTTGCCACCGGACTTCTTAAGTGCCCTTGCAATTGACGGCACCATTACGCCAAAGCCAACTATCTTATCCTCCGAATCCTTGACCGAGCAGATGTAATCGAGGTTTACAAGAGGGATATAATCGTCGATCGCGCGCTTGATCACTGCGGGAGTGAGCGGCACCGTACCGTAGAGGCGAGAAAAGGCAACGTCTATAACCGAGAAGGCCTCAAACGCCTCGTTATACAGCTTCCTCCTGTCGGTATAGGTCACGACCTTGAGTCCGTGGTGCGACATAACACGCTCACAGAGGTGCTCTATCTTTGGATCGATCTCCTTCGGCACCTGTATCTGATACTCTATCCAGTCAACGTCCTTTCTCAAGCCGAGTCTCTCCATATGCTCAAGATAATACGGATGGTTATAGAAGGTGATGGACATATTGAGCTCGTCAAAGCCCTCGACCAGCATACCCTCGTGATCCATATCGGTAAATCCGATCGGGCCCATTATCTCGGTGTGTCCGCGCTCCCTGCCCCACTCGACGACGGCGCCGAACAGCTTAGATGAGACCTCAAGGTCGTCTATAAAGTCGAAGCGCGTGAACCTGATGGCGTTCTTGCCCCACTTCTTGTTGTAGGCGTGGTTGATCAGGCCGGCGATACGTCCGACCATTTTGCCGTCCTTGTATGCCGCAAGCAGCTTAGTCTCGCAGAAATCATAAGCGGGATTTTTCTTCTCGGAGAAGGTGGCCATCTCGTCCGACTTTAAAAAGGGAACGTAGTATTCGTTGCCTTTATATAACGTGTTGGGAAACTCAACCCACCTTGATAATTCGCGCTTGGTCCTTACCTCTTTAATTGCTATGCTCATAACCGATATTACCTTTATTTAATTAATATTCACTGTCCATTCTTTATAACGCGTGCCTTTAAAACGGATAAATAATTGACAATATATAATACGCTGTCATATTAGCAAGCAAACAATAAATCAACTTAAAAACTCAAAAAAATAAGCGAAGACACACCGTAAGGCATATCTTCGCTTTTATTATTACAGTGAATCGATGAAATCGAGCAGCTCGTCGAAGCCGCCGTGAGGATACTCCGAAAGATCTACTCCGCCGGTATTAATAAGGCACTCCGTCAGAATGAATACCGGAATACCGAGCGCGTGAGCCGAAAAATCATCGCGAGTATCGTTGCCTATCATAACGCACTCGCCCGGGGATACGCCGAGTTTTCCGAGAAGCTCAGTGAAATACAAAGGGTTCGGCTTACAGTAGCTGCTGTTCTCATAGGCGGTGATATAATCAAAATCGGAGGGTTCCATTCCGCCAAGTCTTATACGGGCGTGGGTAGCTACCATCGGAAAAAGCGGATTGGTGGCCAAGATGGGCTTTAAGCCTTTTTTCTTCGCGCGGTCTAAGACCTCTCCTACTCTCTCATATGCCGAGCAAGTAGCCTCGATAACCGAGATAAACTCGGATCCATAGTAGGATTCTATCTCGGCCCGAACGCCGTCCGCCTTTCCGGACAGAGAGTCAAACACTTGCCAGAAGCGTTCTTCGTTAGTTATTTTGCCGTCGTTTTTCAGCGAGGCAACCACCGCTTCTTCAAGCGCAGCTTTCATCGTCTTTACATCATATCCGAGACGACCGAGCTTGCCGAGAATTGACACAAAATAGAGCCTGATGAACTCGTCCTGATCCATTCTGATGAGCGTGCCGTCAAGATCAAAAAGAACGGTCGTTACTTTCTTCATAATTTACTCCGTAAGTCCGTAGTTTACGAGAAGGTAGCCGTCGTCATGTACGCCGAGATCATCGTGACAGTCAGCGCCCTTACCCTCGGGGTGGTTGAATATGTTGGACTCCTTGTAGAAGGAGCCGGGGCATACCCATCTTTCCTCTTCCTTACGAAGGTGGTGCGGTCCCATCATATTTCTGAGATTGTTAACAACGGTAAGCTCGATTTTGTTCGTTCCGGGCTGTAAAAAGTCCTTTAATTCCACACGGTATGGGGGATAAAGCTTAGTTGCAACCTCCTTGCCGTTCACCTTAAGCCTGATTGCGTTGAGCCCTTTGCCGCGAAGGTACACGTGGTAATCGACATCCTCAAGCTCATATTCACGTGAGAGTGTAAGCTCTCCGGCAAACTCCGCAAAGCCGGAGTAGTCAAGACTTGAGGCATCTACACTCTCAGGTGCAGCGGTGATTACCGGCAATTGCCTAATGCGGTAGGTCCTTCCATTCTCCTCGGTGGGCGCGCTCACAAATCTGAGTCCAAAATTGCCCACGATATATATAGGCTCTACCTCCATATCGTAAGAGAGGCAGTTCTTCATACTCTCGAAGGTCCAGGACTTGGATATATGCTCGTAGCATGCAGGCGTCTGCTCTATCACCGACTCAAAGCTCACGGTGTTCTCGCCGACCTTGACATATGGGGAGATATCAAGCTTTCTGAAGGCGCTGTCGCGGAAGTATCCGCGGTCGGTCTTGTCTATTTCTTTACCGTTGACGAAAATCTTGAATATATCCGGAGTTTCCGTAGCGAGATATATCTCTGAGGGAACTGTATCCGTTGTAAATCTGTATTCCTGCTTAAGTGCCACAGCTCTCTCAAGAGCGTTGATCCTCGGCAGAATATTTAACACGTACCCGTCCTTCTCAACGAGTTCTCTATCAAAATAGTAGTCGCAAAAATCAAGAGTCAGAGAGTTGTGAGTAAAGGAGTCGACCTTCCACTCACCGAGAAGATCGAGTCTTTTTGACTCGGGAATAACTTTCGCTTCTTCCCTCTCTTCATGGGTATCAATGACTAACAAAGATTCGTAAGGGGCGAAGGTGTGACTGCCCGAGAACGGGATAAGATCTCCGGTCTCGATAATCATTACCTTGTTACCTCGCTTAATATCCGCTGTTATCTCCGTGTCGTCGGTATTGACAAAGTAGTACATATCAAATTCGTCAAAGGAGCGGGAGGTGTAGGAAAGGCGCGAGGGCGCGATAATATCGTTTGGCGCAAGATCGGTAACGGTGATCACTCTACCGCCTGCAGCCCTGAACTCATCGAGCAGCTCCTCGGTGTAAGGAAGAAATCTTATATACCTTGTGGGGAGCACTACCGTGCTGTAGCTCATATTGCCGATAACAAGCTTACCGTTATCAACGTAGGCGTGACGGCGCATCAAGGTCTCGTCGCCAAGATGATACTCAACGTGCTTGTCCTCTATCCTGCGCATGTCATTGAGGAAGGAGTCATTATACTCGCGGATCTTCCGTGAAGACTCGGCACTGAACTCAAAGCCGTTATAGATTATCCACGCGGTGGTCTGCGGGTGTATAAGCAAAGTATCAACGTTTACCTTACCCTCCGAGATAAGCATACCCACTCTGGACATTGCGTCAAAGAAGACCTTCATATCCGGCCACCACGGCTGCTGATAATACATCGCAGGGGGATAATCTCTCTTTCTGATACCGCGCAAGGAGTAGCCCTCAAGGTGTGTGCAAAGGAGATTTACACCGTGAACCATCTGCCACTCGAGTATGCGCTTAAGCTCCGCGTGTGAAACACTGTGTCCGGAGGCCGCGTAGGTCTCGGTAAGTATCTGCTTTTTGCCAAGCTGAGCTGCAGCACTCGAGAGCTGCATAGGTGTCAGGCACTCGGTAACGGGACGGCCGAGCCAATCCATGCCGGGAATATGGAAGTATTCATAGTGAGGCATACACGCGCCGTTGGACACGACCTGCGACATCAGATCCTCCTCAAGCACAAGGTGACCGGTAAGCTTGTAGCCGTGTGAGTCGCAGAAGTCGTATATGGGCTTGAAGAACGACTTCGAGAAAAGATCGGTAACAAGCTGCCAGTAATCTATCCTTACGATCTCGCAGCCCTCGGTATCAAAGAACAGAAGATCCAGGTTATCAACAAGGCTGTATCCGTACCTGTTTTTGAAGTTTTCTTCGAGAATAAAGCTCCACGGGTACCCATCTCCGCGCAAGATCTGAGGTTCATCGGTAAAGAAGCCGTCAAACGTCGAACCGAATTTTTCGTAATATTTAGCGTATATCTCATCTATAAACTTTTCGGTCACCTTCTTGTCGAGGGTGTCGACGTAAAACTCGTTTATACGGTAGAAATATCTCACGCCGTCCTTGACGGTTATTGTGTTTGGAGCGTCCTTATTTTCGTCGGTAAGCGGCTCGCAGTGCAGACTTTTTTGCCTATACTCATCACCGAGTCCGTTGACCTTTCCGCCTCCAAAGCCTGATGGCCATCCATTCTCGTCATACGCCCAGGAGTGCATACCGAGTCTGTCGCCCTCCTCAATAGAGGCCTTGATGTTGTCGAACCACTCCTCACCCATATATTCGGTCAGAAGACCTCCGCGAGCGTGCATAAAGTAGCCGCCTATACCGGCCTCATCCATTATTCTGATCTGCCTTTTTGTCTCCTCCACGTCTAGCTTTTCATTCCACGACCAGAAGGGTATCGGGCGGTATTTTTTATCTATGTTCTTAAAATCCATATCTATTCTCCAAAAATGATTTTTTCAAGCCTCGGTATATCTATCCTATTTTTGTTCGCCTTAAGTGTTACCGTAAGATTTTCAGGACGGAAGATCATCCTTGCAACCTCGCACAGTCTCTCGGGAGTAATACTCGCATATGCCTCACGCCTTTGGTCAATGTCCGCGTATCCAAGTCCCAGGATATGATTGTCATACGCAAACGTGAAGGAAAGCTCGCGCGGATCATCAAGCAAGAGATAGGCATTGTCCACGTATCCCGCCTTCATACACCTGTCGGGATCCTGAGGCACCTCCGTATATCTTTTGAGCAGATTCATAGTCATCTCGGCGGCCTCATAAAGCTTCGACTCCTTCAGCTCGTAGGAGAAGGAGAAAAGCGCAACGTTTGAGTATCTCTCCAGAGCCCCTCCGAGGTCATAGAACAACCCCTTGTTTTCGCTGAGCTCGATGAAGAAGTCCGAATTGTAACCGCGCAGCACGATATCGTAAAGAAGATCGAGCTCGGCATGGCTGACCAAGGACATATCTACGTCAAAGGAGTACCTGATCTTGGTGAAATCCGCATTTTTCACCCTTATTATACGCGTCCTCCTCATAAAGCTCTTCGGCACGGGAGCCTTATTGGTATGCGCCTCACCGTCTGAGAGATCATACTCACCAATAATGTCTGTAAGATAACTTAAGTTGTCATTATCGACGTTTCCGGTCACGTAGAAGAAAATATTATCTTTATTATATACGCTTTTTCTGTATGACTCAAGCTTTCTGAGAGTCACTCGGGACACAGAACCGAGAGTGCCTGCTATCAGTTGCGCAAGAGACGTATCCTGCCACTCCGCTTCTGCGCCGTAAAAGGCAAGAGTATTCTTATCCGATGCCTCTCTGATCTCCGCCTTTATCCTCGCGCGCTCCGCCTCAAGCTCGTCGCGCTCAAGTACTATAGGAGACAAAATGCGCGAGATCATTTCTGCCGCTATCTTAAAATGCTCAGAAGCGCCCGAAATATAAAACTGCACCATCTCCGAATAGGTCGTGGCGTTAAACTCAAGGCCGTATCTGTCAAGCTCGCGATATAGCTTATATCCCATCAGCTTATTTACGTTCCTTATCGCGGCGTGCTCAAGAAAGTGAGTTATACCGTTTTCCTCAGCCTTCTCATACATACACCCCGCCTTTAAGAACATCGAGATGAAGAAGCCGTGGCTCGCCTTGTTCGTCATACTGTAAACGGGTATCCCGTTTTTGGATAGCATCTTTTCCTCCATAGGACACCTCCGTTTCATTTGATAAAGTTATTGTAGCACATATTTATAATTATTGCAATAGTAAGTACATGCAAATGATAGACAAATTGTTATTTCGTTATTTAAAGACCAACGGCTCCCCTATGAAGAGGAGCCGTTTTAAGCTATGTGAATATCAGTCGATGGTCTTATCGATCTTGAATCTGGTGATCTTTCTGGAGGTGTTCTTGGGGAACTCCTCTTCTCTGATCTTGACCTTGCCGACCTTCTTGTAGGAGACGTTCTTCTCGTTGATCTTGATGATCGCGTCGTCGAAGTACTTCTGCACGTCGGTGATACCGTGGGAAGCGAGAGACTCAAAGTCGGGATAGATCTCGGCAACGATGACCTCCTTCTTGGGATCGGACTTGCTCTCACCGGCGTAGACAACCACCTCGTTCACGCCGTAAACACCCTGAATGTCAGTCTCGATCTCCTCGGGATAAACGTTCTTACCGTTGGAGAAGATGATAAGGTTCTTCAGACGTCCTGTGATGTAGATCCACTGATCGTCACCCTCCATAACCACTTTACCGTAGTCGCCGGTCTTGAAGTATCCATCCTCTGTGAAGGCGGCCTTGGTAGCCTCCTCGTCGTTGTAGTAGCCCATCATTACGTTGGGACCCTTGTAAGAGATCTCTCCCTCTCCGTTCTCGTCAGGGTTAAGGATCTTTACGTGGCCGCCGATGATAGGAAGACCTACGGAGCCCTGCTTTCTGTACTCGTTTCTGTTACAGGAGATAAGGGGCGCACACTCGGTGATGCCATAGCCGTTAAGAATGGTAACACCTATAGACTCAAAGAAGTCAATGATATCCTGATTAAGAGCCGCACCGCCGCAGATGATCATCTCAAGCTCACCGCCAAAGTTGGAGAGCACGCTCTCGCCAAAGAGCTTCTTTCTGATATCGATACCAAACTTGCGAAGGAAGTTGGAGATCTTTATACCCTTCTTGAGAGTCTCGAGCTTGCCGGACTTCTCTGCCGCGGACATAATTCTCTTGTAGAAGGTCTCGACAAAGAGAGGAACGAGGACGAGATGAGTAGGCTTGAAGGTCTTGAGCTCGTTCATGATGTACTTAAGTCCGGAGGAGATATAGATCTCGCACCCCTGAGCATAATGACCGACGAAGTTAACAGTAGAGCCAAATGTGTGGTGAGGTGGCAGAACGCACATAGTACGCTCGGTAATATTAAAGTTATACATTCCCTGCTGCATATCCATGCAGATGTTCTCCGTGGTGAGCATGACGCCCTTACCCTTACCGGTAGTGCCGGAAGTGAAAACTATGGATGCAAGACGCTTTGGATCGATCTTGTAATCATAGTAAGAATTGTCACCTGCGGAGTACTTTTCAGCGCCGAGAGTACGTACCGTGTTAAGATTTGTGGCAAATTCCTCAGCCCCGTCGCCCATCTCAACAAAGCCTTGAAGGCTGGGGACCATATCGCGAAGAGCCTTGATCTTCTCTGCTATCGCGGAAGAAAAAACAACGAACGGACAAGCAGCGGTGTTGAGGATAGATGCCATATCCTCAATGGGAAGATCCTTATCGATCGGAACAGTGACCGAGCCTATAGACATAAGCGCAAAGTAGGAGAATACCCACTCGGGCGATGCCTCACCGATAATGGCGACGTTCTTGTCTCTCATACCCATGGAAATAAACTCTGTACCGAGAGAACGAACAAATTCCCTTCCCTCGGAGTATGTATAATGAAGAATCTCCTTTGCGGTGGGTTTTTTCTTGTAGGTGAGCGCATTTTTATCCGGGAATCTGTCTGCAACGTTCTCAACCATCACTCTGATGTCCTCAAACATTGTGGTTTGGTAAAGAGGATAATTTTTCTTTCTGTTCTTGAATGCCATGAAATAAAACTCCTTTCCTTTTAGGCAAGAGAGAATAATACGAACTAGTTTTAAAGAGATAAATTTCACATAATCCATCGGCAAAAATTCTTATAATATTCTCATATTATCTCAAATTTTCAGCCTCGCCTTACGTAAAATTTATTCTCTTTAAAATTCG
>JAFTIN010000017.1 GCA_017456895.1 Clostridia bacterium
GTTACGAATACGGTGGTGATGCCGGTCTCTCTCTGAATTCTTCTGATCTCCTCACGGGTCTGAAGACGGAGTCTTGCATCAAGGTTGGAGAGGGGCTCGTCGAGAAGAAGCACGCGGGGCATCTTAACGAGCGCACGCGCGATAGCAACTCTCTGCTGCTGACCGCCGGAAAGCTCACTGGGCTTTCTGTCCATAAGCTCGTCGATCTGAACAAGCTTTGCAGCCTCGTAAGCACGCTCGAGCATCTGCTCCTTTGTCATCTTGTCCTCACCCTTAAGGTTCTGAAGGGGGAAGAGGATGTTCTGCTTTACCGTCATATGGGGATAAAGCGCGTAGTTCTGGAACACAAGTCCAATACCTCTGTTCTCGGGAGAGAGCTCTGTTACGTCCTCGTCTCCGAAGAAGATCTTACCTGACGTGGGCTTCTGAAGACCACTGATCATGTAAAGCGTTGTGCTCTTTCCGCAACCCGAAGGGCCAAGAAGACCTACGAGCTTGCCGTCCGGAATTTCGAAAGTGAAGTTGTTAACCGCGATTACCTCACTGTTCTCCTTCTTGTTACGGCTGGGAAAGATTTTCGTTAGATTTTGTAATTCAACCTTCATCTAACATAACCTCCTTGAAAGTCGTGTTTTTTGTATTTATAAAAAAGATTTTCTCTTTAATATTCCTTTTTGTTAACTTCTTCCTCGTGTATCCTCGTTTTATAGGCGACGAGCTCGTCCGCGTTCTCAAAGATCATCTGGCTGTTAAAGTCGACTACGCAGGTGTCGGAGATGAGATCGTGTATAGTCGAGCGCGTCCTCGTCGTTGCCATGCATACGATCTCAAGGATCGCCATGAGCAGAAGAACTGCGGCGCCGACAATACCAAGATTGCCAAACAGTATCATAAGCAATATGTACGCCGGAACCAGAGTCTCTATAGCGCACTTACCGACTATGGCTCTGACAAAATGAGCCTGTCCGTGTAACCTCACACCGTTGGTGTGTATTACGGCAAGACCGAATATCTTCTTGCCGAGAGTCTGTCCGTTCTTGAAGAAGATCGGGACGATAAGCTCCATTATGATCGAGGCGATAAGTATGCTCGCGCTCGTTATCGCTATAGAAAGATTGGCGATCATATTGTATGCGATAATGAGTCTCTCGTCCTCCTGTCTCGCCTTATCGCAGGCTATGTACGGTGCTTTCTGCTCATCAGTGAGCGCTGCGAACTCCTCTTGAGTAATATCGGGATCAAGACCGTACTTCTCCGTATATTCGGCCTCGACCTGCTCTGCCACTTCAACGTACATATCGTACTTAAGGATAGCCGATAACGCGGCGGCAACTCCCACCGCGACTATGCCGAACAATATAAAATCAAACAAAAACGCAGATATTCTCTTCCAAAAATCCGCCCTTTGCAATTCGAATCTCATTGAATTTCCTTCCGTCCAAAAAATAAAGTGTTTATCGGGACAAATTTGACAACACAGAGCAAATTGGACAATAAACACCTCTTACATTTTTATTTAATAGCATAAATATAATAGCACACCCGCAAATAAAATACAACTCCTTTTTTAAAAAAATATAAGTTTTTCTACGAAGTGTGTCGAATAAGCATAAATTATTATTTCATCTTTGTTGATTTTGCCTATTGTACTCCGCGAAAAAATTTCCTTTTTATTGACATAGGTGCTTTTTTGGGTTATAATGGATAATGGATAAGAGTCCTCAGCGGACAGACACTTCTCATCCGCTGAATATATTTACTAAAGAAAGGACCGGATAAAATGGCAGACGTAAAGAAGATTTTATCAATGTGCGATCACACCCTTCTCGGTGTGACATCAACCTGGGAGGAGATCAAGAGCATCTGTGACGACGGCATCAAATACGGCACCGCGTCGGTATGCATTCCTCCGAGCTACGTAAAGAAGGCAAAGGAGTATGTCGGCGACAAGCTGGCGATCTGTACCGTTATCGGTTTCCCCAACGGATACAATACCACGGAGGCTAAGATTTTTGAGACCGAGGACGCAATCGCTAAGGGCGCAGATGAGATAGACATGGTCATCAACGTCGGCAATCTCAAGGACGGAATGCACGACGAGATCCGCGACGAGATCCGGAGGATCAAAGAGGCCTGCGGCGAGCATATACTCAAGGTAATTATAGAGACCTGCCTGCTCACCGAGGAGGAAAAAATCACTATGTGCCACCTTGTGACCGAGGCCGGCGCAGACTATATCAAGACCTCCACCGGTTTTTCCAAAGCGGGCGCAACTCTCGAAGATGTAGCATTAATGAAAACAAATGTTGGCAAAAACGTGCTTGTAAAGGCTGCGGGCGGAATTTCCGGAATTGAGGACGCTGAGAAGTTTATAGAGATCGGCGCATCCCGTCTCGGAACAAGCAGAGTGGTCAAGGCAGTCAAAGGTATCGAGGGCTCGGGCTACTGATACCTAACGAAAACAAAGATTTATTCACGAAAGGAAACATAAAAATGGCAACTCCTCATATCAACGCCGAAATAGGCGCATTCGCAAAGACGGTTCTGATGCCCGGAGATCCCCTCCGCGCAAAGTATATCGCAGAAAACTACCTTGAGGACGCGGTTCTCGTTAACAACGTAAGAGGCGTACAGGGATATACAGGCTACTACAAGGGCAAAAAGGTATCGGTAATGGCATCCGGAATGGGTCAGCCCTCCATCGGAATCTACTCCTATGAGCTCTTCAATTTCTTCGGTGTCGAGGCCATTATCCGCGTCGGCTCTTGCGGCTCCTTCCACCCGGATCTCCACGCCCGTGACATTATTGTCGCTATGGGCGCTTGTACAAACGGCAACTACGCATCTCAGTATAACCTCCCCGGCACCTTCAGTCCCATCGCGGACTTTGACCTCGTTCGTCGCGCGGCAGCAGAGTGCGAGAAGAAGGGTGTAAATTACAAGGTAGGAAACATTCTCTCCTCGGACATGTTCTACGATGACGCTAACTCCGGTATGATCTGGTCAAAGATGGGCGTTCTCGGTGTTGAGATGGAATCCGCCGCCCTCTACTGCAACGCAGCAAGAGCAGGCAAGAAGGCACTGTGCATCTGCACGGTAAGTGACTCCTTCATCTACCCTGAGGAGAACACAACCGCCGAGGAAAGACAGAATTCCTTCACACAGATGATGGAAATCGCGCTTGAACTCGCGTAAAACAGGCTAAAACCTTACACGGGTGGGGTTCTCTTTCAATTTTGGCATTATGTCCGTGAAAGCAATCCCCGCTTAATATATCAGGAGATATTATGGCAAAAAGAGTATTTTTGATCGTTCTTGACAGCGTTGGCATCGGTGAAATGCCTGACGCCGGTAACTGGGGCGACGAGGGCAGTAACACGGTAGGCGCGATAAGACGCCACCCCGCGTTCTCATGTCCCAACCTTGAAAAGCTCGGCTTTTTCAATATTGATACAGTCGGTGGCGGAGTAGACTCTCCCCTTGGCTCCTTCGCGCGTATGCACGAGGCCTCCAAGGGCAAGGATACCACCATCGGGCACTGGGAAATCGCCGGCATTTATTCACCACGCCCCCTGCCCACCTACCCCGAGGGCTTCCCTAAGGAGGTCATTGAGGAATTCGAGAAGAGGACAGGCCGCGGCACACTTTGTAACCTTCCCTACTCCGGCACGGACGTCATCCGCGACTTCGGAGAGGAGCACCTAAAGAGCGGAGATCTTATCGTATACACCTCCGCAGACAGCGTATTTCAGATAGCTGCTCACGAATCGCTCGTCTCGAGAGATGAGCTGTATAAATACTGCGAGATCGCTCGCGAGATCCTTCAGGGAGAGCACGGTGTCGGACGAGTTATCGCACGTCCCTTCGACGGCGAATATCCCTTTAAGAGAACCTCCGGAAGACACGATTTCTCGCTTATTCCGCCTTCGAAAACAGCTCCGGACATCCTCAAAGAGGCAGGATATGACTCCATTTCGGTCGGTAAGATCTATGACATATTTGCAGGTCGTGGCTTTACCGAGAGTTATCCCACAACGAGCAACGGCGACGGATGTGACAAGTCAATACAGATCATGAAACGTGATTTCAATGGTCTTTGTTTTATCAACCTCGTCGACTTTGATATGGTATACGGACACAGAAATAATATTGAGGGGTACGCCAAGGCTATGAGCGACTTTGACGTAAGACTCGGCGAGATGCTCAAGCTCTTACGCGACGAGGATATCCTCATAATCACCGCAGACCACGGATGTGACCCATCAACCCCCTCCACCGACCACTCAAGAGAATATACCCCCATGGTGATATACGGAAACGGTATCAAGGGCGGAGTAAATCTCGGAACGAGAGAGAGCTTTGCAGACATTGGTGCAAGCGTGCTTGAGTACTTCGGCGAGGATGCGGGAAGAATATACGGCAAGAGCTTCCTTAGTGAGGTGGCAAAATGACGGATAAGGAATTATTACTGAAGGCCGTCGAGGCAAGAGAGTTTGCATACACCCCATACTCCAACCACAAGGTAGGCGCTGCCCTTCTCGGCAAGAGTGGTAAGATCTACCTCGGCTGCAACGTTGAAAACGCGGCGTATACCCCCACCAACTGCGCGGAAAGAACCGCAGTATTTAAGGCTGTCAGCGAGGGAGAAAGAGAGTTTAGCGCCATCGCCGTCGTAGGCGGACTCGGTGATACTCTCTCCGAGCTCTGCGCCCCCTGCGGTGTATGCCGCCAGGTGCTCAACGAGTTTTGTGACGGCAGCTTAAAGGTCATACTCGGCACACCCGAGAAGATCACCGTCACCACTCTTGCGGAGCTGCTCCCATACTCCTTCGGCAAAACAGACCTTAAAAAACAGTAAAAAACAAAGATTATCATTGTCAAAACCTTGAATTTATATGAGTTTTTGGCAATCTACATTTTCATTTCAGGAGAAAACGCTTATGCGTATGTTTGATATAATCCGGAAGAAGCGCGACGGACTCGAGCTTTCCGAAAAGGAAATACAGTGGTTTATAGACGGCTACGTGAAGGGAGATATCCCGGACTACCAGGCCTCCGCCCTCTGTATGGCAATATACTTCAGAGGTATGAACGTAGAGGAGACGAGGGCGCTTACCTTCGCTATACGCGACTCGGGTGACAAGCTAAAGTTCAACAACATTAACGGTCTGCGCGTAGATAAGCACTCGACCGGAGGCGTAGGCGATAAGACGAGTCTCGTCGTTACCCCCATCGTCGCAACTCTCGGTGTTAAGGTAGCGAAGATGAGCGGACGCGGACTCGGTCACACGGGTGGAACGGTAGATAAGCTCGAGGCTATCCCGGGCTTTAAGACCGATCTGCCTACAGAGGAGTTTGAAGAGATAGTAAACCGTGTCGGAATTGCGATCGTAGGTCAAAACGCCACCCTCGCTCCGGCGGATAAGCTTCTCTACGCTCTTCGTGACGTTACCGCAACCGTTGACAGCCTCCCACTTATTGTATCAAGTATAATGAGTAAAAAGCTGGCGGCAGACGACGACTGCGTAGTTCTTGACGTTAAGACCGGCTCAGGCTCGTTTATGAAAACTAAGGAAGAGAGCCGCGAGCTCGCCGAATGGATGGTGGCTATCGGCAAGGCTGCAGGAAAGAGGATGAGAGCGCTCATCACTGATATGGATCGCCCGCTCGGATTTGCTATCGGTAATTCACTCGAGGTAGTAGAGGCGATCGAAACACTCAAGGGCAACGGCCCCGAGGACCTGACCGAGCTCTCCGTTGCTCTCGCATCTCATATGCTCGTCATCTCCGACCGTGGCAGCTACGAGGAATGCGAGAATAACGTAAGGCGCGTTATCAAGAGCGGCGAGGCGCTCATGACCTTTGCAAATATGGTAGAGGCTCAGGGAGGCAATAAGGAATGGATACTCCATCCCGAGCTCTTCCCCACCGCCCCATATTCACTCGAGGTCAAGGCCGAAAAGGACGGTTATATAATCGGTGTAGATACCGAGGGCTACGGAACTGCAAGCCTTCTGCTCGGTGCAGGAAGGAACACCAAGGAGGACAAGATCGACTTTGCAGCAGGCATAAGACTCGTAAAAAAGACGGGCGATAAGGTTAAGTGCGGTGATACCGTGGCTGTGCTTTACACAAGCGACAAAGAGCGTCTTGTCCCCTCTGCGAAAAAACTTGCCCAGGCAACATTTATCGGAGATAAAAAGCCAATAGATGTCCCTCTTATTTACGATATTGTTGAATAATGTAAATATTACTTGTCATATTTAGCAAAAAAACAGGCCAAGGGGAATCTGTATCTCTTTGGCCTGTTTTTTTGTATACATATTTATTTTCCTGGTTACAATAAGAAAAAAGAGGTGATGTATATGTGTACTGCTATATCATTTGGCAAATACGCCGGTAGAAATCTTGACATTGAAAAGGGCTACGGTGAAAGCGTAATTATCACTCCAAGAGCCTATACCCTCGCCTTTCGCCGGGCCGAGAACATTACCGATCACTACGCCTTCATAGGTATAGGTACGGTCAGTCGCGGCTATCCGCTATACTACGACGCAGCCAACGAGCACGGCCTATACGTAGCCGCGCTTAATTACGTTGGTAACGCCAAATATCTGCCGAAGGCTGAGAAAAAGATCAACCTCCCGCCATATGAAGTTATACCGTATATCCTGTCCACCTGCAAGTGCGTAGATGACGCCAAGGAAAGACTTGAGAATATCAATCTGATCGATATCCCGTTCAGTAGTGACCTTCCCGTCGCCGATCTACACTTCTTTATTGCGGATACAAAGAAGTCGCTTACCGCCGAGCCGGACCGAGACGGTCTATCCGTATATGATAACCAAGTCGGAGTCCTCACCAACAATCCGCCCTTCCCTATGCAGATGCACAATCTTAGCAAATACGCCGGCTTATCAAAGGAGCCGATAATCAACCGTCTGTCACGGGACCTGCAATTTAATCAATATTCAAAGGGCATGGGTGCCTTAGGCCTTCCCGGTGATCTTTCGAGTGAATCGCGCTTTGTCAGGGCGGCCTTTCATAGGCTAAACTGTCAAAACAGCGGCACCCCGTGTGACATTTTTCATCTTCTCGGCTCTGTCGAAATGCCCGACGGATCGGTAAAGCTCGGCGACCTGTACGAGCGCACCGAATACAGCTCGGCGGTAAATCTTGAAACCTCGACCTACTATTACCGCACCTACAAAAGTCTCTCACTCACGGCCGCATCACTCCTTGCGGAGGATCTCTCCGGCCGCATGCTCATCTCATATCCCCTGATCGATGAAACGAGAGTGTACAGACTGAACTAAAGAACGCCCCGACTAATGGGTGATGTTCTTAGCGGAGAATTTGAAAAGCGCTATTAAGTGCGAGCATCGCATTTGACTAATCAAACGCAAACGGGCTAAGCCCAAACCCTTATAACAACAGAAAGAGATAACGAATCGGTTCGTAGCCGAAATGTTATCTCTTTTTCTGTTAGTGAAGTTTTTGCTATCGTAAAAGTGAAGTTGCTACGCAGTGAAGTTTGTGCTACGCACAAGGGAAGTTAAGGTTGCCCATCACTTCGCCGTCAGGCGAAACTTCATTCACAAAGTGAACTTCACTATCGAAGATAACTTCACTATCGAAGATAACTTCACTTGCCCAAGGGGCAAACTTAGTTTTAGCGTGTTCTCCGTTAAGGATAACACGCTAAGATCGGGGCGTTTAATATTATATTAACTCAAGCGAATCTGCGCATCGACGCGCTATCTCAAGGTCGCCTTGTGACACGGGCTCGTCAAGATCATCAAATCCGTTATTAATTACACTCTTACCGGTAAAGAGCTTGAACCACAGGAGCCCGAGAGCGTATCTTGCCAAACCAAGGGATGCGTGGAAGGTGTCTCTGTATATTTTCGATGCCCCGTTTTGATAGAGGAGCTCCATAAGCTCGCCCGACGGAATGATACCGTCTGCGCCTATCTCGCGCTTAGCACGTAAATAAGCCCTCCTGATCCCGTCGAGCATATATTCGGCGTCATGGCCGCCTGTAACCTCATACACCCTCGGGCAACCGTGCTCGTACGCCCAGGTCATGTGCACGTAGATCTTCGCCATAGGGAGCTTTTCTCTGACGTAATCAACTACCTCGTGTATATAAGGGTAAAAGCTCTCCTCAATAAAGCTGTCTTGGCTGACCTGCTGGAGCGTTACGATATCCCACTCGCGCATTGAGATCCCTTCCTCGATAGTCACAAGATCCTCTCTGTACATATCTCCGTTGTAGTGAAAAAGGTATTCCCTCTTTCCCACTTTTATATTCTCCGCGTGTCTTTTCAGAGAGCAACCGCCGATACATAAATTAAGTGTTTCTATCTCGATGCCCTCATCTTTAGCAATTAGCCTAAGATACCTCTGCGCATCATCGGAGAAGCTATTTTCTATAGATAATACCCTCATATTAGCCTCCTGTATATCAAAAATCCCTTAAAAAACTCAACACGGGTATACCTTAACCGAGGAGGACGTCAACCGCGAGCATCAGGCAAAAGCCAATGAGAAGTGCATATGTCGCGCCCCTCTCGCTACCGTGGGAGTGAGTCTCGGGTATCATCTCGTCGCTGATAACGTAGAGCATCGTACCTCCGGCAAACGCCAGAGCGAAAGGCAAAATAAACGAGGCGACACTTACCGCAAAGTAGCCGATAAGCGTTCCCACGACCTCAACAAGGCCGGTGAGCATAGCGATAACAAAGGTGCGTCGCGGCTTCACACCTGCGGCAAGCATAGGGCCGATAATAACCATACCCTCGGGTATGTTCTGTAGGGCAATGCCTCCCGCAATAATAAGCGCCTGAGTCACGTCACCCGATCCAAAGCCCACGCCTGCTGCGATACCCTCCGGGAGGTTATGTATCGCAATCGCGCTGACGAACAGAAGGACCTTGCTAAGGCTCGTCGACCTATGCTCCTCAATATCCGCGCCCGCGAGCTTATGCAGGTGAGGAACGAGCTTGTCTATAAGATTCAACGCTATCGCTCCGACGAAAACCCCCGCTACCGTGATAAGTAATCCGTACTTTCCGCCGTATTCAAGCGACGGAAGAATGAGTCCAAGGACGGCGGCCGAAAGCATAACACCCGCAGCAAACGAAAGAACTATATCAGAAAATTTATGCGATATTTTTTTAAATACAAATCCTATCAGGGCTCCGATAACGGTCGCGCCGCCAACACCCAAAGCCGTCAAGAGTACCATCTCCATAAAAGCTACCTTCCTTTCTATTTTGATTATATCACGCTTTTTTCCAAAATGCAATAGAAAAGAGGCGGAGTTTCAACGCTCCGCCCCTCTCTATCTAAAGGATCAGACCTCGGAAAACTGATCCTTACCAACTCCGCACAGAGGACACTCAAAGTCCTCGGGCAGATCCTCAAACTTAGTGCCGGGAGCAATGCCGCACTCGGGGCATCCTACCTCCTCGTCGTATTCCCAGCCGCAAACGTCACAAACGTATTTCATCTTTGGTAATTTCCTTTCATCTTAAAGTACGAGCGAGGGTGCGGAATATACACGCGCCGCAAGCTCTTGGTTGAGCATATAAAGGCTCTTGGGATCGGAGCCGAAAAGCTCCATCTTGGTGATCATATCGGTGGCGTTGGTCTCCTCCTCACCCTGCTCCTTAACGAACCAGTCAAGGAACTGCATGGTGCGGAAATCCTTCGCCTCATACGCCTCAGCGTAGATATCGTGGATAAGCGAGGTAACGTACTTCTCATGCTCGAGTCCTGCCTTGAGAACATCCATATCGCAGGTAAAGACCTTGTCGGGCTGATCGATCGCCTTAAGGGTAACCTTCTTCGACTCGTTCTGGAGGAACTGGTAAAAGAGCATCGCGTGGTCTCTCTCCTCCTGTGCCTGTATCATATACCAGTTGGCAAATCCGTCAAGTCCGCGATCTTTAAAGTAGTTGGAAAAATCGAGATATAGATATGCAGAGTAGAACTCCTTGTTGATCTGATCGTTAAGCAGAGCGTGTACCTTCTCGTTCATCATAGCTTTCTTCTCCTTTATACTATTATTGACAGCTTTTATAAATTATATTTCCTTTTTCCAAAGGCCGTGAAGGTTGCAATATGCATACACGGCTACAGGCTTCTCATCCTTCAGAAGGAAGCTGACCTCGGGAGCGGAACCGACCTCAAGATTCTTTCTCTGTCCGCCCTTATCGGTCTCAAGATATACCCAGAGTATGCTGTGCTCCTCTGCCATGGGGTGGAGAACGGAGCCTACCACAACTCTTACCTCGTTACCGTTTACGAGAACCTCGGGGATATGCTTCTCTCTGCTCGCCTCAACGACGCCCGCCTCGAGAACGCTCATCTTCTGTCCGCAGCAATGAGGAGTAACGCCCGATGCATTTACCATCTCAACTATGTTACCGCACTTTTCGCAAATATAGAATTTATTGTTGTTAGCCATTTTATTTTTCCTTTCGGTGTTTGTATTTTGTTTTGTGACTTCATTATACTCTCTTTTCGGAGATAGTTCTGTGACTTTGTCACACTTTAGAACAATTCTAAAAAAATATTTTTTTAACCTCTGCTTGACTATATTATTTAATGATGTTAGAATATAGATATAATAATTATATGATATATAGAGGTATATATTATGAAGGCTATTATGGAAAACGAGGAGCTCGTCTCTCTTTTTAGAGATAATTTTCCCTTTTGGGATAATCTTAGTCGGATAGAAAAGGAAACCTTTGTAAATTCATCGCAGTACATCTCCTTCCCCAAGGGAACGAACATACACAACGGTAACGAGTGCACGGGCATTATACTTATAAGGAAAGGAAGCCTAAGACTGTATATTCTCTCGGATGAAGGAAAAGAGATCACCCTTTACAGACTCTTTCCCGGTGAGATGTGCATGCTCTCCGCATCCTGTGTACTGAACAACATAACCTTTGACGTTTTCGTCGACGCGGAGGAGAACGCCGAGTGCATTATAGTTGGAGGATGTGCCTACGCAGCTTTGGCAGAAAGGAATACGGAGGCAAAGATATTTGCGCTGGAGACCGCTCTGTCCCGCTTCTCTGACGTTATGTGGGTCATGCAGCAGATACTCTTTATGAGCATGGACAAGCGTCTGGCAATATTTTTGCTTGACGAGGTGTCAAAGACCGGCGGTGACACCGTGCATCTCACTCACGAGCAGATAGCAAAATATATGGGCTCTGCAAGAGAGGTCGTCACACGCATGCTTAAGTATTTCTCGAGCGAAGGCATAGTCGAGCTCTCACGCGGAGGTATAAGGATCGTTGATATGAAAAGGCTACGCGCCCTCACAATTTGAGAAATATATCAATTATAGCTTACATTTATCCGGTTTTACGATAAAGGAGATAAAATGAGAAACAAAAAGCTTTTATATATTATCTTTGCCTTTACCATAATTTTTATGTTTGCGAGCATATTCGTCACCGTCGCCTTGACGGGCGGACGTGACATCAGAGATTTCACCGATACGGACAAAAGGATCTTCTCGGCGTTTATCACACTCGAGATTATCGACGTTATCGCCTGTTTCGCACTCGCCATCCGCATACGCAAAATATCCCGCACTCCCATAGAGCAAAAAAAGCCCTCCGCCTATGACAAAGAAATGACTATGCGTCAGCTTATCTTATCCGCGATATCGCTGACTGTATCCATAGTCTTCTCGGTGATCGGCGGGGCGGCAGTTAAGCCAAGCCTTACGATAGATACCGTTGCGCAAATTTTCCTCTGTATCGTAGGAGTATTAGCGGTCCTCGGACTTCTGAGCCACTTCCTTTCAAATCTGTATATCAACCGTTTTAACAACAAGAGCAATTCGGAGAAGGTAAGCTTTCTTTACTCTCACCGCGAGGACGCTGACAGGAGCGCAAGTAGGCTGCTTAAAAAGCTAAGAGTCCTCTATTCGCTTACAAATATATATGCAGTATTCATCTTTATTCTCGGCCTTGCGCTTGCGCTCTTCAGCGCGGCATTGGATCTGTGGCCGGCCTTTGTGTTCATCTCCTCCCTCGTCATTTACTCGGCAATAAGCCGTATTCCCCTCCCTGCTCCGAGGGCGCTGTTCACCGAGGAGAACGGATACGTTAAGGAGGACGAGTTCCCCGAGCTCTATTCCGTAGTAAACGAAGCAAAGGACACCCTCGGTGTAAAAGGCGAGATCAGAATAGTCCTGCTCGCAGAGTGTACCGCAGGGATACGCCGCTTTGGCAATATCATCTCAATACAGGTCGGCGCCATACTCCTCGGCTCCATGTCGAGAGAGGAATTAAAGAACATATTCTTACACGAATTCGCGCACCTTGGTGAGGACGGCACTCCCGCCTCGAGAATGAACAACCATATGTGGTGGCTCGAGGAAGGGGCGAACAGACGAGTCCCGATAAACAAGCTTATCGGCATATTCTTCAGATTCCCGAACAATCTCTTTGCTCTCAATCACACGCTCTACACTTACGCGTCGACCATAGGCGTTGAGGAAAAGGCAGACAGAGCCATGAAGGTCTACGGAGATCCGAGATACGCAGGCTCCTCCCTCTTAAAGCTGCAGTACTACGAGCTATACTGTTGGGAAAAGGGCTCGTACGACACTCCCGCGATCCTTGAGAGCGAGGAGTTAAAGGCGGATCTTGTCAAAAACGAGCTTGCATCCTTCAAGGAGCAGATGGCAAAGCGCCGCGACTTCTGGAACCGAATGATAGACGTCGAGATAATCTCGCGCGGAGCCACCCACCCCACCATCAAAATGCGACTTGACGCTATCGGTCACACCGACTATACCGTGAACGAGTCCGCCGACTCCGATGGGTACAAAAAAGAGCAAATAAAGGCGGTCGAGCTCCTCGACTCAAGGATATACGACAACCGCAAGGACCACTACGCCGAGGAAAGAGAGGCAGACTACCTCGAGCCGAAAAGGACGGTCGAGGAATGGGAAGCCGGCGGTCGCGAAATTTCACACGACGAGTACCGCGAGGTCATTTTCGCCCTAAGATCCATCGGACGCGTCACGGAGGCAAGCGAGCTCTGTGACCGTGTTATAGACGAGCTGCCCGACTCGGCAAATCACTACGCCCACTTTATCAAGGGCTGTACCCTGCTCCACTCCTTTGACGAAGGCGGAATCGAGCACATCTACCACGCCATCGAAAACAACCACAACTATATAGAAGAGGGCATGGAGGCCATCGGTCAGTTCTGCTGCTTATGTGGAAGGCAGGACGACCTCGACACCTACAGAAGAAGGGTTATCGAGCTCTTTGACGAGCGTGAAAGAACCTTTTCAGCACTTGACAATCTCGGTCCTAAGGACGATCTCATAAGTGAGAATCTGCCCGAGCAGATACATAGCGACCTTATCTCTCTCGTAGACTCGATGTCCGACCGTATCGACGAGGTGTACCTCGTAAGGAAGGTAGTCAGCGACGATTTCTTCGGCAGCGTTGTTATACTTAAGCTTAAGGACGGGGCGGATGAGAAGGCCTCGCGCGACGTATTCAACCGTGTATTCCTCTTCCTCGACTCGCTTGACTGGCAGTTCACCCTTTTTGACTACAGAAATTCTCCCATGAACGTCATCAAGAAGATACCTAACTCTCTCATCTATGGCGCAAAGACAAGCGAGGATGATTAAAACGCTGTTTTTAATAATTATTGTTTACAAAAAACGCCCGAAGCGGTATTCCCGCCTCGGGTGTTATCTTTTGTGTTTTAATTAAAGGAATATGTACTTGAGTACGAAGAGTACTGCCAATACGTACATAATGGGGGAGATCTGTTTGCCCTTCTTGCAGATGAGGTTGATAAGAACGTAGGAGATGATACCGATCGAGATACCCTCGGCTATGCTGTAGAAGAGAGGCATAGCGATAATGCAGAGGTAAGCGGGGATCGCGGTGGTAAGGCTATTGTCGTCGAGCTTAAGCTCCTTAATATTGGTAAGCATAAGGAAGCCTACGATGATAAGCGCGGGAGCGGTAGCAAACGAGGGGATAGCGGTGAAGATGGGAGCGAAGAACATCGACACAAGGAAGAGGATCGCGGTCGTCATAGAGGTCAGACCAGTCTTTCCGCCTGCCGCAACTCCGGCAGATGACTCAACGAAGGTCGTGGTGGTCGAGGTGCCGAATACCGCGCCTGCCGAGGTAGCTATAGCATCAGCCATAAGAGCGGGCTTGATCTCGGGGAGCTTGCCGTTCTCGTCAAGCATATCCGACTTGGTGCATACACCGATAAGGGTGCCGAGCGTGTCGAACAGGTCAACGAAGAGGAAGGAGAAGATTATAACGATAAAGTTGAAGATGCTTACGCCGTCAAAGTTGACGTTGAAGCACTGGCCGAAGGTCTTACCGAGCGCGGAGAAGTCGGTCATGGAGAGCGTGGGATAGAGCGAGTAGTATCCCAGCGCAGCGTCCGGTACGTAGATACCGATAAGCTGGCAAAGCATACCTATTATCCAAGTAGCAAGGATACCTATGAGTATCGAGCCTTTAACACCCTTTATGTAAAGGATAGCGGTTAGGAGTGTGCCGAGTATTGCAAGAAGCGCGCTGATACCGGAGGAAGTGAAGTTGTCTGTAAAGCTTACCATAGACACCAAAGTCGAGCCGTTGTCAATGCTGAGCCCCGCATTCTGAAGGCCGATAAAAGCGATAAACAAGCCGATACCGACCGACACGGCATTCTTGAGCTGCATGGGGATAGCGTCGAAGATCGCCTCTCTGACATTGGTGAGCGAGAGAATGATGAAGATGATACCCTCGATGAACACGGCGAGAAGGGCTATCTGCCATGGGTAGCCAAAGCCGATAACTACCGTGTACGCCATAAACGCGTTGAGTCCCATACCTGCGGAAAGGGCGAAGGGCAGATTTGCGAATATCGCCATAAACGCAGTACCGACGAAGGATGCAAGGCAGGTCGCAAGAAGCACCGCAGTGGTATCCATTCCGGCATCACCGAGGATGCTCGGGTTGACCGCGAGGATGTACGCCATGGTCATAAAGGTGGTTACACCGGCCACTATTTCCGTCTTGACGTTGGCACCCTTCTGTTTGAGCTTAAAGAGTTTCTCTAACACTTTTTTAGGTTCCTTTCTTTTCTGTAAAAATATCAAAGCGAGAATCGAAATTATAGGATTTAGGTCCATGGAAATAACGATTCTCGCTTACGTATTAATTATATCATAGCATTTATTTTTCAGTCAATTGTCAATAGTCACAAATATTAACAAATGATTAACTTGCATTTTGGAAGGTCTATAATATTCCGGATCCCGATATATTCACGAATTTTTTCTTCATATATTCTATCCTCGATCTTATTGCCGCTTTAGAGGTCGGAGCCTTCTCTACCACGTCAAAGCCGTGCATAGTACCCTTTATCTCATTTATCACGACCTCAGAGCCTGCCGCCCGGAGCTTCTTCGCATATATCAGTCCCTCGTCGTGCAGACAGTCAAACTCCGCAAGCTCGACGTATGCATCGGGGAGCTCGGAATGATCGGTCGCCTCAAGGGGTGAGGCATATCCGAGGCTCTCGGCATCCACAATGGGCGCATAGCCTTTCCACATGCCTTTTGAGAGCGTGCTGTTCCACATAGGTGTATCGGTATATTTTCTGTTCGACTCGGTATTCATGCTACGGTCGGTAACCGGGTAGATAAGTAGCTGGAAATACGGCGTCCTCACTCCCCTGTCACGCGCCATAAGAGTAACTGCCGCAGCGAGCGCTCCTCCCGCGCTGTCTCCGCCAACCGCTACACGCTCCCCGTCTATGCCGAGTAAAGCCGCATTCTCAAGTGTCCATAGGTATGCCGCATAGCAGTCCTCCGGCGGGGTCGGAAACCTGTGCTTTGGGGAGAGTCTGTACTGAACAAATACCACTCTCAGTCCTGCGCCGAGAGCGTACGCCTTTGCGGCGTTGTAGTGGCTTGCCGCCGCGCCAAAGAAGAATCCGCCGCCGTGAAAATACACTAAAGCGGGGAGCGTGTCGAGTTTTCGCGCCCTCTCGCCCATAACGAGCACCTCTATCTCTGCTCCGTCATAGCTCTTAACGAGCCGCCTCTCAACCTCTGTTTCCTTATCTCGAAAGATCCTTCCCGGAGCTCTCATCATCGAGCCTACAAAGCCCGCTATCTTCGGATTTTTTATCGGCGAGGCCACGTGGGCGAAAATGCCGAACTCCTTGTTGATCGGGTATTTCATACTTCCCTCTCCTTCCGTTTTTATTTATATGTTATCATTATTTTATCCGATTGTCAATAAAAAACGCCTACGTGCCGTATTAGGCCGCAGGCATTTTTTATAGTGTTATCCAAGTCTGAGATCCATGATCGCTTTATCCGTGCCATACCAAACAACGTTAAATCCGCGACCGCATCCGTACCGTTCTATTTCTTCAAGTTCTTCCTTTAATTCCACGTATTTTTCATAGCTCTTTCCCTTTTCCTCAGCGCTTACGCCCTCGGCCTTATAGAGCAAATACTCGATTCTTTCTATCTCCATTTTAAGCTCGGCGATATCTGCCTTCATCTGACTGTTTATATAGTCGTAGATAGAATGCGCAGAGGCAAAATCTTCGCAATAAATGTAGTATACTTCGTCTTCCGTTTCCGCCCTTTCACCATAGATATATCCAACCACGCCGTCATATTCGGTATCATTGACGTCAGTAATGACATAGTTGTTATCTTCGAGGATATCTATAAGCGTGTTCGCGTGATATGCCGGAACAAAAATGCATGACGTAATACTTAATACAACCGTCAACAATAAAATAATTGCAATAATTCTCTTCATTTTAGTTCTCCCAAAGTATGATAATCCCAAAATGGGATATTATAATTATACCAAACTGGTATAATGAAGTCAAGAGGTTTTAGAGAAAAGGATCGCAACAATGACGTTCAGACTAAAAGAACTGAGGAAGAAAAGGAATATTTCGCAGCTGAAGCTTGCTATAGACCTAAACATGAACCAAAACACAATAAGCAGATATGAGAATCTGGAGCGCGAGGCTGATTATTCTACCCTTATTAAATTTGCCGACTATTTCGGTGTATCACTCGATTATCTTCTCGGAAGAACAGACGAAGAAAATTAAAACGACCTGTCAAAATGGCAGGTCGTTTTGTATTATATAAATTAAACCGTTCTTACGTCGATGCCGAAGGCCTTGGAGAGCTTCTTTCTCGCGCCGTTTGCCACGGTCTCGATCTCTGCGCCGGTAAGAGTCTTCTCACCCGAGCCTATAACAAGTCGGAGAGTGATAGACTTCTTGCCCTCGGGGATCTGCTTGCCCTTATACTCGTCAACGAAGAGGACCTCGCGAAGAAGGTTGTCATCGGACTTCTTGGGAAGGACTGCGGAGTAGATCTCGCTCCACTTGACGGAGGAGTCAACGAGGAAGGAGATGTCGTACTCGTTGGTGGGATACTCGGGAACGCGAACGTAGCGGTTGGTTCTCGATCTAAGGGGCTTGAAGGAGTCCATATCGAGCTCTACGAGTATCGCGGAGAGCACCTTGATATCGCAGGCAAGCGCCGCCTTTTTGGAAAGGAGAGCAAGATCGCCGATCTTCTCGTCGCCGAGGTAGATATTGAGCCACACGGTCTCGTCTGCCCAATAAGGCTTCTCAACCTTTCTGAAGTTGAAGCCCTCCATGTGAGTGTATCTCGGCATATCCTCGATAATGCCCTTTGCCTCACGGAAGAGTGCCTGGATATTCTCGGACTTACCCGCGAATGCGCAGCCGAGGTGCTTACGCTGATAAGGAAGCTTCTCTATCTCGGAATACTCGCTGGTGTAGTCGGTATCACGGAAGATCTCGGCCTCCTCGAAGATAGCGAACTCGTCAAAGTTTCTCTCGTTCTTAACGATCGCCTTACAGATGTTGGGAAGGAGAGTGGACTTGAGATATCTCTCGGTGGGAGAGGGGGGCATGGAGAGAGAAAGCACTCCGTCGGTGGTGGGAAGGATAGCGTTTACGAAGCTATCCGTCATCCAGGGATAGGTGAAGATCTCCTGCATACCCGCTCTGAACGCAAGGTACTCCTTGACCTTGCGGACAAGGTCCATATCAAGCTGATTTATAGCGCTGTCAAAGCTGGTGGTGATGGGCGTGGGCTGGAAGTTCTCGTAGCCGTACATACGCGCTACCTCCTCCATAATGTCCGCCTTGATGGACACGTCACCGGTGGAGCGCCAGGTGGGAACCACGATGTGCATACCCTCGTCGGTATAGGTAACCTCAAAGCCCATGGTGCCGAGCTTCTTCTTTACGATATCCTCGGGAACTCTGATACCGAGTCTTCTGTCAAGCCAGTCAAAGTCAACGTCGATCTCCTTTTTAACAAGCTTGTTCGGATACTTGTCGGTGAAGGCGGTGACCTTCATCTCGGGATAGAGCTCGGAGAAGAGACGCATTGCAAGAGAGAGTGCCTGATCGCATCTCTCGGGGTCGATAGCCTTCTCGTATCTCGAGGAGGCCTCGGTACGGTTGTCGTATCTGAGCGCCGTTCTGCGCACGGTCTTGGAGTCGAAGTTTGCAACCTCGAGGATAACGCTGTCGGTGGTAGGAAGAACCGAGTCCTTCGCGCCGCCCATAACGCCCGCAAGAGCAACCGCGCCTTCTTTATCAGCGATAACGAGATCGTCGGTGGTAAGCTCAAGATCCTTGTCATTGAGGAGTTTGAGCTTCTCTCCCTCGTTTGCAGTGCGGACCTCTATATGGTCTACGATATGGGTGGAATCAAACACGTGAGTGGGCTGACCTACTGCGAGCATAACGTAGTTGGTAACGTCTACGAGCGCGTTGATAGGACGCATGCCTACTCTCCATATCCTCGACTGCATCTCGAAGGGCGAGGGCTTGACACCGAGACCCTCGATCTTGGCGCCGATGTAACGGGGACACCTCTCCTCGTCAAGGATCCTTACGTCGTATTCTTCACACGCCCCGGGGGTATAGGCAGGAATGGGGGCAAGAGGAAGGTCGTAAAGAGCGGCGAGCTCACGCGCGATTCCGTAGTGGCCCCAAAGGTCGGGACGGTTGGTCATAGACTTGTTGTCTATCTCGAGTATCATATCCTCAAGGCCGAGAGCACGCGCTACGGGTGTACCTGCCTCACAGTCGAAGGCGGAGAGATCCATAATACCGTGATCGTCCTCGGTCGGGAAGAGATCGGCAAGGCCTACCTCTACTGCCGCGCATATCATACCGAAGCTCGCAACACCGCGGAGCTTGGTGTTCTTTATCTCAACGGGCTCACCCTCGCCGTGCCAACGTACCATAGCGCCGGGGCAGGCAACGACGACCTTCATGCCAACCTCAAGGTTACTGCCGCCGCAAACGATATCCTTGATATCCTCGGTGCCGATATCAACCTTGCACACGCGGAGCTTGTCCGCGTTGGGATGAGGGAGAACCTCCTTTATAACGCCGACGACAATGCCGTCGAACTGCTTGCCGAGATCGTGGACGCCCTCAACCTCAACCGTAGACATGGTGAGGTCGTAGGCAAGCTGCTTAAGATCCATATTCTCGGGAATTTTTACGTAGTCTTTAATCCAATTAAGTGATAACTTCATCTTTATTCTCCTATCGCGTTTCCCTCGGGATTACTTGAACTGCTCGAGGAATCTTAAGTCGGTGCCGTGGAACAGACGGACGTCGTCAACGCCGTAGCGCATCATAACGAGTCTGTCAAGACCGATGTTTACGTAGAAGCCGGTGTACTCATCGGGGTCAACGCCTGCCGCGCGGAGTACGTTGGGGTGAGGAGTTCCGCCGGGCATGATCTCGATCCAGCCGACGTGCTTACAAACGCTGCAGCCCTTTCCGCCGCAAACAAGACAGCCCATATCGATTTCAAATCCGGGCTCAACGAACGGGAAGAAGCCGGCTCTCATTCTGACGGGAACGTCCTGGCCGAAGACCTTGGAGAGTATGCTCTTGATCATAACCTTACCCGAGGTATAGGTGAGATCCTTGTCAACGATGAGCGCCTCATACTGGAAGAAAGCGCGCTCGTGACGTGCGTCGGTGGTCTCATTTCTATACACGCGTCCGGGGTAAACGAATCTGTAGGGGGGCTTATGCTTCTGCATATATCTTACGCTGCCGCCGGTAAGGTGGGGGCGAAGACAGAGTTTCTCGTTAGCCTCACCCGAGTCGTGTCCCTCGAGCCAATAGGTATCCATGCTCTCACGCGCGGGATGGTTTGGGGGGAAGTTAAGGTTGTCGAACGCGTAGTACTCGCTGGTGATCTCGGGACCCTGGAAGATCTCAAAGCCCATGGAGCGGAAGGCGTCGTTGAGGTCGTAGCACATCTGGGTGATGGGGTGCAGACCGCCTATTCTTGGCTTGATGCCGGGGAGCGTGCAGTCAAAGTCGGGAGATATCTCCGACGCTTTGAGCTTGAGCTCCTCTCTCTTACCCTCTATCTGCTCGGTGAGCAGGTTCTTTACGTTGTTTACGGCCTTGCCCATCTCGGGACGAAGAGAAACGTCGAGCTTGGGAAGCTCCTTGAGGAGCTCGGTTACAGCGCCCTGCTTACCAAGGAGCGCGCCCTTGATCTCCTGAAGCTCGCTCTCGGTCTTTGCCGCTTCAATTTTCGCTGCTCCCTCACGGAGCAAAAGGTCAAGTTTTTCCTTCATATGTATCCTTCTTTCTTAGCGCGGAGGCTCTAAAATATACGCGCCCTACACACGCCCGAATAAATTACAAAGTACATTATAACACAATGCACGCGCATTTTCAATAGTAAAATAAAGAAAATATTTATTTTACCCTGCGCGTGCATCGTCCATTTTATATTTTTACCGACTTGCTTCTAAGCTCGTCCACTCTTTTTATACACTCGAGCTCGGACTCGAGCTGCTTTGGGAAGGCGAAGCTCTTGAGCTTTGAGAGGACCTTGTCTATCCTTTTTCTCGTCTTGTTGGCCGCCCTCTCGTCCTCAAGGATCAGGCTCTCGTACGCATACGTAACCCTTAAGAGCGTGAAGCTTTTCGGGACTCCCTTGCCCTTCTTCAATTCGACGCCGAATATGCGGTCTGCGGCTATCCTGTCACCGTTTATCGAGGCGATGTACAAAAGCTCGAGCATCAGCGTCATTTTATTCACTCCAACCACGGCGGCGTCAACCGAGAGGATATGCTCTATAACGTCTCTTGCCTCGTCGAGCTTTTTCTCCTCCATAAGCCTCACAGCCTTGAGAAATGCGATCGTAGCGATCAGGGGGTTATCGAGCAGCTCGTCCGCGGGCATCTCGAACCACTCCTCGGGCATCTCCGAGAATATATCGCCCATAAACTGCCTTTCGGCTATTAAGAGCTGAGTGCGGAAGGCGCGTGTTGCCTCCGGGCTCTTTCTTATGCTTATCGCATTTGCACCGTCGTTGTTTATCTGTGCTCCTCTGTTAGGTATGAGATTTACCAGGGCGGTGATGAGGTTGACCAAGGAGAATATCAGGAATACAAGATACGCCACGGGCCAGCTATATGTCAGATATGCGACCGTGCCGAAGATGGCGAAGAATACAAGTCCAAACATACAACCGCCTAAATTGTAAATGACGGTTGGCATTTTTCCATCTTTTATCTCAGGCGGAGCCATGAGGCACTGCCCTGCCGTTCCCGGGATAGAGTACCTTTTTAGCTTGATTCCGTCGTCACACTTTACTAAGGCGAAGCTGAATATACGGAATGATACGAAGCGGTATCCCGTCATAAGGCCAAAGATAAGATGCCCTGCCTCGTGTATGATGATCGAGATGATCAAGCCGAAAATGAAGGCTACAGCCACGATAAGCCAGACGGCAGTCGATGATCCGACTATGTCAACGAGAGCGAAGACGGGATCCAGGCAAAACAGACCGATAAGACAGCCTATAGCTATCATCAGGACCATCATCAAGGGCGATACGCTTCCATTTTTCTTTGGTTTTTTGTTCATTGTTACTTCCTCTTTTTCTGTCTTATGCCGAAAGATTTCTTTTACATTAATTTTATCCGTAAATTAAGATCCTGTCAATACGCTGAGTTAATGTTTTCGTTTTTTCTGCGTTTTTTCCATCAATAAATAAAAAACCAAAAAAATATCTAAAAGCCCTTGACAAACAGAATAATGTGTGCTAAAATATAATGCGTTCAACAAAGGGGAATTGTGTAACGGCAGCACAGCAGACTCTGACTCTGTATGTTGGGGTTCGAATCCCTATTCCCCTGCCAGAACGAAGCACCGCAAAAAGCGGTGCTTTTTTTCGTTCTGGCAGGGGAATAGAGGATTCTCACCACAGCGCCGCGCGTAGCAAGGCGCGGGGTTCGCATACCCCACTCGAAGATCGGTAAGCTCGCTTACCAGGCGCAGAGTGCGGGTATCTTCGCCACAGGCGAATACCCCTATTCTCCTGCCAAAAACGACAATCTTCGACAGAAGGTTGTCGTTTTTACTTTTTCACTCTTCACTCTTCACTTTTCACTAAACCCTCTTGTCTTTTTTTGGCAAGTAATAAGTAATAGTGAATAGTGAAGAAGTAAGGCAGCTTTTCGCCAAGGCGAAAAGCGTTTTTTATTTTACGAACTTGCAATCTTCACGATTTTATGCTATACTAATCACAGAAAGGGGGTGGGGATATGAAAAAAGTGCTTATTGGCATTTTAATTGTTTCTTTAATTTTTGCGTTTTGCGGTTGCAGTAAAGAAAGAACAGACATTTCCGATTATCAATATATGTACGACGGAATTGTTGTTGATTGGAACAAACAGGCCTCTCCCGGTTGCGAACGCGAAACCTTACTCGGCTTTGGAGAATATCTGTATAACTCACAACTGATTTTCTTTCCTCGTGAAACTCCATCTACACTCAATGAGTTTTATTTTCATTGGACACCCGGTATAGACGTTGACGGATACGCTATATATTTCACTTGTGTGCTTGATGAGAATAATTATGCCGCATTTGTTGACGGATTAAATAGTTTTGAAATTTCAAACGATACAGAAACAATAACATTGCTCTATGACACTGATCATTTTTCGTGTCCAACTTATATCGCTCAATGGA
>JAFTIN010000011.1 GCA_017456895.1 Clostridia bacterium
CTCGAATCAAGTTTGTCAAAAAGATAAACGGCTCGAGTGAGCTCTTTGCACTCCACGACGGAAATACTAAGCTCACAATGAGTCTTCTCGGGGCTAAAAATGGCACGGTGGGCGAAGTAACAAACGGCCAAGACGCCGAGGCGGATACCAAGCTTCAGAAGATGATGAATCTCGAGAAGCTATCCTCCAAGGTTATATACCGTGACGTCCTCGACGGAGTTGACCTTGAGTACGTGGCGTACTCAATGAACGTCAAGGAAAATATTATAGTCAAGGAGAGAAAGGATTCATACTCCTACTCCTTCGAGCTTAAGCTTAACGGACTCACTCCCACGCTTGCCGAGTCGGGAGATATTGAGATACGCGACGGTGAAGGAGCGGTAAAGTACGTTATCCCCGCGCCCGTGGTGTTTGACTCAAACGGTGAGTACGCACCGAGCGGCCTTTCCGCCTATACCCTCACGCACAATAACGGTCATAAGTACACTCTCACCGTCACAGTCGATACGGAGTGGATGAACGAGGAGACAAGAGCCTTCCCTGTAACGGTGGATCCTACTGTCCGGGATTATAACTCAAACGTGGTAGACACCTTTATAAATTCGGATTATCCGAATGGAGTCTATAATGGCAGCAGCACACTTTACGTGTCCTCCACTAGGCGAGCATATTGGAAGAGCCTTTCTCTGCCTGCTATTCCTGTATCGGCTGTAATCTATGACGCGTCGATCAGAATTTCGACAATAGGACAGATTGCTTCGGGAAGTTATGTCGGTGTATATGGAGTAAAGACCGACTGGGGAAGCGATCTTACGTGGAATAAGTATGCGAACAATGGAAGCGGCGTAATTGATAGTTTCGCGAGTGACTATTGCATTATTAATGGAATTGGTGAGTATACCTTTAACGTCACCAAGATTGCAAAAAGATGGTACGAAGGAGACGAGTATCAAGCTGTAACTCAACTTGGACTGGCATTTGCGACCATTCCCGGACGTTCCGCGTCAATACAGTTCTATTCTAATGAGGCGAGTCCAGAAACAAATAAACCTCTCTTAGTGATAACCTACAAAGATATGAAGGGGGCGGAGCCATATTGGTCGTACTCTGCCCACAGTGTTGGTATTGCAGGGTCGGGAAGTGTTAATCTTGCTAACGGCAATCTTGTTTTCGCAATACCGACGCTCACATCGACAGACAGTCTTTTTGGATACACACCAACACTCGTATACAATTCCGCAATTTCCAATCAATGGTACTGTAAAACATATGACATAAACTCCGCTCACGTGTACCAGCATGCGCCCTACGGATTCAAGCTAAATGCCTGTGAAACTGTGGTATGGAAAAAAGCGAGAAACCCTGTGACAAACGAGGAAGTAATATATTATATATACGCTGATGCAGACGGAACGGAACATGAGTTCTATTATGAATCTAATGGAATATATAAGGACGACGACGGACTTAATTATGTTATGATCGTGTCGGATAACGCCATTGAGATAATAGACGATAGTAACACTACGAGAAAATTCCTTAAGATGAGCTATAGCTTCATTCCGGAAGAAGAAACTCTCTGGTATTTATCCGAAATAGTTGATGCAACAGGCAACAAGCTGATTTTTTCCGTTAATAATAAGTATCACCCCACATCAATAAGTATATTACCTAAAGGAAATACAACGCCAATAGAAATGCTGAAGCTCATTTATAACAGTGAGAACATTCTGTGCGCTGTATATAACCCCGCGAGTAAGCAATCGGTAGTATTGAGATACACAAGTCTTGCAACGGGAACTGTAATAGGAAATACGTATTGTAGATATCTAAAGAGAGTGGAGTATTGCTACGGGAACGGCTCGACCACAGAAGCGGACGTTCTTAACTACGCTACCTCGGCAACGAACAATTCCAACGTTACCTGCTACGAAACAGCAGAATATTTTTACGATGACGGCGGCAGAATGATAGAGGCTGTTAATCTCAATTCTGTAACATCTGTAAAGTATGCTTGGCAAAAACGTAGAGTTATACGAATTAGCGAATATGCAGGAGAAAATACTGGAGGAGAGCTGGGCATAGAGTATAGTCTCGGTTATACAGAGATGCGTTCCACCGGTAATGACGAGGTGCTCTCAACCAATGACGATATACTTACCCGCTATATATTTGATACGTACGGACGAGCTATAAGCGTATATTCCTGTTCTTCTGACGGAAGGAATATATACGGAGCAGTCTCGGGAAAGTACGATACCGAAGATGAGTCAAAGAACTCCGTAAGTGAAAAAACCGTGCTTGGAGAGATAAATTCAAGCTTGATAAAAAATGGAGATTTCCAAGGTCCGGCAAGCACACTATCTTCTGTTACATATTGGACGGTCTCGTCAAACGTTAGCCGAATACCCGGTACTACGGTAGATACACCGAACACTCTGTTTTTATCCATGTCTCCGACTGAGAGCACTGCGGCAACTGCGTCTCAGACCGTTACGCTCGGCGCAGGAAACTATGCCTTCTCGATGCAGTATGAATCATCTAACTGCGAGAATATATCCGGCAAGGTAGAGTTCATAGACACTGATACCTCACTTGTTATTCACGCCGAGGACATCAACCTCAATAAATCAGATGTGGTACAGAGGAGCGTATTACTAACAAGCTTTTCTTTGACAGATGAGACGGACGTAGAATTGAAGATAAGCTTTAGCGCACTTGGGGCTATCAGTAGTGCTGTGAGTATAAGAGTGGGCAAGGCTAAGCTCGAGCTCGGTAATACTTTTTCAGAATTCACCCTGATAAACGCGGGCGGATTTGATACGGAGCTAAACCCCTCGGATCATTGGCAGATGAATAGCGGAAGCCTTTCTCTGTTTACTGATCCTACGACAGGAGACGTCAGTGTCAAGATGAGTGCCAACGGAGGCACAAAATACGTTATGCAGAACGTATTGACGAAAACCGCGTCTTCCTTAAATTCGGCGGCCGACACCTCGTATGGTCTGAAATTTGCGGTTTCCGGATATGCCAGGGCGGACTGCCCCTTAGAGGATAAGAGCTTCTCAATATATGTTAAAGTTAAGTATAACTATGGAACAAGCAGCGTTACCGTTGAGTATCCATTCCATTTTACGTCCGCGACAAACGAGTGGCAGTATGTATCCGGTGTCTTTTGCTTGGGAACGAATGCAGATGGCACAAAGCTTAGCGAATATCAATACGTGCAATCTATAGACGTTGTCTGTGATTATTCGGGACAGATAATCGGTAACGTATACTTTGATGATATATCTCTTGTCTATGCCGGCATAGACAAAACTCAGAGAACGACTTATGACAAAGGATTAGTTACTATGACCGACGACGGTATTATGCGTACTTATTACGAGTACGACGATAACCGAAACGTGATCAGAGTCGCTAACAGCAAAGGCGAATTGGTAGACTATTTCTACAAAGTCGATCAAAACACCGGAAATGCAACAAATACAGTCGACCACATTGTAACATACGAGTTTACCTACAACGGAGGTCTTGACTATCCTTACTCCTTGGATGATCCCGATAGTCAAATAGTTAAAACACCCAAATTCAGGACTAATTACACGTACAACTCTTATGGTATGGTCACTGAGGTGCTGAGTTACGAGACGGAGAGCGGTGGCGCGTACGTTTCAGGTGATTTTTATTCAAAGCAAAAATACACCTATGACGTTGCCGCTGACTCTAAAATATTCGGTGCGCTTCTGACCGAAAAGAACAGTGAGTGTGAGACAAGGTATTTTTACGATACGTCATCGGGTTGGCTTCTGGCAAGTGTGAATACCGAGTCTTACTTTGGCTATTCTTACACCTACGACGAGAGCGGAAAGCTCTTAAGAGTAGATCCGGCCAAATATATGCCAAATACTTCATCCTACTCGGTAAATTCCTCCTTCTCGGGTGTAGAATATGATTATGACGGAGCGGGTAGACTCTCCGGTATATCCACCTACAGCACGGATTACACGCTGAGCTATAATATTTTCGGCAACTCGGAGAGTATAAGCATAGGAAGTGACGAGCTTGCAAGCTATGAGTATAACGAAAATAACGGTAAGCTAAAAAGAATTATCTATGGCAACGGCTATGAGGTAGAATACGTATATAACGATCTTGAACTGGTAGAGGCGATAAAGTGTAAGGAGAACTCCGACTCTCAATACGTAACTGCATACGAATATAAGTACACCTCCGACGGAAAGACTCACTCGGTCAAGGATAATATTAACTCGAGAGTCACAGTATACAGATACGATGAGAATAACAGACTCGTAGAAATAAGCGAGTATTCAAGCTCTGATTATGACGGCGTTATTTCAACGGAAATAGAGTACGATTCCGAATCCCGCGTACAGGGAACGACGAATCATATATCTTACTCATACGTTCAAAGCGGAGTTACGATCGATTCTATGGACAGTATTGAGCGCGCCTACACCTATCTAAGTGACGGGCGACTCAACAGTTATACCGTGTCCGGCAATTTTGCCGTTAGCGCAGAGTATACTTATGACTCTCTTGACAGAGTATCTTCCGTGGAGTATAATGATAGTGTAGATGGTGCTCCGATAATTTCCGAGTCATATACGTATGTTACAGATACGGTTTACGGTGAAAGCGGATTAATTCGGACCTATACCGTCACTGTCGGAACGAGTACAAAGACATATACCTACACCTATAATAACTCCGGAAATATTACAAAGATAAGTACGAGCGACGGCAAAGAGATCAGTTATACTTATGATAGCCTTGGTCAGCTTACGTATGAGGATAACGACGTCACAGGTTGTACCTACACTTATACTTATGATAGAGCCGGTAATCTTACTCAGACTGTTAAAAGACTGCAGAGTGAAAGCAGCGGAGGCGTAATACTCGGTGAAATTGGATTCGGTGAGACAGCATTACCGGATGCTAAGCCTAATCTGCCTTCATTAACGGTAACTAACGCCTACTCATACACCGACTCCCAGTGGGGCGACCTGCTTACGAGCTATAACGGTACGACTATAACCTATGACGAGATAGGCAATCCGCTTAGCTATTACAACGGTTCGAGCTACACCTTTGGCTGGGAAGGCAGAAGACTTGTCAGTGCAACCAAGGGCGCTAAGTCTATGTCCTTTGCATACAACTCGGATGGGTTAAGGATAAGCAAAACCGTAAACGGCGTAGCAAGGAGTTATGTGTACGACGGAGAACTTCTTGTAGCTGAGTATACGGATAGCGAAACTATAGTTTACATATATGACGCTTATGATAGCCCCATAGGCTTTAAGTGTAGGACGAGCAGCTACGCATCAGATACTTGGGATGTGTACTGGTACGGCAAGAATCTTCAAGGTGATATTATATCTGTATACAGCTCAACAGGTACAGTGCTCGTAAACTACAAGTACAACGCCTGGGGTGCTACAACCAAGACTTATTCCAACAACGGTTTAAACACAACTGCAGATAAAAACAACTTGACCTACCGTGGCTACTACTACGACTCCGACCTTGGTCTATACTATCTGCAGAGCAGGTATTATGATCCCAATACTTGTAGATTCATAAATGCTGATTCTGCGCTATATCACAGCATACTTGGATACAACATGTTCGCATACTGTGGTAATAATCCAGTTAATTACTATGATCCAACGGGTGAAAATGAAGAAATTATTAACTGGCCAATATATACAGCGTGGCTTCCTTTAATTGATGGCCCTCTCCCCATTGGTGATATACTGTATATTGGACTGTTCATAGTAGTTGTAGTTATTGTTCTCAAAGCAGAGGAAGCTCCGCCGCCTACAGTTGAAGGTGATTCATCAAATGTTGGAGCAGAGCCTAATAGTTTGCCTGAGTTAGATGATAAAGGGCGCGAGGTCGTAAGACCTGGACAGCAACCAACGGAAAGAGAAAAATATCTGCCTCCGAAAGGTGGTCCTGTGCAGACAAAAAGTAAAAACGGAAAAAAGGGGTGGAAAGATAAAAACGGAAATGTTTGGATTCCGGTTCCAACTGGTTCGAAAGATGCTCATGGTGGAGGTCACTGGGATGTGGAAAGCCCTAAGGGAGGATATATAAATGTATATCCTGGTGGTCAAACGCGAGGTGGCGAAGCACCATATCCCAATATTCCGGTATCAAAAAGATGAGGTATGATATGCCAAGAAAAATAAATGATGTAGCACTAATGTTTCTTCAAGAACATAATTTTTTGCAAGCGCAAAAAATGTTCTACATAAATAAAAAAAACAATCCTTGTCATCAGACCTATAATAATTTAGGGTATTATTTGATTACCGAAGGTATGTTGTGTAGTAATGGCAGAATTAGAAATGCACTAGAAATTGGAAGCCGATATATTATGGAAGCTTCAAAGATGGATATAACCGTTACAAATCTATGCGCTCTCGTAAAAACGATTGATTATAGAATAAATAGAATAAAAAGATGTAAGAATAAAAAACAACTTTACGAAAATGCTTGTATCTTACTCAAAAGAGCAATTGATATCGAATATTCTGACGAACTTCAGTATAATTATTTGAGGTTTTGCTATTTATTAAATCCCAGCGATAAACAAATCCTATCACAAACAAGAACATTGGTTCTAAATTATACATCTATTGAAAGCGTTTCTTTATATTTTGAAATACTTCGTGCTTATGGAAATACAATAGAGGGAAACAGATGCATAGATATGTTTGGTGAATATATTGATGATGTAGATATTCTTATGTATTATGCCAAGACAGAACAATATGAAAAAGCAATTCCATTGTGTGACAAGGTATTTTCCCAGTATTCTGTAGATGCTTTTGTTGCATCTGCAATTATTGAGTGCAGTATAGGAATAAATTATTTTGAGAAAGCACAGGAGTTTTCAAGAAAAATTGCATTAATGAAATCTGATTGTGAATATGCCATAAGTGGAATTTCTAACAAAATTCTGACAAATCTGCATTCCTCATCGAGTTATAGAAGAGAAAAGATAAATTTATACACGAGCATACCACCATATTTAGATCAATGTTGTTATTTTGGATGTACAATGCATGATACTCGTTGGTAAGCAAAGATATTGAGCAAGTTTATGTTTTGTTTTACATACAAGAGAGCCCGAGTCGTCGGGCTCTTGGGCAAAACAAACCTTTCACCGACTCCGACCTTGGTCTGTACTATCTGCAGAGTAGGTATTATGATCCCAATACTTGTAGATTCATAAATGCGGATATTCCCGACGTAATCACTGCGACACCCACAGCACTTACCGATAAGAACCTATTTGTTTACTGTGATAATAATCCGGTGATGAGAACCGATCACGACGGTATGTTCTGGGGAACACTGTTTGATGTAGCTTCTCTTGGAATGAGCATTTTAGAAGTTTGGGCAAATCCGTATGACCCGTGGGCGTGGGCAGGCCTTGTTGGTGACGCCATAGATTTACTTCCTATCGTTTCGGGTGTTGGAGAAGCAACTGATATACTGCGCATTGCAACAAAAGCGGATGATTTTATTGATCTAGCTGATGACATACACGATACCGCTAATGTGGTTGATAGCACTATTGATACATATAAAAACTTGCGAAAAGTCAACAAGGGAAATGGGTTAGAAGTGCACCATATTATTGAAAAAAGATTTGCCCCGTTTTTAGGTCAAAATAAAAGTGAAATGTTAAGCATCGCACTTTCACATGATGATCATTTAGTATTTACAAAAGCTTGGAGAGAAGCTATTCCGTATAAAACTGCGTTTGATACTGACCAAATATGGAACTCTGCGCAAAGAATATATGCAAATTATCCAGAGCTTTTAGCGGCAGCGAGAAAAACATTGGGAAGGTAGAGAAAATGATAAGAAGATACCATTGTTCAGTGATGTATAGTGATGAGTATTCTAAAAGAATATTAAAGATTCTTGGTGATGAAGGAATACACTATGATGACATAATGGGCAATGCATTTGTCTTTTATGTTTACTCGGATAATCCCTTAACTGCTGAAATACTTAAACAACTCGAGACAGAGCCTTCAGTTGAAGTTCTTTTTTCGAAATCAGAGTTGGAAAACGCAAATTGGTACATTTTGGAGGCGACCCGATTTGACATTGAAACATCTGATGATGATTTTACGTTTGAGTACTCTTGTCCGTATAGAACACCGTATGATACAAGATATCGTCATCAAAAGCAGATTAATCCTTATGTTTCAAAACGTACTCCTAAGTGGAAAAACAACTATAATTTCTGTGCGATGTTAGGGGACTTCAATAGAGTCTTTTGTAGTGACCGTGCAAAAAACATGATATTCACACGCGACATAGTTGGAGTTGATTATATGCATGTTGTCAATAGGCGAGGAGAATCAACAGAAAATGTTAGTCAAATGGTTTTCAATAACATATTACCGATGAATTGCTTCAACTTCATTGGGGAATATAGTGCGCATCAATGTGAAAGTTGTGGGATAATTCATTATGAATTTAAACATCCAGGAGATGACAACATAAGAATTAGAGCAGATTTAATCCCAAAAGGGATAGATGTTTTTGTTGCCGAAAGGAGCTTCAGTAGAGGGTGGATACAGCCCCCTATTATCATCTCAAAGAAGTTTTACGATCTACTAGCAAATGAAATGAAAGAAAAACATTTGAGGTATTTCCCTATAGGCTGACGGTGTTATTATACCACCTGGGTGCCACAAAGAGCCTATCTTTTGGGCTCTTCGCAAAACAAACCTTTCACCAACTCTCAGTGGGGCGACCTGCTTGTGAGCTATAACGGTAGAATTATATCTTTACCGCAACCCAAATTAATCTATAAAAGATGCACCCCGGGGCTTTGGCTCTCGGGGTGCATTTTGCTTTGCTTGTTTTTTCTTTATCCGAAATAAAAAGCGCTCAATCTTGAAAATTGAGCGCTTTTGTTTACTTTTATGGCGGTTTTATCTTAGATCGACTCGAGGGCGAAGATAACGTCTTCGAGCGACTCGAGGTCCTTGGCAACGATCTCGGGAGTGGTCGGCTTCTTGGGTGAGGTGAGGATATTTACCTCAATTCCGACGTAGCCGTCGGTACCGCTTCTCGGGGGTGTGATCTGCATATCTATGGCGTTGTAGTTATTGCGAAGATGGTCTATAACCGCGCGTACTTTCTCGGCCGAGGTTATCTCTATATACATACCGAATCTTGAGTGGCGCTTTGTCACTCTGTACTCAAAGCGGTGCATGACCGTAACGGCTATTACCGAGCCGAGGAAGGTTACTATAGCTCCCTCGTAGAAGCCGATACCGAGCGCGATGCCAATGGCTGCCGCGCACCAGATACCTGCCGCGGTGGTAAGGCCTGTGATCTGGAACCTACCCTTGATAAGTATGGTGCCTACACCGAGAAAGCCTATGCCGGAGATAACCTGCGCAGCGAGTCTTAAGGGATCGTTAGTGCCGCCGAGAATATTATAGGCGTACATACCGGTCATTGAGGCAAGAGTTGCGCCGATGCACACGAGAATATGCGTACGCATACCCGCCGCGCGGCCGTGACGGCCTCTCTCCATACCGATGATACCGCCTATGATTATTGAGAGAAGGATACGGAATCCCGCAACTCCAAAATCGTGGAAGGAGAAGATGGGAGCATCCGTTACAAGCAGTAAAAAGTTCATACGTATTCCTTTCCTCGCCTTTGCGAGAGGATATTTGTTAGGATATATATTTTATCACAGATTTTGCATTTAGTCAAGAAAACGGCAGAAAGTTTTACATCTTTTCTTAGGTGTGCGAGTGTCTTTGGGATTATTTGGGCGCATATACATATGCTTGCGCGTCTATATTTGTAAAATATTAATAAAACTACTTGACAAGTTTTGTACAGTATGATAAAATTATCGAGTTAGAAGGCTCGAGTGAGTCGAGCGAAAAAGTGACGTCCGATAAGGAGGAAAAAACGATGAAAGACAGAAAAGTCAACATAGAGACCAGCTGTGTGCAGGGCGGCTATTCGCCCAAGAGCGGTGAGCCAAGACAGATCCCGATAGTGCAGAGCACGACCTTCAAGTACGCTACCAGCGAGGATATGGGCAAGCTCTTTGACCTCGAGGCCTCCGGCTACTTCTACTCCAGACTTCAGAATCCCACCTGCGACACCGTTGCGGCGAGGATCTGCGAGCTTGAGGGAGGCAGCGCGGCTATGCTTACCTCGTCCGGCCAGGCGGCCAACTTCTTTGCCGTTTTCAACATCGCCTCCGCGGGTGACCACGTTATCTCGTCTTCCGCTATCTACGGCGGCTCGTATAATCTCTTTGCCGTCACTATGAAGAAGATGGGTATCTCCTTCACCTTCGTTTCTCCCGACTCTACCGAGGAGGAGCTGAACGCGGCCTTCAGACCTAATACCAAGGCGGTATTCGGAGAGACTATCGCCAACCCCGCTCTCAACGTGCTCGATATTGAGCTCTTTGCAAGGTGTGCGCACGCCCACGGTGTTCCGCTTATCATAGACAACACCTTTGCCACACCCATCAACTGCAGACCTATCGAGTGGGGCGCAGACATCGTTACCCATTCGACCACCAAGTATATGGACGGTCACGGCTCCGCTGTTGGAGGCTGTATAGTAGACTCGGGCAACTTTGACTGGATGGCTGAGGCGGATAAATTCCCCGGCCTTTGCACTCCCGACGACAGCTACCACGGTATAACCTATGCTGAGAAGTTCGGTAAGGAGGGCGCATTCATTACCAAGTGTACCGCACAGCTTATGCGTGACTTTGGCTGTACGCAGTCTCCCCAGAGCGCGTTCCTTCTCGGCCTCGGACTTGAGAGTCTGCACGTCCGTATGGAAAGACACTGCGAGAACGCTCTTGCCGTTGCAAGGTTCCTTAAGTCCCACGAGAACGTATCCTGGGTAAGATACCCCGGCCTCGAGGGAGATAAATACTTCGACCTCGCGAAGAAGTATATGCCTAAGGGTACCTGCGGCGTTATCAGCTTTGGCGTTAAGGGTGGCAGAGCGGCTGCAGAGAAATTTATGAAGAACCTTAAGCTCGGCGCTATCGAGACTCACGTTGCCGACGCGCGCACCTGCTGCTTGCACCCTGCATCCGCTACTCACAGACAGATGAACGACGAGGAGCTTGTGGCTGCCGGAGTATCCAGCGACCTTGTGCGCTACTCCTGCGGTATAGAAAATAAGGACGATCTCATCGCTGACCTTAAGCAGGCGCTCGAGACTGTCTGATAACTAAAGACTTATTTGGAGAAATACAATGCCTATTAAGATCCCCAACGAGCTCCCCGCGGTGAGAACTCTCGAGGAGGAGAATATATTCGTAATGACCGAGACAAGGGCTATCACTCAGGACATCCGTCCTCTGAAGATCCTTATTCTCAATTTAATGCCAACTAAAATTGACACAGAGACACAGTTATCCCGTCTGCTCGGTAATACGCCCCTGCAGGTGGAGATAGAGCTTATGCATACCTCTACCCACAAATCTAAGAACGTATCCGAGGATCATCTCCTCGCCTTCTACAAGGAATTTGACGACGTGCGCGACAGGTACTTTGACGGTCTTGTCATCACGGGCGCCCCTGTTGAGAAGATGGAGTTTGAGGAGGTAGAGTACTGGGATGAGCTCGTCGAGATAATGGAGTGGTCCAAGACTCACGTACATAGCACCCTGCATATTTGCTGGGGCGCGCAGGCCGGACTTTACTATCATTTTGGTATACAGAAGCACCTTATGAAGGAGAAGCTCTCGGGCGTCTACCCCCACACCGTTGACTATAAGCGCTCGATACTCTTCCGTGGCTTTGACGAGACCTTCTTCGTGCCTCACTCAAGATACACGACTGTCTTAAGAGAGGATATAGAGGCTACCCCCTTACTTAAAGTACTCGCGTCCTCCGAGGAGGCGGGTGTCTACGCCGTCATAACCCCGGGCGGCAAGCAGGTGTTCTTAACCGGACACTCCGAGTATGACGCTGATACTCTCGAGAAGGAGTACAAGAGAGATAAGGCCCTCGGCATTAACCCCAAGATACCGAAAAACTACTACCCCGGTGACGATGATACCAAGGCGCCCATGCTCACCTGGCGCGCTCACGCGACTCTCCTGTTCACCAACTGGCTCAATTACTTTGTTTACCAGACTACGCCTTACGATATTGCCAAGATCAAGGATCAATAACCTAGCATCTTGCGTTTGGCGTGTGTTGTAAAAATAGATAGAAAGGAAAAAGAAAAATGAAAAAGATCATTTGCGGAACCGAATATGATACTGCCACCTCTACCGTTGTTAAGAAGGTTACCAACGGTTACTACGGCGATCCTGCAGGCTACGAGGAGACTCTCTTTGTAACCGCTGACGGCAAGTACTTTCTCTACACCAACGGCGGTGCAGAGTCTAAGTATCCTACCGAGAAGATTGTGAGAATGTCCAAAAAGAATGCTGAAATCTTCATTCTCGGCTAATTTTCGGATATTTCCCCCGTATTCTACCTAACTCGCCGTATTCATATACGGCTTCGGGTAGAAGTACGTGGCAACTATCTCGAAAATCAAGATTTTCGGATTTTCCCCGGATGTCACCTCTCGCAATAGGTAGCGGAGCGGCGTGAGCGTGTAAAAAAACAACAAAATGTTGTTTTTCCGCGAGCGTGACCGAGCCGCAGCGAGAAAACTATTGCTTCGGGATTCCATCCGAGCAAACTATCTCGAAAAACAGGCTTTTCGGATATTTCCCCCGTATTCTACCAAACTCGCCGTATTCGTATACGGCTTCGGGTAGAAGTACGTGGCAACTATCTCGAAAATCAAGATTTTCGGACATTTCACCGTATTCTACCAAGCTTGATATATGAGAATACAGCTTCGGCCGAAAAACAAAAAAGCAAGAGTTAAGGCACAGACCTTTGGCTCTTGCTTTTTTTTGTTTTGCTTTATGAGAGATCGCGGCGCAGGCAAGGTCGACTTATAGCTTGCCGCGGGCGACCGTAGCCTCTCAGAGTATGGGATAGCCTGCTTTAGTGTGCGCTTCGTAGAGCTCGTCGCACATCTTGATAATATCGTCGATAGACAGCTCTGCCGCGGTGTGGGGCTCGAGCATTGCCGCGTGGTAGATGTGCTCCATCTTGCCGGTGACTGCCGCCTCGATGGTGATGAGCTGGGGATTGATGTTGGTCATATTCATGGCCGCGAGCTGTACGGGGAGTCTGCCGACGTGAGTCGGGTGTATGCCTCCGCCGTCAACAAGGCAGGGGACCTCCACACAGGCGTCGGCCGGGAGATTGTCGATAAGTCCGGTGTTGAGGACGTTACCGCCGATCTTGTATGGAGTATCTGTAACGATAGCCTCCATAATGCGTGAGGCGTACTCTTTGGTACGGGTATGCTCTATGTCACCGCCGTTAAGCAGCTCTTCCTTCTGCTTTTGCCATTTTTCTATCTGATTTACACATCTTCTCGGATACTCGTCAAGAGGGATATTGAAGCGGTCGATCAGCTCGGGGTACTTAGACTTGATATAGAAGGGGTTGTACTCGGCGTTGTGCTCTGAGCTCTCGGTGCAGTAGTAGCCGAGCTTGTCAATGTAGTCAAAGCGCACCATATTTTCGTGTTTTTCCTTGTTTTTCTCTTTGGCAAGCCGTCTGATCTCGGGATATAGGTCTTTACCGTTCTTATCTCTTACGTCGAGGAGCCAGCCCATGTGATTGATGCCCGCGATAAGCTCTGATCCGATAGCCGAGTGGTCAAGTCCGAGACCTTTGAACAGATCGGATGTGCAGACCTGCACGCTGTGGCATAATCCGACGGTCTTGATCTTTGTGTATCTCTGCATATATCCCGTGAGGATGGCCATGGGGTTGGTGTAGTTAAGGAAGTAACAGTCGGGGCAGACCTCCTCCATATCGCGGGCAAAGTCCTTCAGCACGTGAATGGTCCTAAGGCCCCGGAATATACCGCCTATGCCGAGTGTGTCGCCTATGGTCTGTCGGAGTCCGTACTTCTTCGGTATCTCAAAGTCGATGATAGTGCAGGGATCGTACAGGCCGACCTGGATAGCGTTTACCACGAATCTTGCGCCGCGTAGAGCGTCCTTGCGGTTTTCCACGCCGAGGTATGTGCCGATCTTAGCTCTACCGCCGTTGTATTTTTTGTTAAGCGCATCTATAACCATGCGCGACTCCTCGAGCCTGCTATAATCAATATCGTATAGGGCGATTTCGAGATCCTGATTCAGAGCCGGTGTTAATAGAACGTCACCGAGCACATTCTTGGCAAAAACGGTGCTTCCCGCACCCATAAATGTAATTTTCATAAGCTGCTCCTTACCTTTTTTCTTTACTGTAACACAAAAAATGTGTATTTTGTATTGATTTTTGCGTCTTATACATGGTAAAATGTTGTTAGTTCAAAAAAGGAGTCTTGTATGGAGCCTAAACAACACGTCATAGAGTGCATAGGAGAGTATTCCGACCTGTCCCCAATTTTTGTCGGAGAGCAAGACTGCGACAGGGGACATTCCTTCGGCCCTTTCGTCAGGGATTATTATCTCATCCATTTCTGCTCTTCTGGGTGCGGCGTTTTGAAGGACAAATACGGTGCGCACAAAATATCCAAAGGTGAGCTTTTTATCATTCGCCCCGGTGAGGTTACGGTCTATACTGCGGATAATAAGACTCCTTGGAGCTATCATTGGATTGCCTTTTCGGGCAAGCGCGCGGACATATTCCTCGGCGCGCGGTCGGTTTATAAGATCCCCGAGGGAATGGGCGAGAAATTAAAAAAGCTAATAGCCTCGGAGGTGATCTCTTCCGATATATACGTTTCGTTTGTTTACGAGCTGATGTATTGTCTGTTTTCCAAAGACACAGATACGGAGTCGGATGACAAGCTCGGAAAAATTCGTCGGTATATACGCTATAACTATATGGAAAATCTTCGCGTGTCCTCTTTGGCGCGTAGCTTCGGATTCGAGAGAAGCTATATGTATAGAATTTTCAAGAAGCGTTATGGCGTCGGAATAAAGGAATATATCACACAAGTGCGTATGGAATATGCAAGAAAATTTCTTGCCGAGGGATATCCGGTAGGAGAGTGCGCGCACATGGTTGGATATGACGATGAGTTTAACTTCTCCAAGAGCTTTAAGAGGCACTTTGGACTTTCTCCGTCCGAAATGAAGCGTGCGCCGATTGAAAAGCGGTGACGTCAAATACAAAGAAGAGCAAAACGGATCAGCTGAAAATTCCGTAATGCTCTCCTTTTTTTATTTTGGGGTGTTTTCTTTTTTTGCTTTTTTTACAAACGGGGAAAAGTCGATTTGCGAGAGAATGACCGCCACGAGTACCACAGCACAGCCGAGATACTCACGGGGAGTGAGCTTCTGACCGAGGAAAAGCGCAGTGCCGATTATACCGAACACCGACTCGAGCGAGAGTATGATAGAGGCTGCCGCGGGGTTGACGTCCTTCTGTCCGAGTATCTGCAGGGTGTACGCGATACCGCTTGAGCCGATACCGAGAAAGAGCACGGGCAGTATTGCGGGGAAGATCTCGACGAGCTCTCGGTGGCCCTCGGCAATAAGGCTGACTGCGAGATTAAGGACTGCCGCGGTGAAGAACTGTACCATAGACATTCTTATACCGTCACATTTAGCCGAGAAGTGGTCGATGGTGAGAATGTGTATAGGGAAGATGAGCGAGCAGGCTATAACGAGCAGATCTGAGGGCGCCACCGTGAAATCCTCCTTGATGCATAGGAGGTAGAAGCCGACTACGGCTATACCCACGCTTATCCACACGTTTATGGGTGCGCGCTTTTTTAAAGCAAGGGCGTATATCGGTACAAGCACGACGTACAGAGCTGTGATAAAGGCCGCCTTTCCGCCGTCGGTGCCGGAGTTAATGCCTATCTGCTGGAAGGCTGAGGCTACGACAAGCACAATACCGATGATAACTCCGCCTACGAGCTCGTTTTTGTTTAGGTCGATGCCTTTTTTCGAGAAGAGCCTTCTGCCGTTGCCGCTCAGCTTGTCAAAGACGATCACGACACCGATGAGGAAGACTCCTGCAACCAAGCTCCTGGCAAAACCGAGTGTGAACGCCCCGACCTCGCTTGCCGCATCCTGCGCCGCGAAGGCAAAGCCCCAGATCACCGCCGCGATGAAGAGCAGAGCGGTGGATATATACTTTTTCTTGTTCATTATTATCTCCAAAATACTTTATATCAGTATTTTATCACCGAGAGCCCCTCTTGTCAAGCGTGAGTGAGCGCCGGGAGGGGAATTTTTCCCGTTTTTTCATATTGCTTTTTTTGCCCATTTGAAAAAATAAAAATGAAATCCAAAATAAAAAAATGGAGAAAAAAATAAGCGCATTTTAGCGAAAATAAACAAGGTTAAAAATAATCTGCCCGATATTATTTGCAAGGCGAAAAAAACAAGTGGTAAAATAGCCAAAATTTTATGTTTTTATTTGTCTAAAAATGATGGTTTTTCCTTTTTTTAGAATTGTATAAAACACAAGATGTAGTAAGGATGGCCTTGACAAAACACTAAATATAGTGTATAATGGCTTCACTCGTCGCTCTCCGTCAAAAAAGGAGAGGGATGGTTTTTTTACACTCTACGCGTAAGCTCGCACTCGCGCGTTTTCATAAAAAGAAAATAGGAAAGGAATAAAACTATGAAGCTTATTAAGAGAAACGGTTCAGAGGTTATCTTCGACAGAGAGAAGATATCCGCTGCTGTAACCCGCGCAAACGAAGCGGTTGAAGAGCACCAGAGAATATCCCCCGAGGATATTGAAAATATAGCTCTCGAGGTAGAGAGAATTTGCCTTACCATGGTTCGCTCGGCAGGTGTCGAGGAGATCCAGGACCTTGTAGAAAGGGAGATCATGAAGCTCGGCGCATTTGATCTTGCCAAGGCGTACATCACCTACAGATACAAGAGAGAGCTTATCCGTAAGTCTAATACCACCGACGACAAGATCATGTCCCTGATCGAGTGCAACAACGAGGAGGTAAAGCAGGAGAACGCCAACAAGAACCCCACCGTAAACAGCGTACAGCGTGACTATATGGCGGGCGAGGTCTCCAAGGATATTACCAGGAGGATCCTTCTTCCCGAGGTTATAGTAAAGGCGCACGAGGAGGGCCTCATCCACTTCCACGATGCGGACTACTTCGCGCAGCATATGCACAACTGTGACCTCGTAAACCTTGAGGACATGCTCCAGAACGGTACCGTTATCAGCGGCACTATGATAGAGAAGCCCCATAGCTTCTCCACTGCTTGTAATATAGCTACCCAGATCATCGCGCAGGTCGCCTCCAATCAGTACGGCGGACAGTCCATCAGCCTTACTCACCTCGCGCCCTTTGTAAACGTAAGCCGTGAGAAGATACGCAAGACTGTAACCAAGGAGCTCGCAGAGGTTGGAGTTACCGATGAGTCGGCTATCACAAAGATCACCGAATCCCGTCTTCGTGAGGAGATCCGCCGCGGCGTTCAGTGTATCCAGTATCAGGTCGTAACCCTCCTTACTACCAACGGACAGGCTCCCTTCATCACCGTGTTTATGTATCTTGGCGAGGCTAAGAACGAGCAGGAGAAGGCAGACCTTGCGCTCATTATCGAGGAGACTCTCCTCCAGAGATACCAGGGTGTTAAGAACGAGGCCGGCGTGTGGATCACCCCCGCCTTCCCGAAGCTTATCTACGTCCTCGAGGAGCAGAACGTTCACCCCGATTCACCCTACTACTACCTCACCGAGCTTTCGGCTAAATGTACCGCAAAGCGTATGGTTCCCGACTACATCTCCGAGAAGATAATGCTCGAGAGCAAGATAGACAAGAACGGAGAGGGACACTGCTACACCTGTATGGGTTGCCGTTCCTTCCTCACTCCCTACGTTGACGAGAACGGTCAGCCTAAGTATTACGGCCGCTTCAATCAGGGCGTTGTTACCGTTAACCTCGTAGACATCGCGCTCTCCGCAGGCAGACACAATATGGAGAAGTTCTGGGAGATCTTCGACGAGAGAATGGAGCTCTGTCACAGAGCGCTCCAGTGCCGTCACGAGAGACTCTCCGGCACACTCTCCGACGCCGCTCCCATCCTCTGGCAGTACGGTGCTCTCACCCGTCTTAAGAAGGGGGAGACCATAGACAAGTATCTTCACGGCGGATACTCCACTCTTTCTCTTGGCTATGCAGGTCTTTGGGAGTGCGTTTACGCCCTCAACGGCAAAAAGCTCACCGAGCGCGAGGGCGAGGAGCTCGGCCTTGAGATCATGAAGAAGCTCAACGAGTACACCGCAAAGTGGAAGGCTGCCGAGAATATCGATTACTCGCTCTACGGCACACCCCTTGAGAGCACTACATATAAGTTTGCTAAGTGCTTACAGAACCGCTTCGGCATAGTTAAGGGTGTCACCGACAGAAATTATATCACCAACTCTTATCACATCCACGTTACCGAGCCTATCGACGCTTTTGCAAAGCTTGCCCTTGAGGCGAAGTTCCAGAAGCTCTCGCCCGGCGGCGCTATCTCCTACATTGAGGTTCCCGATATGCAGAACAATATCGACGCGGTCCTCGGCGTAATGGAGTTCATCTACAACAACATTATGTACGCGGAGCTCAATACCAAGAGCGACTACTGTCAGGTATGCGGATACGACGGCGAGATCGAGATCGTCAACGACGAGGATGGAAAGCTCGTATGGGAGTGCCCGAACTGTCACAACCGCGATCAGGCTAAGATGAACGTTGCCAGACGTACCTGCGGCTACATAGGAACGCAGTACTGGAATCAGGGACGCACGCAGGAGATACAGGAAAGAGTCTTACACCTGTAATTTTACGCTGGTAATTTTGCGAATTTTGTCCGACTGTCACCTCTCGCAATAGGTAACTATTGCTTACTCCTATGTGTCGTAAGTACACGTTGTGTCCTTGGTGCGATGCACCCTGATCACCAAGGGTGATCCGACACGGAGCAATCGGCGCGAGCGTCCTTGCGAGCAAGCTCCCAGATACGCCTTCGCTTGATTATCGGTGTTCCGCTCGAACAAACTTCATGAAAATTCCTGCGCGTGATCTTCACCTGAATTTTTGCGTTTTTGGAAATACCACATCTTGATCTATACTCAACAGAGCCCGGGAGACGGGCTCTGTTTTTTTGTGTTGATTGACTCCTACGGTGGGATAGTTATTCGCGGTAATATCAAAATTATCAAGAAAACACGTCAATAAATTTAATTGAAATAGATATATTATTGTTATATAATTGAATTAATAATACATTTCTTACGGAGGTAGACAGAATATGAAGTACACTGACAAGGGCGCAGAGGGTGTAAGGATCGCATACGTTGGCGGTGGCTCGCGCGGCTGGGCGTGGGGGCTGATGAGCGATCTTGTTTCCTGCCCAGATATGAGCGGTGAGGTGCGCCTTTACGATATAGACAAGGAGGCTGCGCGCCGCAACGAGGTGATAGGCAATCTTTTTAACGGCGCGGAGGGCGCGAGATCTCATTGGGATTTCCGCGCGGCAGACACGCTTGGCGAGGCGCTCTCGGGGGCGGACTTTGTGGTTATTTCCATACTCCCCGCTACCTTTGACGAGATGGAGAGCGACGTACATACTCCCGAGAAGTACGGTATATATCAGTCGGTCGGTGATACCAGCGGCCCCGGTGGAATAATCCGTGCGCTTCGTCTTATCCCTATGATCGAGGTTATTGCGGAGGGAATACGTGAGTATTGTCCCGAGGCATGGGTAATTAATTACACCAACCCGATGACTATGACGGTGCGTACGCTCTACCGTGTATTCCCCGATATCAAGGCCTTTGGCTGCTGTCACGAGGTGTTCGGCACACAGAAGCTGCTCGCCTCCGTGCTTGAGGATATGTGCGGCATCGAGGGTGTAAAGAGAGAGGAAGTAAAGGTAAACGTCATAGGCGTAAATCACTTTACCTGGCTGACATCCGCGCAGTATAAGAATATAGATCTAATGCCTGTGTATTCCGAATTTGTAGACAAGTACTACGAGAGCGGATATACCAAGGGTATGGACGATAACTGGATGAACAACACCTTCGCGTGCTCACACCGTGTGAAGTTTGATCTGTTTAAGAGATACGGCCTTATCGCCGCGGCGGGTGACAGACATCTTGCGGAATTCGTAGAGGGCAAATGGTATCTTTCATCTCGCGAGGCTGTCAGGGAGTGGGGCTTTGGACTCACGCCCGTGTCCTGGAGAAAAGAGAACCTTAAGGAAAGACTCGAAAAGAGCGAGAGAAGACTTAAGGGTGAGGATATTGTAATAGCCGAGACGGGTGAGGATGGAGTAAGCCAGATGAGAGCCCTCCTTGGACTTGACACTCTCGTTACCAACGTTAATCTGCCCAACATGGGACAGATACCCAATCTCCCGATAGGCGCGGTCGTAGAGACTAACGCCTGCTTCTCATCAAATTCGGTAACACCTGTGCTCGCAGGTGAGATCCCTATGAACATCTATCCCCTCATCTCGCGCATCGTTGCATCTCAGGAGCTTGTTGTAAAGGCAGCGGGCGAGAGGGATCTTGACACGGTGTTCGTCGCGTTTGCAAACGATCCCTTGGTCGATCTTCCGCTTGACGATGCTCGCAGTCTCTTTGACGAGATGGTGGAGAACACCAAGGCGTATCTTGGTGAATATTTTAAATGAGTGGCGGCTTTGGGCATCCACTCGAACAAACTTTATCAAAATTCCTGTGTTTAATCCACTTATGTTTTTTGAATTTAGATAGAAAATAATAGAAGAGGTCGAGGGCAAATCGCCTTTGACCTTTTCCTTGCTGTAGTAATAACAGTATGGCGGGAAGGTAAAAAAGGTCTTGATTTTGCCGGGGAAGTTTGATGTGCAAGTGCTGCTTGACATTCTTGCAAGTGTTATTTGCTTGACACGTATCCCATTGTTTGTTAAAATTGAGGTACCACTAAAAGAAAGGGTAACGAAAATGAAAATGACAAAAAAACTCTTATTGGTTCTATTGGTAATCGCATGTGTAACGCTTGCTTCTTCTTGCGAGGTTCTGGAGAAATTCCACAAGCATGAGTACAGCGATAAGTGGAGCTACAACGAAGACAGTCACTGGAAGGCTTGTAAAGGTGACGGGTGTGACGCTAAAACGGCAGAGGCTGAGCATAGCTTTGGCGAGCCCGTTGTAACCGAGCCAAAGGATGGCAAGGATGGCTCTAAGGTATATACCTGTACGGTTTGCTCCAAGACCAAAACCGAGGTCATAGAAGCTCCCGAGCACACACATACCGCTTCCGATGAATGGATCTCCGACTCGGAGAAGCATTGGCACTCCTGCGAGGATAAAAATTGCACCTCAAAGCTTGATGCTTCAAGTCACGTATGGGATGAAGGTACTGTAGTAAGTGAGGCTCTGTCCGGCGTTGAGGGCTTGATAAGATATACCTGCTTGGTTTGCAGTAACACAAAGAGCGAGGCTATCCCCGCTTTGCCCGAGAAAATGAGCGAGGATGAGTGGTTCGTGCTGTTTATGATTGAAAACGCGAGAATCGATTGCGTATCCGGTATTGAGGGCTACGGCTCTTCTACAACTACCGTATACATAGACGGGGAGCTTGCCGAGGTAGTATCCGATGATTATTCATACTACTCGGATAGCGCGACTGAACTTGCCGCTCTGGACTTCAGCTTTAATTACGATGATTTTAACCACCTTGGGGATGGCGTATATTACGCAAAAAGCATTGTTTTATATGATGAAGAGTCCGAGATGGAGGCTAGCGACGTAACTATGGTTGTAGAGAATGACGTTATTTCCGTCATAACCTACTCTGTTGAGATCTTGGGTATGACCTGTGACGTTGAGTTCACCTTCTCGGAGTGGGGCGAGGTAACCGTAGAGATGCCTACGCTTACCGAAGAAGAATATCTTGCGGCCCTTGATCACGATAATTTCCATAACTACACTCTCGATACCTATTCCTTCGACGAGAACTTTTCTCTCATCGGTACCACATACTACTTTGATGGAGATAACTGCTACTTCATCACTTATACAGATGAAGAATATGAGGAGGGATCCCTGACTATCGAGAATGCAGGCGTGGTTATGAACGAGTATCTCGAGGCACTCGAAGCGCTCTCCGCTTCTGATTTTGTGTACAACCCGGATAACGCTATGTATTCCTATTACGAGATGACAGACGACGGTGAGTACGTTCTTTCTATTTACATTGAGGAAGGCGTTCTTGTTTCGGTTGTCGAGACCTACCCCGACGGCACGGAATACTACTCCGATCTTTACGACCACGGTGTAACAACTGTGGAATAAAAAAACACTTTTACATTTGTCGGGCGAGAAACCGGGCTTATGCCTTGTTATCTCGCCCGGCCTTTTTTATTGCAAAAATTTCGAAAAAAGTTTTTGCGGGTTTGTTTTATAAAAAGTGCAAAAACAGCTATATTTATTTGCAAAAACACATATAAACCGTTGCGAATTGTTGCAAATAATAGCTCGGTGCAAGTAACACTTGACACGGTCAAGAAAAAAGTGCTTGCAATTATATTTAAGATAATGTACAATAAAAGCAGAAAATGAAGCAGGAGGGCGTATGAAAAGATTGTTGGTAATAATCATAATTTTGATATGTCTTTTGTCATCATGCGGAAGGCATAAGCATACGTACTCGTCCGATTGGGTAATTAATGCTGACGGACACATGAAAGAGTGCACCTCTGAGGAGTGCGATCATACAATAGCGTACGCTGCACATTCACTCGTTCCAATCGATGGCGGCACCCAAAACGAGTGTACGGTCTGCGGATATAAGACGGAAAACAAGGACTGTGTCGATTCGCACATACATACACTCTCGTCGGAGTGTATTTCCGATTCAATTTATCATTGGAGGACTTGTACATTCTGCGGTGAAACGGATGAAAGGGAAGAGCACGTATGGAGCGAAAGCTCGGTAACCCTTCCTCCAACATCGGATCGAGAGGGTCAGGCTGACAGGATATGTCTTGTGTGCGGAAGATACTCTCTCATTACGCTTGAACGTCTTCCCGAAAGAATGGGTGAGGAGGCTTGGATCTCTGCGTTTGATCTTGATAATGTGCGTATAAAGGAAAGTATGAAGAATGGATCTATAACCTCTGTCGACAGTGTATATAGCGTTGATGGAAATATTGTAGAGGTAAAGAGCGGCGGTGTCATCTCATACGCCTCGTGCTCGTCTGTTTCGCATCTTGACTTTTCATCGCTCTACTCGTCGTTTTCTCATTACGGTGATCAGGTATATAAGGCTGATAAGGTCAGCATCACGACGGACGGTATAAGCTCCGCGATCAAGGACGTTACCGCCGTGTTTAAGGACGGAAAAGTTTTCAGCGTAAGCTATTCCATGAGCCTTGGCGGTATTTTAGGAACCTTTACCTACAGTTATTCCTTCTACGATTGGGGTGAGGTAGAGCTTTCCCCAAGGCGTCTTACTGCCGAAGAGGCAGAGGCTCTGACAAGGAGCGAAGCCTTTGAATGTGATTTCAATCTTTTGTACTCGAGCATCGACTCCTCCTTTACGATGCACGAATCGAATCTTACCGTTAAAGACGGCGAATACCTATGTAAATATTACACGGATGGCCGCCTAGTTAAGACCAAGAAGGGGGACAGCGCCCCGGTTGCAGACGAGATCTCGCGGAATATCCGCTCCATAATTAATTTTGAATATCTTGATGCCTCGGATTTTGTTTATGAAGATAGTTCCGGAGAGTTTGTCTATATCGGACTCCCGGCGGATGTAGATGGAGTCGGCACGTTGACGTCTGTCAGAATAATGGCAGAGGACGGCAGGATAGCGTCGTTATACGCGGAGACAGGTAACGGAGATATTTACAGTTATGAATTTACGTACTATTGATTTTTGAAAGGGACCCGAATGGTAGTATCCGAGAAAATACAGTTTTACCGCAAGAGGGCGGGGCTATCGCAAGAGGAGCTTGCGAGAATACTGTTTGTCAGCCGACAGACCGTCAGCCTTTGGGAGACGGGGCAGACACTGCCTACGATAGATAACTTAATAAGACTCAGAGAGATATTCGGAGTATCTCTCGACGCCATCCTTTGCGACGATATGAATGAGACGGATAACGAAGTCAATGCTTCGCCTGATCAGCCGTGCTTGAAATACGACATCTCGTATGCGGAGGATGAGAGGGAGAAGTTTAAACAGGCTTACGCTATGCCGCGTTATACAATCTCGGCCATTCTGTTGGCGTTGATAGCGGTAATTGCGGCGCTTGTTCCGAAAATACAAGGCAAAGGTTTTCTTATTTCGCTTGGAGCAGTGCTATCCTTGGCGGTGGCTGCGCTTGCTGTTTGCATCTATGAGTTGGTTACTTACGATAAGAGAATAGGCGCGGATTATCATCACAGGATATTATTGAAGTTGTACGATGATCATACTACGGCAGAATATATGGACGAGGTCGGTAATACGTTAAGCTTGGCAATCTGCGAGCGCTTAAAGCTGAGAACTGATACGCGTGTTGGCGGATATATCGGTATTCGTCTCGGAGGCAAAACCGTGTTTTTGCGTAAAAGCGAAGTAGAAGAGGAATCCGATCTCCTATCAGCGAAGCCATCCTTCCGATACACCGTCGCGTTTACGTGTGTCCTCTGCGGTTTATTTGCTCTTGCTATATGCTTTCTTGCAATCAGTCTGGCGGTAAACGTCAGGCTCAGCCGCACTCTCGCAGGAGCATCGGTGAGAATTCCCGATTATGTAAGCCTGACCGAAAAAGAGGATATGGGACTCGTTAACGGAAAATACGTTGAGTATTTTGCCGAGATATATTTCTCGGACAGTGACGTTGCCGATTTTGAGAGGGAGATTGCTACGGATAGTATATGGAAGAGTATATCGGCATTTGACAGCGACACCGCGGCCTTGATTCCCGACGCAGGTATGTACAGAGGAGCGGAGTTCTACGTACTTGTCGGTGATGATTACGATGGATATATCCTTGTCACCTATTTTGCGGATGAAAATCTGATGAAGGTCGTAAGGTTTAACAGTAAGTAAATAACGAAAAAGGTCGAGGGCAAATCGCCTTCGGCCTTTTGTACGAAAAGCCCTCGGTTTTTATGCCGAGGGCTTTAAATGTGGTTGTGTTAATATGTTTATTACTTCACACCCAGCACTCCTGCGCTGAGCAGAATTGCCGTATCCTCCTCGTCGGGAGTGTAGGTGATATAGGCTATCTTCTTCTCGGGGTGGGGGTTATCCCATATCTGACCGAGCAAGAGGATGGGTCTACCCTCGGGGGTGCGGTATTCGTAGGTCGGATCGGCAAACCATGTGCCGACGTATCCTTGGTGGCGGTAGTATATCTGCGGCTTCGGGAGACCAAAGCTCTCATTTATCTGCATTATACCTGCGGCGTACTCTACGGGCACGTCAACCTTTTGTCCGTCCTTATATACAACGGTGTATTTACCTACGGGTATAAGCTCGCGCCAACATATTCTCGGTGCGCGGTTAAGTGTCGCGTGGTTGAAGATGAGTCGGTCATATCTCTTGCCGACCTTCAATTTCTCGGTCGGCTCGGTAAGCTCGAGGTAGGCGAGCTCCTCCGGTATACGTCGGAACGAGCCGTCAAATCCGCCGATATAGTCCGCCTCGTCGATATCCGTCTCGAGGTACAGATCGTACCTGCCGTGCATAAGGTCGCGCAGCTCGGGGATAACGAGCTGACCGATAAGAGTGGTTAGGGATGGGCGGTTTTTCTCATCGTAGCTATAGGCGTTCCAGAGCATCTCACCGGAGTAGGGCAGGTCGAGGAACTTACCGTTCTTTGCAAACCTTTCCTCGTTCACCGCCGTCCATGTGGAGACCTCTCCACCTATCATACCGTCCTTTTTTATCCTCTTGGAGAATCTCGTATAGTGTGAGGAGTAGAAGTTGCCCATCATGATATTATATCCCGAGGGCAAGAGCTCATCCTCTATATCCACCTCGGGGTGGAAGTACCATGTAAAGTCGAGGAGCATAAGATCCTTTGGCAGCTCCTCCTTCACACAGGCAAAGCTCTCGTCGGTGTAGTACATATTGACGTGGAACATATCCGACCAGAGCATGGTTCCGAGGCCCTTTGCCTTTAGGTGGTCATACAGCGCCTTGACGTGCTCAATGTATACACGGGGTGCCCCCTTTCTCCTACATTCGGGGCATAAGCCGAGGTGATAGACCTCGTCGTGACCTATGTGGACGTATCTCTTCGGCCTCACGACCTCGACCACCTCGTCGATTAGATCAAAGATAAGAGCCATGACTCTTTTGTCGCTCGGGCAGTAGCAATGTCCGTCGATATTCGTGTGCTGGATCTTTTTGAGCTCCTCCTCGGAGAGCGAGTCCTTGCATTTGCCAAGCTCGGCAAACTCCGGATGGGCTCCGGTTATGTATTCTATGTGGGCGAGGCTCTGCACCTCCGGTATTACCTCAAGACCGAGCGAGTAGAAATAGTCGACGAGATCTCTCACCTCGTCCTTCTCGAGGGCGGTGCCATCGGCTCCAATGTCCGCGTGCATCACTCTCTCGCACTTGCCCTCCTTGGCGAGCTTCTCGGTTTCTACCCAGTATTCGGTGATCTCGGGGTGGGTGTTGTAGCGCATATCTCCGTTAAACTCGAGGATCACGTGATTGTAGCCGTAGGGAACGAGTACGTAGCGCGCCAGCTTCTTTACAAAGTCTATCTGATCCCTTTTAGGCAGTCCCATATGGAAGCCGCGCATAGGTACGTCCGGTTTATCATCTATCTCAACTATTGGCAGATCAGAGTCCTCCCATAGCTCGATGATCTTGCACGCACCCCACAACAGCGCGAGTCTTGATGCCGCCTTGACTGTTGCTCCGCTCTCGGTCACGGATACGGTGTATCTTTCATTTTCATAATCGGGACATAACTCTATCGTGAGCGATATGCCGTTGCCGTTTGGAAGAGCCTTATATCTTTCACCGAGGCTCTCGAGAAGAAACTCCTTGACGAAGACCGAGTCCTCACCCTCGGCGAGAATATTACCGACAAGAACGCGTCCTTTCTTCATTCGGAAGCTCTTTGGAGTGGGAAGCAGTAAGGGCTCGTCATCATCGGGACAGAAGCCGTATACCTCAATACCGCCAAAGCCGAGATTAAGCACGTCGCCGGTGAGTCTCACAGTGATCTCGCTGCCCGCAAGACTGACGAACACGGGCTTTGACACATCCTTTACCTCCACCTTTACTCCGTCGACCATGACGCCGACGTTTGCCGCTCTTTCAATGTTTTTCAGAACGATCTGACCTATATAGTACTCCTTATCGAGAGTGTATACTGCGTCGACCTCTGTGTCATAGAGTGTGGAGGCGGGGAGAAGGTAGCCCGAGTCGGTTCTACTTGCAGAGTAGGGGAGACGAGTGTTTGCGTGGAAGAATTTAGGCTCATCTATTATATTCAGCTTTCCTATATACATACTAATTATCTCCTTTAAAATTCTTAAAAATGATAATAAAAGTTGTCAAATACGCGAATTAACTCGAGGAGCGCGATGGGGGATGTCCGAAGTAGCTCTTGTAGTTACGGTAGAAAGTCGTATAGTCGTTGAAACCACACTTTTCGTATACGCTCGCCGGTCCTTCGCCGTTCGAGATCATTCTCTCGGCGAGCAAGAGCTTCTTTGAGACTATATACTTTGCGGGAGTCTGCCTGAGTTCCTCCTTGAAGAGGCGGAAGAGATATCCCTCGGTGATGAAGCAGCTATTTGCCACCTCCTCCACACCGTCGAGCGTGGTGAGATTATCGTTGATGTAAGTGAGGGCGCGCGAGAGCGTTTTTGAGGAAACCTTCGGCGCATCGGTATTTTCTGTCGCCGGGGTAACGCTTAGCAGATAAAACAGCTCGCACAGCAGCCCCGTCAGTATCCGCTCAAAATCTTCGCCGCTAAAACGCTTGTAATAGAAATCGGTCTTTTTTATGATCTCGGTCGCCATGGGGTATTCCTCGAGGTTAATGATCTCGGGCGTGCTTTCGAGCAGATCAAGACCGTCTATATTTTTTGTCCTCGGACTGAAGAGAATATCATATCTTTCGTAGTCACAGTCAGAGTCAATCCTGATGAAGTGGTACTTTGACGGACGTATAAGGACGAGGTCTCCCTTCTTGAGCTTATACTGTCTATCTTCTATGACGTGTGTTGCATCACCGCTGACGAAGTACAATAGCTCGTACATATTATGTGAGTGCATGGAGTAGGCGTCCCTCGGCAGATTGTGGCTTATCTCGTGCTTGTAAAAAAGGTTTTCACCCTCGTATGAGTAATCCCCTTGCATCACACCCTCCTTTTCATTTTTTCTTTATTATAACACAATAGTTTATTTTTTGCAATATAAATGTCTAATTTATGCTATTTATTTTTCATAAACTAAAGTTTATACTATAAATAGTAAATCTTCTATAATAAAGGAGCAAATTATGAAAAAGCTTAACGTTGCTGTTATCGGACAGGGCAGAAGCGGCAAAGACATTCACGGCCTATATTTCCGCGGTGAAAAGAACGTGTATTATAACGTAAAGTACGTTGTCGACAAGGACGAGTACCGCAGAGGAGTTGCGGAGGAGATTTATCCGGGCTGTGTGACATTCTCGGATTATCGCGATCTCTTTGCCCTTGAGGACGTCGATCTTGTGGTAAACTCGTCATACTCCGAGTGCCACTATCCAATAACCGAGGATCTGTTGTTGCACGGCTTTAACGTTCTTGTGGAAAAGCCCTTTGCCAGGACGAGATACGAGTGTGACAGACTCATCAATATAGCTAAGGAGAAGGGCCTCACCCTCGCGGTCTTCCAGCAGTCAAATCTTGCGCCCATCTATACCTTTGCCCGCGAGGTCATATCCTCCGGAAAGCTCGGTGAAATAAAACAGGTGAACGTTCGCTTTAACGGCTTCTCGAGGCGTTGGGATTGGCAGACTCTGCAGAAGAAGGTTGCGGGCGGCCTCTATAACACCGGCCCCCATCCTGTTGGTATAGGCCTTGGTCTGATCGATTTTGATCCCGACTACAAGGTGGTCTACTCAAGGCTTGACACCCTACTTACCAGCGGTGACTCGGACGATCTTGCCAAGATCATTATTGAGGCTCCGGGCAAGCCTCTTGTTGATATCGAGGTGACATCTGCCGACGCATACTCGGGATATAATCTCAAGCTTATCGGAACACGCGGAACGTACAAATCCACCACTCTCAAGTATGAGATGACCTATATCGTTGACGGCGAAAATCCCGAAAGACCTGTTATTGAGGAGTCTCTCGAGGACGGGGACCGTAACCCTGCGTATTGCCGTGAGGACCTCGTTAAGCACGTGGAGTCGGGCGACTTCCCCGGAGATGCATTCTCTCTCGGTACTCCGAGCTTCTACGAGCATCTATATTACTCTATAACCGAGGGTAGGGAAATGCCCGTTACCGCAGAGATGGCAAGAGAGGTTATCTCTGTCATCGAGACCGCTCACGCTCACAATCCGCTCCCTGTTAAGTATTGAGGTGAATTATGAAAAGAATAGCTATACTTGGATGTGAGAACTCTCACGCAAGGAATTTTTTAGACTTTATTTTTAACACGGATGACTACCCGGACGTTGAGGTGGTAGGCGTATACAGCAACGAGCCGGATACAGCCAAGGCTCTCAACGAGCAGTTCGGCGTTCCCGTGCTGGATAATTACACCGATGCAGTCGGCAAGGTCGACGGACTTATCATCACCGCGCGCCACGGTGACCTTCACTACGAATACGCGAAGCCGTATATTGAAAGCGGCGTTCCTATGTTTATAGACAAGCCCGTCACCATCAAGGAGGATGAGGCTATCAAGATGATGAAGGAGCTTAAGGCTCACGGCATCCGTATATCAGGCGGCTCGTCCTTAAAGCATGACTATGGCGTCAAGACGCTGAAGAAGGAACGAGAGGATTTAGTTGACGGCGAGACTCTCGGCGGATTTGTCAGAGCTCCTCTTGATAACCACAGCGCATACGGTGGCTTCTATTTCTACGCTCCTCATCTTGTTGAGGTGGTGTCCGAGATATTTGGCAAATACCCCATATCCGTTGAGGCATCCAAACGTGAAAACGTTACTCATGTTAAATTTAATTACAAGAACTTTTCTGTGTACGGAATGTTCGTAGATCACAATTATGTATACTATGCTTGTCGTTTTTCCGATAAATCTGTCAATGGAATGAATCTTGAGTGTACCGACGAGCACAACTGGTTCAAGAGTGAGTTCGATGAATTCTACGCGCTTCTTAACGGTGCGGACTCGCCTGTCGGTTATCACGATTTTATCTCCTCCGTCTTTGTTATGAACGCTATCGTGCGCTCACTTGAGTCGGGTAGGGAGGAAAAGGTCAATACCTACGAGGTGTGATATGGGTAAAATAATTCTTTCCGCCTTTGCGGACGAATATTCCGCCGACTTTACCGAGCAATGCCGAGGTATGCGCGAGTTCGGTATCGGTCATATCGAGATCAGAGGCGTTGACGGCAAGAATGTTTCTATGCTCACTCCTTGTGAGGTTAAAGAGGTAAAGAATAAACTCGATTACTACGGTCTATGCGCATCTGCTATCGGCTCTCCCATAGGCAAGATAGGGCTTGACGGAGATATTGATGCCCACCTTGATATGGCAAAGCGCGTATTTGAGACGGCGTGCGAGCTTGGTACTCAGTACGTCAGAATGTTCTCTTTTTACGCTCCCGAGGGCAAGAATATCCTCGATTATAAGGAGCATGTGTTTGAGGAGCTTGACAAGCTCAGAGCCCTCGCTAAGTCACACGGGGTGGTCCTTTGCCACGAAAATGAGGCTGAAATATACGGAAGCACACCCGAAAGATGCCGTGAGATATACGACACCTTTGGCGGTGATATAAAGACTGTTTTCGATATGGGTAATTACGTGCTTGAGGGTGTGGATCCATACCCTGAGGCGTACGGTTTGCTAAGGGAATCTATTGCATATTTTCATATAAAGGACGCGCTTTCCGAGGGGGCTATTGTTCCTCCGGGCGTTGGAGAAGCAAAAATAGGCGAGATACTATCAGAGCATGTGAAGTATTCAGAGGAGGATTTCTTTGTATCGGTAGAACCTCATCTCCAACTCTTCTCGGGACTCAACGCCCTTGTCGGCAGGAGATTTGAGAACCCCTACAAGTATAATAGCGAAAAAGAGGCCTTCACCGACGCGGTGAATAAATTAAAGGAGATATTACCACGATGAGAAGCTTCACCAAAGATAAGCTTAAGGTAAATATATATCCGTCAAGAGCTGAGATGGGCTCTGCAGCGGCTAAAGACGTCAAGGCGGCTATCCTCCGTCATCTTGACAAAAAGGAAACTATAAATATGATCTTTGCGGCCGCCCCGTCACAGAACGAGGTGCTCGCGAATTTAGCTAATGATAACGAAATACCCTGGGGGCGTGTTAACGCATTCCATATGGACGAGTACGTGGGACTTGATAAAAATGCGCCTCAGGGCTTCGGCAATTTTCTCCGTTCGGCCATATTCGGTGTTGCACCGTTTAAGAGCGTGAATTATATAAGAATCGATGCTCCCGATGCAGAAGAGGAGTGCAGAAGGTATTCAAAGCTCCTTTCCGAGAACCCCGTGGACATCGTGGTGCTCGGTATAGGTGAGAACGGACATATAGCCTTTAACGATCCGCCCTTTGCCGATTTCTCTGACGAAAGGCTTGTCAAGCCCGTAAAGCTCGACGAGGTATGCAGAAATCAGCAGGTCAACGACGGCTGCTTTGCCTCTATAGACGAGGTGCCCACCCACGCCCTGACGCTCACGGTGCCGGCGCTTATGTCGGGGAAGGAGCTCTTTTGCATAGTTCCCGCCAAGACCAAGGCAAAGGCGATATATAAAACCTTGAGAGGAGAGATCACGCCATCCTGTCCAGCGAGCGTTCTGCGTACGCACGCCTGTGCCACGCTCTACCTTGATCCGGACAGCGCGTCGCTTCTTGTATGATGAGAATTAAGAGCAGCCGCATTATCGCGGACGGAAAAATTGCCCCCGGGTATATCTACCTCGAGGGCGGAAAAATAGCGGCCGTGTCGACCGAGGAGCTACCATATGACTCGGAGCTCGACTTTGGCGACTCCTACGTATCCGCAGGCTTTATTGATCTGCATACACACGGGGGCGGAGGCTATCCCTTTGAGGGCTCTATAGAGGATATTACGGGAGGCGTTGCCTTTCATTTAGGTCACGGCACGACCTCGATATGTCCTACTATATCCGCCGCTCCGATAGAGGATATGATACGCTCTCTTCGCAACGTGAGAGAAGCTATGAAGGACGAAAAAGTGGGTAAAGCAATACTCGGCGCCCACCTTGAGGGACCGTACCTTTCACCTGCGCAAACCGGCGCACAGGCGGGGGCGTGTATCACTTTTCCGATAAAAAACGACTATAAGAGGATCGTTTCGGAGCACCGCGACGCCCTTGCACGCTGGACGTATGCGCCGGAATGCGACGAGGGGGGCGAGTTTGCCCGCTTTATGAAGGAAAATGGGGTAGTAGTCTCTGCCGGCCACACCGACGCGACCTACAAGGATATGAGGGTTGCCGTGGAGTCGGGCTGTACGCTCGTTACACACCTTTACTCCTGCACCTCGACCGTGACGCGTGATCACGGCTTCAGATCTCTCGGCGTTATTGAGAGCACCTTCCTTGAGGATGGTCTGGTGGCCGAGATCATAGCCGACGGTAAGCACCTGCCCCCCGAGCTTATCCGTATGATATACAAGATCAAGGGTAAGGACGGAGTTATAGCAGTTACCGACAGTCTCTCTCTTGCAGGTACTGACGTGAAGACCGGAAGGATGTCCTCGACCGATTTTATTATTGAGGACGGAGTATGCAAGCTGCTTGACCGCAGCGCCTTTGCCGGAAGCATTGCGACTGCGGACGTTCTTCTGCGGGTGCTGACAAAGGAGGCGAATATTCCACTTGTCGATGCGGTAAGGCTTATGACCGTTAATCCCGCACGTGTGATGGGAATTGACCGTAAGGGCGACCTTGTACCGGGTATGGACGCCGACATTGTTGTCTTTGACGGCGATATCAACGTTCGTGCGGTATTTCTTGGCGGTGAGAGAGTAAAATAAAGCTTTGGAGGGAGATAAAAGGCGGAAAAGCTCAAAATACACGCGTTGTATCCGGTTCGCTTATTCTCTCCTAATCGACAGAGCGGAAGGCTCGGCTTTTGGCTGCTTTCCGCTCTTTTTTACGTGCTGCGCGCGTATTTTTAATTTAAATTCACAAAACATAAGTTGAAAAGCGCAGAGCTTTATGCTATACTAAAGAAAAATAACTGTTTTTGGAGGAAAAATGCGTATATTAATTGTTGATGACGAAGCGGATATAAGAAGAATTTTGCGTATTCTTCTTGAAAAGGCTAAGTACGAGGTAATTGAGGCGCAGGACGGTCTTTCGGCCATTGAATGCATAAAAAACGACAGAACGATAGATCTGTGTATTATGGACGTTATGATGCCTAATATGTCGGGCATCGAGGCGACGAGTATAATCCGTGGCTTCTCACCGGTGCCGGTGCTTTTCCTTACCGCAAAATCCTTGGCGCGCGACAAGGCGATCGCATACTCGAGCGGCGGCGACGATTACGTGGTCAAGCCCTTCTCTTCGGGAGAATTGCTTATGAAGGTCGAGGCTCTGACCAGACGCTATAACTCGTATGGCGTTAAGGCGGATGACGTTATCGAGGGGGTTAGACTCAACTCCGGCGTTACCGTCAACGTTGACACCCGTGAGGTTGCCAAGAACGGCGTGAGAATAGATATGAGAGACAAGGAGGTGGACGTGCTCATCTACCTTGTCAAGAATCGCGGCCGTGTCGTCAGCTCCGACGAGCTATACCGCGCGGTATGGGGTGAGATCCCTCTTGCCTCCTCCGGCAACAACGTTACGGTCCATATCCTGAATCTAAGACGCAAGCTTGAGGACAGCGCGAGCGGACAGAAGGTCATCAGGACGGTATGGGGAAAGGGATATCAGGTTGATTAGAGAGAAGCTTAAGCGCAAGGAGATCCTCTCGGTCAAGTCGTATTCCTCCCTGAGGTTTACGATGCTCAGCATGCTTCTTTTCGCTGTGGGTATCGCTTTAGCGCTCTTCTTTGTCTCCAACTTCCTCTTTGACAGGTATATTGAAAATGAATATCTGTCGAGTGAGAGCAAGGCTGAGAGGGCGGAGGAGCATAAGAACGATTTACAAAGCTTTGTGACGAGCAACGGCTTGAGCTGCAGCGACACTAAGAAAATAGCCGAGTGGGCGCAGGAAAACAGATATCTCTATATCCTTATATACAAGGATGATCAGCTCCTGTTTGAATCCGGCCAGTATGAAGACGAAAATGGGGATGAATCAGGAGAAAACAAAGAAAATGCAGATGATAACCCCGATAATTCGGTAGAAAACGGGGGAGAAAACGATCCCGATACGGGTACCGATGGCGGAGGAGACGGTGATACTTCCGGCGGCACCGACACAGGTGACGGCACCGAGGACGGCGGAAGCACGGACGGTGGCGATGGTACAGTCGGCGACGGATCGGACGGCACGGGATCGGGCGAAGGCTCGGAAGGCTCCGACACTGACTCCGAGGGCGGTAGCACGGACAAGGAGGACGGCAAAGAGGACGGCAAGGAAGACGGCAAGGAAGACGGAAAATATCCGTCTCCAGGTATTACGGTCAAGCCTCCTACAAGAGATGAGCTTATCGCCGAGGCGGTCGCGGGCGGATCATACCCGATAGTAGCTTCTGACGGTGTGCTCCTTGCTTCTATGGTTGACTACACAGAGTACTTCTACTATGACATATTCAACATTGTTTCAATAATTCTCGCGTTCGGCGGCCTTATCCTCGTCATGTGGTTCTACTTCTTTGATATTACTAAGAGGATTACAAGACTCGGCAGAGAGGTAACCGCGGTTGCTGAGGGAGATATGGAGCGCACCATAACCGCTGACGGTGAGGACGAGATAACAAGACTTTGCACCGACGTTGAGTATATGAGGAGCTCGATGCTTGAGAACATCGGTAAGGAGCGCGCAGCGCTTGAGGCAAACCGTGAGCTCATTACCGCCATGTCGCACGATATAAGAACGCCACTCACCGTGCTTCTCGGATATCTTGATATTATGAAGCTGAATGCTCCCGAGGGGGATATGCAGCAATATATCGACGCGTCAGAGAGAACTGCGATGAGACTGAAGAAAATGTCTGACGATATGTTCAGCTACTTCCTTGCTTACGGCGGAGGTATTGAAGTCTCTGTCCAAGAGTGCGATGCAAGAACTCTTATCGATCAGATGCTCTCAGGACACGTATTCCTCCTTAGAGAGCAGGGGTACGAGATTGACTTTAACTTCGAAAATGAGCCTAACGATTATCTCGAAAAAGTGGTAGTCGTCACCGATCCTCCGCAGCTTATGAGAATAGTGGAAAATGTGTTCTCGAACATCATGAAATACGCGGATAAAGAAAAGCCTGTTACCGTGTATATTGGCGCGGAAACCGATGAAATGACAATTAAGGTTAGCAATTATATACGTTCTAACCCGGATGAGGCACAAAAGAACGGAGTCGGTCTCAGATCGTGTATGAAGCTTGCCAACGCTATGGACGTGAGATTTTCATCCACAGAGGAGGACGGTGTATTCACCTCTCTTATGCACGTTCCAATAATTCCGAACATCGAGTACTCCGCTAAGGATACCGAGGAAAGGAGAGGATTCAAGGGATGGATCAGCTTCATTTTCGAGAAATCGAAGGCATATCTTGCGAAGGCGCTCGAGAAGGCGAAGTCCTTATTCAAGAAGGAAAAATAACAGAGCTTATAGGCATCCCCTCCGAGCTTTTGGAGGATGCATCAGAGATCGTTTCCTATCTTTCCGAGACGGTGTCCGAGGAGATGTCCTTGGCCTTTGCCTATCTTGACGAGGTGCTTTTTGCGAGGATATACGATGGGGAAAGATACGTTTTTCCTCTCCCTTTTATGCTGAGCGAGGAGGCTGACGCCGAAGAAGCTCTTTTATGCTTGGCTTCATATTCACGGCGAGAGCTTATACCTCTTATTATCACGGACGTTCCGCGCGATGAGATCGAATTTTTATGCTCCGTCTTTCCGCATATCGATGCCTTTACCTATGAGGATGATGACGATTCCTTTTATATCAAGGTGAACAACGAGTGTGATATGCTCGACACCGTTCCCTCGATCGAGCTTGAGGGTATTACGCTTGATGAGATATGCGACGCCGATAAGGACAAATACGCCGAGCTCTGCCGCGACAGGAGCCTCAACAGATACTGGGGTTATGACGTCTATGCTGACAACCCCGGCGCTGATGTGAGCTTTTATTTAAACGTTGCAAGGCGTGAGATAGAGGACGGAGTCGCTATTGCTCTGGCTATTCGCGAGGGAGGACAGTTCGTCGGCGAGGCGACACTTTACGATTTTGATTACAGAGGCTCTGCCTCCATAGCCGTACGGGTTCTTCCGGATTATCACTCAAAGGGAGTAGGCTCACGCGCGACAATGGCGCTTATTGAGCTTGCAAGAAATATAGGACTCACTACTGTAAATGCGGAAATTTTAAACGAGAATGAACGCTCGATTAAAATGACCTCAAAGTTCATGCAGATAGTTAATCGTACAGAAAGTAAAACTTTATTTACATTATCCCTATAAAATGAATAAAAGAACTCTCTGCGCAAGAATTCTTTTGGGTTAAGAAAAAGTGCTCATCCTGTTAAGATGAGCACTTTGTTTTTTTATGATTTTGATTTATATTTCATCCTATCAATAGTCTCGTTTATCTCGCTTGTCGTGTTCTCGATCTCGTGGCGAAACTCCTTTGCGCTGACTCTCAGAGCACCGTGTCCGAGTACCACGTATTGCTCTTCAAGATCAGAGGTTACGACTCTTACCGTATAGCTGTCTACAAGCGCTTTGCTCGCTTTTTCAATGTAGGCATCTGCGGTCTCGGCTTCCTTTGTGTAAATTACCTTGACGTTTCCGCACTCCTCCTCGCTTCCTTCGCCGCCCTTGCGCTTGTACGCGTCAAAGACTATTGTCGCGTGACATTTGCGGAATGCTGTGTAGCTACACATTATTCTCGTCAGCATATCTCTTGCCAGAGCGAGATCGACCTCTGCGGTGCGCGCGAGCTCCTCCCATGCGAATATTACGTTGTATCCGTCGAGTATGACGTACTCCTCGAGATTTTTGTAGGGCTTGCTTCTTTTTCTCGGCGTGTCGGGAGCCTTGTTCTCTTTTCTCTCTGCAGCCTTTCTCGGTTTTATCTTGCCGTAGGTTGCCTCAAAGATGCGCATGAGCTCCTTATCCTCTTCTACCGTCCCGCTGTATTTTATTGCTCTGGCTCTTACAGGAACCTCGGATACCTCGTCGATGGGCTCTTCGGTGCCGTCGATCTTTACGTGCATCATGGCGTCTGCCTCATCCCAGGGGACGGCATATCCTGCTCCTGCCTTGCAGAATACCGAGCTTGCGGGGTTTCTCTCGTCAAGGAGGGGATCGTATCCGCTATTCGCGATTATCTCGTCTTGGTTGTGTGCGGGGGCGTATCCTCCAACGTTCATCGTGATCTTACCCTCGCCGCGCGTGAAGGCGCGAAGCTCCCCCGCATATGAGCGCATAGTTGCGACAGGACAGTTACCCTCGAGGATCGATATACTCTCATGTATTTCGGGCGCCTTTGCCGTGCCGTGCATATTCGTTATATCCGTCATAACTCTTCCGAGATAGTCCGTAGGCACCTCGATACGGAAGTCAAAGGTGGGCTCAAGTATCACCGATCTCGCCTTCATTAAGCCCTGCCTTATAGCGCGGTAGGTCGCCTGACGGAAGTCTCCGCCCTCGGTATGCTTGAGATGAGCCTTGCCTCCTATCAAAGTGATTTTTACATCGGTCAAAGGAGCGCCGATAAGTACGCCGCGATGTACTCTTTCATCTATATGTGTGAGGACGAGGCGCTGCCAATTTGATGATAGATCATCGGTAGAGCAGTCGCTTGCGGATATGACTCCGCTACCCTCGGGAAGAGGCTCTATTCTGACGTGCGCCTCCGCGTAGTGTCTTAGGGGCTCAAAGTGTCCCGAGCCGATAACCTCCGTGTCTACCGTCTCGCGGTAGAGTATGCTGCCTTCGTCGAATTCGACCGCGATGCCGAGCCTTTCCTTGATAAGCCTTTTCAGTACCTCAAGCTGTATCTCGCCCATCAGACTGATGCGGATCTCTTTTGCTCCGGCTACCCAATTTATGCCGAGCGATGGATCCTCCTCTGCGAGCGCGGTAAGTTTTAAGTACGCGTCGTACGGGCTCACCTCGCGAGGGAGTATCATTCTGTAATCGAGGACGGGAGAGAGCATGGATGAGTCGTTGGCCTCTATTCCTATGCCTGTACCTGCTGCGGTTTCGGTCGGGCCGATGATGGCGCACAACGTACCTCTTACCGCCTCCTTCAGGGGCTTTGATTTATCGTGAGTAATCAGACGTATCTCCTCCACCTTCTCGCTGATCTGCTCTCCCGATCTATTCCTGAACTCAATCGTCGTTTTTGGGAGAAGAGTGCCTCCCGTGATCTTTGCAAGAGTCATTCTCCTGCCGTTTTGGTCTCTCTGAATCTTGTAGACCTTAGCGCCGAAAAGTGACACGGGGTAGGGTGTTTCACGCGAAAAACGGTCTATGCCCTCGAGCAGCTCGTCCACACCCTTTAGCTTCAAGGCTGATCCGAAGAAGCAAGGGAAGACGAGCCTTTTTCTTATTGCTGCGGCAATACTTTCATCCGTAAGCATATCCGTCTCGAGAAACTCCTCGATGAGTGAGGCGTCCTTGCCCGCGACCTCGTCGAAGAACTCGTAGGTGTCGGGGTGGGAGAAGTTTACGCACTTATCCGATAGGACGGTGCGCACCTCAGAGAAGAGCTCCTCTCTCGTTCTGTCACAGATATCGGTTTTATTGATAAATATAAAAGTAGGTATCTTCCTCGCCGCGAGCAATTGCCAAAGTGTCCTTGTATGAGGCTTGATACCGTCTGTCGCGCTGATAACGAGCACACAGTAGTCCTGAACCGAGAGCGAACGCTCGGTTTCGCAGGAGAAATCTACGTGACCGGGGGTGTCGATGAGCGAGACGTGAGTATCCTTATAATCGAACACCGTCTGCTTTGAGAAAATGGTGATGCCTCTTTCTCTTTCAAGAGAATACGTGTCCAGATGCGCGTCGCGCTTGTCCACGCGTCCGAGCTCCTTTATCGCTCCGCTCTTGTAGAGTATAGCCTCTGAGAGTGTGGTCTTGCCCGCATCAACGTGAGCGATAATTCCCATAACTATATTCTTCAATTCCCGGCACCTCCTTTTCACAAAATACTTACTGAATCAGTATAACATTTATAGGAAAAAAAGTCAACAAGCAAGGGAGTCATTTTGCAAAATAAAAGGGACACCGAGTATAGGTCGGTGTCCCATGGCTGACCGCAGAAGTGGTCTACCGTGTGAAATTATTCGGTTCTGAGCGCTACTACGGGATCCTTCTTTGCAGCACTCGACGCGGGGATAAGTCCAGAGATCAAAGTCAAGCCTATGCTGAGAAGCACCATCAGGAGCGCATCGCTCGCGCGCAAGAAGGCAATATTCGAATAGTTGATAAGGGGAGCAAGGCCTGCGCTCAAGAGAGCAGAGAGTCCGTAGGTCGCTATGATGCCTATCAGTCCGGACAGCGATCCGATTATGAAGGTTTCAGCATTGAAGAGGTGTCTGACGTCCTTCTTACGTCCGCCAAGAGATCTGATAACACCGATCTCCTTGATTCTCTCAACAACCGATACATAGGTTATAATACCGATCATAACAGTGGATACGATAAGCGATACCGAGGTGAACGCGATGAGGGCGTAGGAGATGATATCGATCATCGTGTTTATCATACTGATGATGAGCTCGAGCGTGTCGTTGTATTTAACGTTACCGCGCTCCTCGTGGGTGTAGTCGACACCGCCTATATTGAGCACGTCATCGGAGTTCCACTTATCGAGATACTGCGTTACAAGATCCTTGGAGTCAAAGCTCAAGGGGTAGATTTTGATACTGCTTGCGACCGTGTCACCGCCTATCATGCGCAGCGAAATAGTCTTCATGTTTGCTAAAGCGTTTATGTTCACGCTTGTTCCGGTATTGCCGGATCCCGATCCGCCGGAGCTTCCGCCCTCACCACTCGATCCCGAGCCGCCACCCATCATATCGGCCATGGAGTCCATAGCGTCCTCGATGCTGAATGAGCCGCCGAGAAGTCCGTAGGTCTCGGCAAAGAGTTCTGTACTTCCGTTATCGAGAGTCTTCGGGAAGAAGTGTCTGTATGTATATTTGTAATACACGCCCATGGGGATACCGTTGGAAACAAAGGACGGAATACCTCCCTTTTCCTTGACGTAGTTTACGATCTCACTATTGGCGTTGGTTTCAAGAATGTGGTCTGTGAGCGCTTCGGTGTAGTAGATACCGGGGGTGAGACAGCCGAAGTGGTAGTTCTCGTTTGCGATAAGGATACCGGTTATCTTAAGATCAATTCCCTCGTCCTCAATATCCTTAGCGTCGTGGTGATAGCTGAAGGGATTTAACTGAGAGGTCATGCCGCTGTTCTTGGTGAAGAGGGTATCGTTGGGGTACCAGGTGAAGGTGTACTTACCCGAGAGCAGCTCGGAGTAGTCAAAGAATTCGACGTCAAGCGCGGGATCATAGAGCTCCTTCATAAGCTCCGTCTCGGGCTTCACCTCCTCGCCCTCCTTGGGCTCGGACATAGTTGCAGTCTTGTACACGAGGTTGTAGAACTCTGCCTCTGTGAAGATACCGAGTCTTGCGAGCAGCACGTCGGAGATCTCCTGATTCTTGGAGAGAACGAGCATTACCTCGTCTACCTCATCCGCCACCTCGCCGTACACGTCATACTGTGAGCGGATATAGTCCGGATCGTTGGGCGCCTGACTGAAGGAGGGGACGAGCTGTGTGATGTAGTTTGAGTAGTCGCCGTATTCGGTCTCCTTGAGCACCGAGGTATACATCTCGGTAAGCGCGGCGATGGATATTCGCGAGGTTGCCGTGTTGCCGCCGGGGGTGGAGTGCACGAAATTGGTGAAGATCGAGTAGGTGGGATCTATGCCGTAGTTGAAGGTCATTGCATTGTAGTATTCCTTCGGCATAGCCTTAACGTAATCGGTATATTGCTGTGAAATGGTGTTTTTGATAAAGAAGGAATTTGAGTATTTATCCATCTTCGCTATGTACTCTATCAGCGAGTCGATGTATACCTTGTGCTCCTCTCTTATCTCATCCACAGGGAGCACGTCGTTCATCATATCTGTCACTATGTCAAAGTCATAGGCAGTCTGGGTTATCATAATGGGGTTACCCGAAAGCATATCGTCCTGCATGGATGCAACGTACCCTTTGATACCCGCAGAGAACGCAAGTACGGTCGCGATACCGAAGATGCCGATCGAGCCGGCAAATCCAACAAGCGCGGTTCTGCCTCTCTTTGACCAGAGATTCTTTGCAGAGAGCATAAAGGCGGTGAAGAAGGACATCTTCGCCTTTTGCTGACGCTTATTTTTTATTTTTTTGCCGATGCTTTTGATCTTATCCTTGGCGGTCTTGGTCGCCTCAGCGAGAGCCTTCGCCTCCTCCTCGGATGCCTGCCTTTCGGCTTCTTCGGCCTTGAGCTCTGCTTCGATCTCCTCCTCGGTCATGGGGTTTGTGTCCTCGATGATCTCGCCGTCGAGAAGCCTTACTATTCTCGTGGAATACTGCTCGGCAAGCTCCGGATTGTGAGTGACCATGATTACAAGTCGCTCGTTGGAGATCTCCTTGATGAGCTCCATTATCTGCACCGAGGTCACGGTGTCGAGAGCTCCGGTGGGCTCGTCTGCGAGTAGTATCTCCGGGTCGTTTACCAGCGCTCTTGCTATCGCTACTCTCTGGCATTGGCCTCCGGAGAGCTGATTGGGCTTCTTGTTGTATTGGCCGGACAGACCGACTCTATCGAGCGCGATCTTGGCGCGTCTGACTCTCTCTTCCTTATCAATGCCTGCGATGGTGAGCGCGAGCTCAACGTTTGCAAGCACCGTCTGGTGGGGAATGAGGTTGTAGCTTTGGAATATAAAGCCTATTCTGTGGTTACGGTAGACGTCCCAGTCCTTGTCGGTATACTCCTTCGTCGAGCGACTGCCTATCATAAGGTCGCCGTCGGTATAATGGTCTAAACCACCGATAATGTTAAGCAAAGTTGTCTTTCCACAGCCGGAAGGGCCTAAGACGGAGACAAACTCTGTTTTTCTAAAGGAGATGGAAACGCCTTTTAATGCATGTACCGTCTCTGAGGAAGTGACGTAATCCTTCCCGATTGATCTCAAGTTTAACATCTTTATGATAATCCTTCATGAATAATTTACTGAATAATTATACCACATAATTATGAACATTTAAATATATTTTTACATAAATTTTGTTAATCAATGGAATTTTTTATTTTTTGTTCTATATTAAACAAAAAACGAACAATTCGTAAATATTTTATTTTCTATTGTAAAAAGTACGAAAGTATGATAAAATGAAAGAAAAACGCAAAAGGAGATTTTTTAAATTATGGCACTTGAAAGAAAAGACGTGGACAAAAAGTATAAATGGGATCTGTCTGTCATCTACAAGGATGAGGCAGCATTCTTTGAGGATTACGCTAAGGCTGAGAAGATGGTAAAGGAATTTGCCATTCACGAGAAGACCATGCTTTCCTCTGCTGAGGGACTCTACAATGCTCTCAGAGCTATGACCGATATTGAGGCGGTCATTGAGAAGCTCTGGCAGTACGCCTCCCTTAATTTCTCGGTCGAGACCACCAACAACGCCTACCAGGCTCTTGACGCGAGAGTAAGAAACCTTGCGGTCATGGCAGGCACCGTATCCTGGTTCGTCTCCCCCTATCTTCTCAGAGTTGACTCCGAGACGCTCGACAAGTGGTTTAAGGAATATCCCGCGCTCGAGACCTTCCGCCGTACGATCGAGCTCAACGTCAGAGACAGAGATCACACGCTCTCCGATGAGTGCGAGCAGCTTATGTCCAAGATGCAGGACTTCCTCGGCGGCAACAACCAGACCCGCAGTCTCTTTGCCAACGCTGACCTTAAGTTCGGCAAGATCCGTAACTCAGAGGGCAAGCAGGTGGAGCTTACCGACACCAACTACGTTCCCTTCCTTATGAGCACTGACAGAAGGGTGCGCCAGTCTGCCTTCCGTACTCTTTACAAGACCTACGAGCAGTTCGGCAACACCTTCGCTTCTCTTTATTCCAATCATATCAAGGAGAGAACAACTCTTGCCAAGGCGAGAAACTTCAAGAGCTCGCTTGAGTCCTACACCTTCTACGACGAGGTTACACCCGTTATCTACAATAACCTTATTTCCGCGGTGAACGGCGGACTTAAGCCTCTTTATGATTACTACGAGCTCAAGCGTCAGGTGCTCGGAGTTGATAAGCTCCACCTTTACGACGTGTATGCTCCCCTCATATCCGCACTTGATAAAAAGTACACCTATGAGGAGGCGGTAGAGGAGACTCTTGCCGCTGTTGAAGTGTTTGGTGATGAATACTACAATACTCTGAAGGCAGGCCTTACCGAGCGCGGCTGGGTAGACGTTTATCCCACTAAGGGCAAGAGAGGCGGCGCCTTCTCCTCCGGTTGCCCCGGCACCGAGCCATACATTCTCTTAAACTTCAACGGCACCTTTGACAACGTTTCAACACTTGCTCACGAGGCAGGACACTCGATGCACTCCTACTTCTCGATCAAATACAATGAGCCCCATAACTCGAGCTACAGAATTTTCGTCGCCGAGGTTGCCTCTACTGTCAACGAGCTCCTCATGGCGCATAAGAAGCTGCGCGAGTCCGAGAATGATACCGAGAAGCTCTACATCTTAAACGAGCTCATGGAGACCTATAAGGGAACGCTCTACCGCCAGACCATGTTCGCAGAGTTTGAGAGAGATATGCATGCCCTTGTCGAAAAAGGGGAACCCCTCACTGCCGAGGTCATCAACAAGAAGTACTATAAGCTCGTTAAGAAGTACTTTGGCAAGGACGTTGCGGTAGATAAGCAGATCGCTTATGAGTGGATGAGAATACCTCATTTCTATTCCTGCTTCTACGTTTACAAGTACTCTACCTGCATCTCCGCGGCATCCGCTATAGTCAAGAGGATCGAAAGCGAGGGTGAAAAATACGTTTCTCAGTACATCGACTTCCTCAAGTGCGGCAACTCGAAGTCGCCCCTTGACAGCCTCCTCGTTGCGGGCATAGATATGACCAAGCCTGAGGTCATCACCAGCGCTATAGATGACTTCAAGGATTGCGTAAACCAGTTCCGCGAGATCTACGAGAGAAATAAGTAAAAATAATGAGATGCCCCCACCCGTGTACGGCTTTTGGGGGCTCTCTTCCACAAAAAGGAGAAAATACTATGGAAAACAATCCGTCAGCAATAGATAAGCTTTTTGACGAGAATAACAATGACAACATAGTGCTTTTTAATTCTAAGGGCGAGCCTACAGAGTTTGAGCAGGCCGCGCTCATTCCGCTTGAAGGAAAGGTGTATGCCATACTCTCTTTGGCTGTTCCAAACGAGGATATAGCGGAGGACGAGGGCATAGTCTTCTCGATCGAGACTCGGGAGGACGGAGAAAGATCACTAAGGCTCGTCGTGGACGACGGGATAATCGAGCGTGTTTTTGAGATCTATGAGAGCCTGCTCGACAATCTACCCGAGGATGATGAGACTGATGAGGAGGATCTCTTTGAAGATGATTTTGACGATCAGCTCGACGATATTCTCGGTGATATTTTAGACGAGGATGATGAGTCCTCGGAAAAGGAATGAGATTATGAGTGAAAGACAGACTTTTGGAAAAAATAATTGGTTGATCCTTATACTGTTCGGCCTGGTCGGACAGATAGCGTGGAGCGTTGAGAATATGTATTTCAACCTCTTCGTATTTGACACGGTTGCCAAGGATCTTGGCGCGATAACACTTATGGTACAGCTCAGCGGAGTTATGGCGACGGTCACCACGCTGGTTGCGGGCGCTCTCTCCGACAGAGTTGGCAACAGACGTAAGTTCATATCCATCGGTTACGCCATCTGGGGTGTTACCGTGGCTATATTCGGCTACCTCTCTCCCGAGCTTGCGATGAGTATTTTCGGTGTGGAGCTTGAGACGGCGGTATCCATAACCCTCGCCGCAGTTATCGTTGGCGACTGTGTTATGACTCTGTTTGGCTCTACCGCGAACGACGCGGCATTCAACGCCTGGGTTACGGATAATACGAGGCCCTCCTTCCGCGGTACGGTAGAAGGCGTTCTTGCTATCCTTCCTCTTATCGCCATGCTTATAGTGGCGGGCGGCTTCGGTATCCTTGTGGAGATGCTCGGCGGCTACTCCACCGTGTTCCTTCTTCTCGGTATAGTAATATCTGTTTCCGGTATCGTTGGCATTTTTATCATTAAGGATAGTGAAACCCTTGAGAGAAACGGTACGTTAAAGGATATATTCTACGGCTTTAGACCATCCGTAGTAAAGGGGAATCCGAGCCTTTACGCGGCCTTCCTTATCATTCTCGTGTACGGTATAGCGTGTCAGATATTCATGCCTTACCTTATAATCTATATGAAGACGTATCTTCATTTCTCCGTGCTTGAGTACAGCATAGTCTTCGGAGTCGCTATAGGACTTGGTGCTGTTATCAACGTCTTTCTCGGAAGGCTCTCGGATAAGAAGGATAAAAAGCAGCTTTTGTACCTTGCCTCGGGCATTATGGCCTTCGGCCTCTTTGCGATGTATATGGCAAGAGGGATGGGACACGCTGCAAATCTCATATTCTTCGGCATCTCCGGATTTGTTATGATTACCGGATATATCTCTGTTTGCGCGCTTTCGGGAGCTATTGTCAGAGACAACACGCCCCCCGAGTCGGCGGGCAAGCTGCAGGGCGTAAGAATGGTGTTCAGCGTGCTTATCCCTATGATCGTCGGACCTATGATAGGCAACGGCATTAACAAGGCTATGAACGTTCCGCTTGAGAACGCCGGCGCGGACGCTATGACCACCGAGTATATACCCGCTCCCGAGATCTTCCTTGCCGGAGCTGTCGCGGCTGCCCTTACCTTAGTTTGCGTATGGCTGCTTAACAGGGCTGATAAAAAGGCAAAAGAAAATGTCTAAGATCGATCTTCATCTTCATACTACAGCCTCCGACGGCTCTGATACTCCGAGCGAGCTTATAAGCCTCGCAAAGCAGGCGGGAATATCGGTGATCTCGATAACAGACCACGATACGCTGGCGGGTTCAAAAGAGGCCTTGAAAATACCTGTAGATGGTGTAAAAGTTATCACGGGTATAGAGTTCTCGTGCAAATATGAGGGGGACATCGACTTTGAGTGTCATATTCTCGGTTACGGTTTTGAACTTGATCACCCCGAGCTTATTCGCGCGGTTGAGCATGGTAGAAAAATGCGACTTTTCAAGCTTGAGGCAAGGCTTAAGTATCTTAAGGAGCATTTTGGCATAGAATTTACCGATGACGAGATAGACTGGCTCCATTCCCTGAACTCGGTTGCCAGACCTCATCTTGCAAGACTCATCATCAAGCGCGGGCTTGCACGTGACGTGGCAGATGCCTTTGATAAATATCTTAAGGTGGAAGGCTTTCCCGATGACAGGATCGACGCAGGTGAAGCTATAGACGCTATCCTTGGGTCGGGCGGTGTACCGGTGTACGCTCACCCCCTTGGAGGTGAGAGGGAAAGACGCCTTACGCGAGAGGAGCTCTTGCCGCGTGTTGAGGCTCTGAAATCTCTGGGACTTATGGGACTTGAGTGTTTTTACTCAAGATACTCAAAAGAGGAGTCGCTTGAGCTCGTTAATATAGCGGAGGAGCGCGGACTCCTTGCTTCTGCAGGTAGTGATTATCACGGTAAAAACAAGACCGTAGTGCTTGGCTCACTCTCGAGTGACGGCACCGAATGGGATGACTCTGACTTTACCGTTTTGGATAAACTGAAGGCGATAAATTAACACGGATACCGCCTTTTGAAAGGAGAACATAATGAAATTTTGTAAATATTGCGGAAATAGAATTGATGAAAACGCCATCTTTTGCCCGAGCTGCGGTGCAAGAGTGAGCGGAGATAATCCGCATGTAAACCATAATCCGTTCAATAATATGTATGGGCCAAACGGCTATGCTCCGGCCTACGACACGAAGGGAAGCCTTCTTATCGCCATCGTATCCTTCCTTTGTTGGGAGGCCGGACTTATCATTTGGTTCCTTTGGAGATACACTCACCCCGGCAAAGCACGATCGGCTCTAAAGGGAACGCTTGCTAACGTGTGTGTTGGAATGCCTGTACTTGGTCTGATCCTTTGGCTGGTGCTCCGCGAGGAAGAGGCGAGAAAGGATTACGCCAAGGTGTGCGGCATAGCGGCCATAGTCGGCGGAGCTATCTATGCATTGACTATCGTACTGGTCGTCGTGCTTACCGTTACTGGTGTTATAGACGCGGGATTTTATTCATCCTTTCCCTTTGATGAAATGATGGCATTCATTCTTGGGTCTGTAAGATGAAAATTGGAAATACAGAGCTTCGCTACGGTTTGTTTTTAGCGCCGATGGCGGGCTTTTCCGACAGGGCAATGCGCCGTGTCTGTCACCTTATGGGCGCGGAGTATTCCGTTACGGAGATGATCAGCGCCAAGGCGGTGACTTTTGGAGATAAAAAGACGTTTTCCTTAGCGAGAATAAGGGCTGACGAAGGACCTGTTGCCCTGCAGATATTCGGCAGTGAGCCTGACGTTATGGGGCGCGCCGCAGAGATACTCTCGAACAGAGAGTGGGGTGAGGGCTATGTTTCCCCCTCTGCAATAGACATCAATATGGGATGTCCTGTACACAAGATATTCTCCAACGGCGAGGGCTCAGCTCTCATGCGTGATCCTGAGCTTATCTATAAAATAGTCAGGGCGGTGAAGGGGAGTACAGACCTTCCCGTAACGGTAAAGCACCGCACGGGAATCAGCGCTGATAGTATAAACGCTGTGGAGTGCGCGCTCGCGGCGGAGGCCGGCGGAGCCGAGCTCGTTACCGTACACGGTAGGACAAAGGCGCAGATGTATTCCGGCTGTGTTGACCGAGAAACTATAAAAAAAGTAAAGCAAAGCGTACATATACCCGTTATAGCTAACGGAGATATACTCTCTGTCAACGACGCTGTGACTATGCTTAACGAAACAGGAGCGGACGGAATCGCCATAGGGCGCGGAGCTGTCGGCAATCCTTTTATCTTCAAAGAGATAAAGAGCATATTTTGTGGTGAGGAGTACACCGAGCCAACGCTCGATGAGAAGGTGGAGACAGCGCTTTTGCAATTAAGACTCTCTATTGAGGATAAAGGCGAACGGGTTGCGGTGCCCGAGGCAAGAAAGCAGATCGCTATGTATCTGCACTCATTCAGAGGCGCGGCTGCTATCAGGGCAGAGATAAACCGAGCTCTTACGTATTCTGAAATTGAAAAAATACTGACAGATGCCCTTGGGGCAGAAAAAGATCGACTTTGAAAGGAGACAGCTATGTCTGTTGCAATTATAACCGGCGCGTCCGGTGGAATAGGAAGCGAGTTTGCAAGACAGCTATCAAAGCTTGGACTTATAGACGAATTTTGGTTCGTCGCTCGTAATGAGGAAAGGATGCAGGCTCTTGCCGACGAGCTTGGTGTAAAGGCTAAGATAATCGGCGCTGATCTGACTACCGAGGAGGGCATAGATAAGGTGCGCTCTGCCCTTGAGACAGAGAGACCCTCGGTCGGCTTTCTTATCAACGCCTCGGGCTTTGGTAACTTCGGCGCCTTCGATGAGATCTCGGAGGGTGAGGTCGTGAAGATGATCGATCTCAACGTCAAGGCCTTGGTTCTTCTCACACATATGACTGTGCCTTATATGGAGATAGGCGGAAGGATCATTCAGCTCGGATCGGGCTCCTGCTTTACGCCCCTCCCTTATTTCAATATTTATTCCTCGAGTAAGGTGTTTGTGCTTCACTATACCAAGTCGCTTAATTACGAGCTCAAGAAATACGGCATCAGGGCGACCTGCTTCTGTCCGGGTTGGGTAGAGACCGAGTTTCTCGGCAAGTCCGTTGCTAACGGAAACACTCACCCGAAGGCTATGAAGCCTCTTCTGAAGTGTGAGGACGTCGTTAGAAGATGCATTAAGGCCTCAATCAAGGGTAGGGCTATGTGTGTCACTAATTGGTACACCAAGCTCCAGCACCTGCTCTTCAAGCTCGTTCCCGACTGCATACTCACCAAGCTTTGGATCGGTATGCTTGAGGGGGAGAGAAAAAACGAGAAGCTTTAAGGTGGAGTGAAGATGGCGAGAAAAAGCTTTAAGGCGGGAGCCTTGACCGCTCCCCTGCCGCCGGTAATGGTTACGGTCGGCGATATGGAAAACTCCAATATAATCACCATCGGCTGGACGGGTATTCTCTCGACGATACCACCGAGAACCTACATTTCGGTAAGACCGGAAAGACACTCGTACAAGCTGCTTAAAGCAACGGGCGAGTTTGTCATCAATCTCACTACCGCAAAGCAGGCGAGAGAGGTTGATTACGTAGGCATATACACAGGAGCAAAGGTGGATAAATTCAAGGAATGCAAGCTGACTAAGGTAGAGAGCAAGGAGGTAGCCGCACCCACTATTGCGGAGTGTCCCTTCGCACTTGAGTGCAGAGTCGTTGAGGTTATCCCGATGGGTACTCACGACGTATTTATCGCAGACATAGTCAGTGTGTCGAGTGATGAGTCTATTATTGACGAGGCGGGTAAGATACGCTTTGATAAGGCTGATCTTATGGCCTACGCGCACGGCGAATACTTTGCCCTCGGAGAGAAGCTCGGCAGCTTCGGCTTCAGCACAAAGAAGCCGAAGGCGCAGAAGAGCGCGCCGAAGAAAAAACCGATGGAAAATAAAGAGAAGTCCGCACCCGTGTCAAGTAAAAACGCGGAAAAGGACGATAAAAAACGCCCATTCTACCTCGACGCGCCAAGAGGAAAGGGCGGTAAAACGAAAGGAAAGGGGAAGAAGAGATGAAGGCGGATAATACCGAACGTATAAGAGTCAGGATACTCGCGCTTATAGAGTCAGAGTTTGAGAGTGATGCGGCCTTCGAGAGAGCCATGGGCCTCGGAGACAAGACCGTCAACAACTGGCGACGCGCAAGATCGGCCTCATTTATGAAAATGCTCCCGAAGCTCTCCGAGGTGTTCAAGGTGAATATCGGTGAGCTTATGGACATGCCTTTAAGACGTGATACATCCGAGCTCTCGGAGGAGGAACTCCACCTGCTCAAGCTGTACAGGCGCTCCCGCTCTATGCCCGATCCTATGCGAAAGGCTCTGAGAGAAACTCTTGAGACCACGATAAATCTGTATATCAACTCCTGTAACGACGTCAAGGCTGCTGCGAAGCGACGCGGCCCAAAAAAGAAGGGCGAATAATATGTATACCGAAGAAGAGCTGTTATTGAAAACGCCTGCAGAGCTTGTTGACCTCGGTATCTGTCCCACATGCTTCAACAGAGAGCACGGGGGCAGCCTGTACGGTGATATATCGGATAAGCTGATCTTTGCCGATTCGGAGCTCGAGTGCTTCTTTGTCGGTAACCCGAGAGCAGAGGGGCACGCGTGTATCTTCTCGGTAGAACACTACCATGATATGAGCGAGGCTCCCGACAGTCTCAACGAGAGGATCGTAAGGCTTTCTGCAGAGCTTATGAGAGCGATCAGAGAAATTTACGGCTGCGAGAGGGTTTACCTTTGCACCATGTGTGACGGGCCGAACAATCATTATCACGTCCAGCTTATCCCTCGTTATTCATACGAGACGAGGGGAAGCAAAAACTTCGTGAAGCCGAGAGGTGAATACGTCTGTGATATTGAAAAGCTTGAGGCTATAAGAAAAAGAATAAGGGAATATGCAGAGGGCTAAGCCCGGCATAATAAAAAAACGGAAGGCGCCGACAGTCGGTAAGCCTTCCGCTTTTTTATTTACTTTTTAAAAGCCGTCTGATCGCAATATATACATTTGCCATCCTTGTACAGCTTTTTTATGCCTCTTTCGGTGAGAGAAAGGCAATGGGGGTTTCTGCACTCGAGCGTGTCATCCTCTTCGCCGTCGGTGCGCCTGTCATCAATACCTTTGGTATCAAGCAGCTTTAGTATAAGCGCCATTCTTATGTATCTTCCAAGAGCCGCCTGTTCAAAGTAATGCGCCCTCGGATCGTCGTCAACATCGACGCTTATCTCGTTCACTCTGGGGAGGGGATGGAGTATGGAAAGTGAGGTTTTTGCATACTTAAGTTTGCTTAAGTTGAGTATATAGCTATCCTTGAGTCGCTCGTATTCGTCGCGATCATGGAACCTCTCGGCCTGTATTCTCGTCATATAGAGAATGTCGAGGGAGGGAATAGCCTCCTCAAGGTTGACAGTCTCGACATAGTTTCCGCTCTTTAAGAACTCCTCCTTGACGTAGTCGGGGAGCTTGAGCTCGTCGGGAGCAATAAGAACGAAGCGTACGTTCTCGTATCTTGACATAGCTGCTATAAGCGAATGAACCGTTCTGCCGTACTTGAGGTCGCCGCAGATACCCACGGTGAGATCGTTGAACCTTCCTGATTTGCGCTTTATGGTAATAAGATCGGTCAAGGTCTGTGTGGGGTGATAATGTCCGCCGTCGCCTGCGTTGATGATGGGCACGGTCGCGACTCTCGACGCAGCAATGGGGGCGCCCTCCTTCGGGTGGCGCATAGCGATAATATCCGAGTATGCGGATACCATACGTATTGTGTCCTGTACCGTTTCGCCCTTTGCGGTTGATGAGGATGCGGCGTTGTCAAAGCCGAGCACTTGTCCGCCCAGCGACATCATAGCAGAGGTGAATGACAGTCTCGTTCTCGTCGACGGCTCAAAAAAGAGTGTGCCGAGTATCTTACCGTGACAGACATCGCGGTATTTATCCGGGTCATCAATAATATCGTTTGCGACAGCTATTAGTTCGTCGAGCTCCTCGGTGGAAAAATCGAGGATATCAATAAGGTTTCTCATTACGCCTTTGCTCCGTTGATCTCGAGGTACTTCTTGATGCGGTCCACGTTCTCGCGGTTCTTTTCATCCTCCTCAAGATACTCGATTATATCATATACGTCAACTACGGAGTATACGGGGAAGCCGAACTCCTCGCCTACCTCTGCCATAGCCGACTTCTCGGTCTTGCCCTTTTCCTTGCGATCAACCATAACGAAGGTGGCGATCACTTTGGTATCCTTGAGAGATGAGAGAATCTCCATGCTCTCGCGAATGGCAGTGCCCGCGGTGATAACGTCTTCAACGATTACGATATTTTCACCGGCCTTTGGGGTGTAGCCTACGAAGATACCTCCCTCGCCGTGATCCTTTGCTTCCTTTCTGTTAAAGAAGAAGGGAAGATCAAGGCCTTCCTTTGCCAGGGCTACAGCGCTCGATACCGCGATAGAGATTCCCTTGTATGCGGGACCGTAGAGCACAGCCTTGGTATCACCGAGCTTTTCTTTATACGCTCTTGCGTAGAACTCGCCGAGCTTTGAGATCTGCTCGCCGGTTTTAATATCGCCTGCATTGATAAAGTAGGGTATCTTTCTGCCGCTCTTTGCGGTGAAGTCGCCAAACTTGAGAACGCCTGCGCCCTCAAGGAACTTTATAAATTCTCTTTTATATCCTTCCATTTTCAGGTCTCCTTTTGAATTTTATTTCACACGGGTGCGCCGATAATCGAGGTTTTCTTTGCCTCATAGCCCGTCTTTTCGGTGTACTCGAGCTTTTCGGCCTCTTTTCTGATGACAGCCTCTACCATATCCGTCGCAAGAGATATTCCATCCTCGGAAAGGTGGATCAGGTCGTCGGATATGTACCTGTATACGTCATTTGAGAGAGGTGTGTAGAGGTCGTTTATCACAACTCCCATTTCCATAAGCTTAGGCACCAGCGCGTTGTTGTACGCCTCTATCACTGAATTTTTGTTGTGTGGATTTTCCGGTCTCACGGGTGTGGTCGTCGCAAATATCACGGTGGTGGCCCTTTGCTTTAAGAGTCTTGCCAAGCGGATCATAATATCCACGTATTCATCTATAGGAGTAAACGCGCCGTCTCCAAACAGCTCGCAGACGTCCCACAAACCGTTGTTCCAGTGTATTATATCCGCGCCCTTTATTCCCTCCTGCCAGTCCCAAAGACCGCGCAGGGTATATTTAGCGAAACGGCAGTTGTCGGCCGGCTGCCATATCTCGTATTCGTTGGAAAGACGGTTGCTCACGGGGGTGCCGTATCCAATCTGCCTTATAGAGTCGCCGATAAGAACTATTTTTTTCATACCGTTTATCCTATAAATTCACGGCAGCATCTTTCGTATGCCGCAACTGGATCCGCCGCCGCGGTGATAGGTCTGCCAACTACGATGTAATCCGAGCCGAGCTCCTTTGCTCTTTCCGGGGTGGTAACTCTTACCTGGTCACCGACGTCACCGTCGGCAAATCTTACGCCGGGTGTTACGGTGACGAAATCCTTGCCGCATCTGTCGTGCACCTTACCTGCCTCGAGAGGAGCGCATACTACACCGTCAAGTCCTGCGAGCTTCGCGTTGGATGCATAGTGCATTACTACCTCGTCGAGAGGCTCCTTGATGAGTAGGTCGTTTTCCATTCTCTCCTGACTGGTGGAGGTGAGCTGGGTTACAGCGATAAGCAAGGGGCGTGTGCCGTCGGGACGTGTCAGACCCTCAAGAGCAGCCTCCATCATAGCCACTGTGCCCGACGCGTGCAGGTTCGTCATATCGACGTCGAGCTTTGAGAGGACCGCCATACTCTTCTTTACGGTGTTGGGTATATCGTGGAGCTTGAGGTCGAGGAAGATCTTGTGTCCGCGAGCCTTGATCTCTTTTACGATAGAGGGACCCTCTGCATAGTACAGCTCCATTCCTATCTTTACGAAGGGCTTCTTTCCTTCAAACTTATCGAGAAACTTAAAGGTTTCCTCCGCGCTTGCAAAGTCGCAAGCAATAATTACGTCTCTTCCCATTAGTGTGCGCCTCCTATTATTTCTTCAAGTGATTTGATTCCGTACTTTTCCATTACACGGGGCAGGTCGAGGATTATATCTCTTGACGCGTAGGGGTTGACGAGATTTGCCGCTCCGACCTCAACGGCGGTAGCGCCCGCGAGCATAAGCTCGATCACGTCCTCGGCGTTTGATACGCCGCCCATGCCTACTATCGGAATATTCACTGCGTCGTAGACCTGATATATCATTCTTACAGCGACCGGCTTGATCGCAGGACCGGAGAAGCCACCGGTTTTGTTAGCGATGATAGGCCTTCTGGTCTTAAGGCTGATTCTCATACCCATAAGAGTGTTGATAAGACTGACACCGTCAGCTCCGCCCTCCTCACACGCTTTTGCTATTGACACGATGTCGGTAACGTTGGGGGAGAGCTTAATGATTATCGGCTTTTTTGTCACGTCCCTGACCGCGCGTGTCACCGTCTCTGCCATCTTTGGCGAGGTGCCAAAGCTCATTCCTCCGCCGTGAACGTTGGGGCAGGAGATATTGATCTCAAACCAGCCGATGTCCTCTACCGTGTCGAGTTTTCTCACTGTTTCTACGTACTCCTCAAGCGAGAAGCCGGATACGTTTGCCATAGAGGGCTTACGGAAGACCTCTCTTAACTTCGGCAGCTCGGTCTTTATGACCTTGTCCACCCCGGGGTTTTGAAGACCTACCGCGTTTAGCATACCGGAGTCACACTCCGCGATTCTCGGACAGGGGTTGCCGAAACGTGGCTCAAGCGTAGTTCCCTTGAAGGAGAGAGAGCCGAGTATGTTGATGTCGTATAGCTCGGCGAACTCATAGCCAAAACCAAAAGTTCCGCTGGCAGGGATAATCGGGTTATCAAGCTCAATACCGCAGAGCTTTACCTTTGTGTTTACCATATTATCTCCTCCTTCTCGAGTACGGGGCCGTCTCTGCATATACGCTTGTTGCCATACTTAGTCTTGCACGTACAACCCATACAGGCGCCAAAGCCGCAACCCATTCTCTCCTCGAAGCTGAACTCGCCCGAGGTCTCTGTCTTGTTGTATACTGCCTTGAGCATAGGCTCGGGACCGCAGGTGTAAAAGTAGGTGTACTGAAGATCATCCATAGCGTCGGTGACGAAGCCCTTGACACCGTAGGAGCCGTCTTGAGTGGTGACGATCACCTGAAGCCCAAGCGCCTCAAACTCCTCCTTAAAGAAGACCTCATCTGCCTTGCCAAAGCCGAGGATGACCGTAGGTCTCTTTCCTTCCTTGACGAGCTCTCTTGCGAGCAGGTACATAGGAGGCACACCCGCGCCTCCGCCGATGAGCAGGGGCCTGTCACCGGACTTACTAAGATCGTATCCGTTGCCGAGTCCGGTGAGGGTGAGCCATTTTTCTCCCGTGGGAGCGGCAGCCATCTTTTCGGTGCCTACACCCACTACTTTGTAAATTATAGTTAACTTATTTCCCTCTACATCACAAACCGAGATAGGTCTCCTCAAATACAGACCGTCAAGTTTTATGTTGACAAACTGCCCTGGAGCAGTGATGTCGGAGGTGTCGCCCTCAAGCACAGAGAGATATGTGTTATGGGCTATCCTTTTATTTTCAACAACTGTAAATTGCGTGTCCTTCATTTTCTCTCCTTAGCTGTCAATGGTGGAGATGGTGATGGTGATATCCTCAAGCACGTCAAGCAGAACTCTTACCGTGTCAAGAGAGGTGAACATTGTTGTGTTGGTCTCTACGGCAAGGCTTCTGATCTCGTGACCGTCCTTCTGTGAGTCGGTGGAGTCGAGTCTTGAAGTGTTGATGACGTAGGCGATATGACCCTGCCTTATGGCCTCGGGGATATCGTTTGAGCCCTCGCTGATCTTCTTTTTGATCCTTGTTCTTATGCCGTGCTCCTTAAGGTACATAGCCGTACCGCGGGTAGCCTCGATATTAAAGCCGAGGTTGTAGAAGCGTCTGATAAGCGGCAGAGCCTCCTCCTTGTCCGAGTCTGCGAGAGTTACGAACACCGTGCCGTAGTTCTGTACGGTCATGCCCGAAGCCTGCAGAGCCTTGTAGAATGCGCGGTAGAGGTCGTCGTCATAACCTATAGCCTCGCCCGTGGATTTCATCTCGGGGGAGAGGTAGGCATCAATACCGTTGATCTTCTTATAGGAGAACACGGGTACCTTACAGTACCATCTCTTCTTTTCCTCGGGGTAGAGATCGAAGATTCCGAGCTCCTTTAATGACTTGCCGAGAATGACCTCGGTCGCTATATCCGCGAGACTGTAGCCCGTCGCCTTCGAGAGGAAGGGAACGGTTCTCGAGGAACGGGGGTTGACCTCTATGATATATACGTCTTCCTTGTCGTCGACGATAAACTGTATGTTGAAAAGACCGATAATGCCTATACCGAGGCCGAGTGCCTTTGAGTAGGAGAGTATCTTACCCTTGACCTTGTTGGATATTGAGTAGGCGGGATAAACGCTGATGGAGTCGCCGGAGTGTACGCCCGTACGCTCTACAAGCTCCATAATGCCCGCTACGAACACGTCGCGACCGTCACAGATGGCGTCGACCTCAACCTCTTTACCCTGGATGTAGTGGTCAACGAGCACGGGCTTGTCCTCGTCGATCTCAACCGCGGTCTTAAGGTAGTTTCTGAGCTGCTCCTCGTTGCCGACGAGCTGCATAGCGCGTCCTCCGAGAACGAAGCTCGGGCGCACGAGTACGGGGTATCCGACTTCCTTTGCTACCTTGACACCGTCCTCGATCTTGGTCACCGCCTGTCCCTTGGGCTGCGGTATACTGAGCCTCTCGAGTATCTTCTCGAACGTGTCGCGGTTTTCCGCTCTGTCTATAGCCTCGCAGTCGGTGCCTATGATCTTTACACCGCGCTTTGCTAACGGCTCTGCGAGGTTGATCGCGGTCTGACCGCCGAGGGATGCGATGACTCCGTCGGGCTTCTCAAAATCGATGACGTTCATTACGTCCTCAACCGTGAGCGGCTCAAAGTAGAGCTTGTCCGCAGTGGTGTAGTCGGTGGATACCGTCTCGGGATTGTTGTTTATGATGATGGCCTCGTAGCCACAGTTACGAATAGTGTTTACAGCGTGCACGGTTGAGTAGTCGAACTCAACGCCTTGACCGATACGTATCGGACCTGCGCCGAGAACAAGCACCTTCTTCCTGTTCGTGAGCACGGACTGATTTTCACCTGTGTAGGAGGAGTAGAAGTAGGGGATGTATGCACCTGCGTGCGCGGTATCTACCATACGGAAGGTGGGGATGATCCCGTTAGTCTTTCTCACGTCGACGACGTCAAGCTCGGTGGTGCCCCACAGCTTTGCCACGTATTTATCCGAGAAGCCCATTTCCTTCGCTTTTTTCAACACGGTAGGGGACTTAGGTGCTTTTTTGAGCTCCTTCTCCATATCGGTTATCTTCTTGAAGGACTTGAGGAAATACTCGGTTATGGCGGTTATCTCGTGAAGCTCCTTGGTGGTGTGTCCGCGGCGCAGAAGCTCTGCTATACCGAAGGCGTTGTCGTCGTGGAACTCCCTTATGTATTCGATTATGACCTTATCCTCCATAGAGTCGAACTTCGACATATGAAGGTGGCAGATGCCTATTTCAAGAGATCTTACCGACTTCAAGATACACTCCTCGAGGTTGGAGCCTATACCCATACACTCGCCTGTAGCCTTCATTTGAGTACCGAGCTTGTTGGGTACGGAGGTGAACTTGTCGAAGGGGAATCTCGGGAACTTGGCTACGATATAGTCAAGGCGGGGCTCGTTGATTGCGGGCGCTCCGGATACCTCGATCTCGTCAAGAGTCATACCCACCGCTATCTTTGCGGTTACCCTCGCGATGGGGAAGCCGGAGGCCTTGGAGGCCAGGGCGGAGGAACGGGATACTCTCGGGTTGACCTCGATGAGGTAGTATTCCGAGGAGTCGGGGTTTAAGGCGAACTGTACGTTACAGCCACCTTCTATCTTCAATTCTCTGATCAGCTTTATGGCGCTGTCGTTGAGCATTTTTTCATCCTTTTCGGAGAGCGTGAGTATGGGAGCTACTACCATGGAGTCACCCGTGTGAACTCCCACGGGGTCGATGTTCTCCATTCCGCAGATGGTTATGGCGTTGTCCGCGCCGTCTCTCATAACCTCAAATTCTATCTCCTTGAAGCCCTTTACACTCTTTTCGACGAGGACCTGATGAACAGGAGATGCCGCAAGAGCGCCGACCGCGAGGTCGCGCAGCTCCTCCTCGGAGTATGCAAAGCCGCCGCCGGTACCTCCAAGGGTAAAGGCGGGACGCAGAACTACCGGGTAGCCGATACTATCCGCTGCCGCGACTGCCTCCTCAAGTGTGTTGGCTATGTCAGAGGGAATTACGGGCTCTCCTATGGATTCACACAACTGTTTAAAGAGCTCTCTGTCCTCGGCTCTCTCGATGCTCTCGCTGGAGGTACCGAGCAGCTCTACGCCGCTCTCCTTAAGAATGCCCTTCTTTTCGAGAAGCATAGCGAGGTTGAGTCCGGTCTGTCCGCCGATACCGGGAACTATAGCGTCGGGTCTTTCGTATCTGATAATCTTTGCCACGTACTCGAGGGTGAGAGGCTCCATATACACCTTGTCCGCCACTGTGGTATCGGTCATTATTGTCGCGGGGTTAGAGTTAACGAGTATGACCTCGTAGCCCTCCTCCTTGAGCGCAAGACACGCCTGCGTGCCGGCGTAGTCAAACTCCGCCGCCTGACCGATAACGATGGGGCCCGAGCCTATGATCATTATTCTTTTTAAGTCTTTTCTCTTGGCCATTTTATTTTTCCTCCGAATTATTAACCGGTTTTGTGAGCCTATCGCTCTCATATACCGCCTTGCCGCCGTATACGGTCAGCAGGCATCTTCCAAAGACGCTCACGCCCTCAAAGGGAGTGCTCTTGCCCATGGATAAGAACTCCGCGGGATCGATCCTATATTCGTCCGAAAGATCGAATACGGTGAAGCCTACGTCACTCTTTATGTTGAATCTCTGTCTCGGTCTTACCGACAATAGATCGATAAGCTCCTCGAGTGTGATAATTCCGGTTTTTACAAGATAGGTGTAGCATACGGGGAAGGCAGTTTCTATTCCGACGACTCCCATATTGCTTTTTTCGAGTCCGTGCGACTTTTCCTCTTCAGAGTGCGGTGCGTGATCCGTGGCTATCATATCCACCGTTCCGTCCTTAATTCCTTCGATCAAGGCGTCGCGGTCCTCCTTGCCTCTTATCGGAGGGTTCATCTTGAATCTGCCGTGCTCTCCTATATCCTTGTCACACATAGTGAGGTAGTGAGGTCCTGTCTCACACGTGACGTCGACGCCCTCGCTCTTTGCGCGTCTGATTATCTCGACGCTCTCCTTTGCCGACACGTGGCAGACGTGGTATTTACATCCGCTCTTTTTCACCAGCTCGAGGTCGCGTGCTATCTGTCCGAACTCGCTCTCGGAGCATATACCCCGGTGACCGTGTGATCTTGCGTACTCTCCGTCGTGTATATATCCGCCGCGGAGCAGGGAATTGTCCTCACAGTGAGCGACTATCATTTTATCAAGCTCGCGCGCTTTTTTCATAGCCTCGAGCATTAGCTCGTCACTCTGTATTCCTTTGCCGTCGTCCGAGTAGCCGATGACTGAGTTTTTCATACCCTCCATATCAGAGAGCTCTGCGCCGGCCTGATCCTTGGTTATGGTACCGTAAGGAAAGACGGCTATCACGGCGTCACGCTCGATCAGGTCTGTCTGTCTCTTCAGATTCTCCGGACAGTCGGGCGGCGGGATCAGGTTTGGCATAGTACAAACCGCGGTATAGCCTCCTCGTGCGGATGCAAGAGAGCCTGTCTTAATCGTTTCTTTATAAGAAAAACCCGGTTCTCTGAAATGCACGTGAACATCACAGAAACCGGGAAGAATAGCAATATTATTAAATACGGGAAGATCAACACGGGATACGTCACCCGTGAAAACAGAAAGGGAAGCGCCATCAAGAAGCATATCCTGCTTTTTGAATCCGCCGTTTGTATATACGTTAGCGTTTCTGAACAAAGCCTTCATAACGTGTCCTTCCTCGTTAAATCTTTTCTACTTATTTTAACACATGCGCGTACGTTTGTCAAGTGACAATAATGGATAAAAAAGCGCTAAAGTAATACCATTATTTGTGTATTGTATATCACGTCCGGCGGAATAATCGGAAAACTCGCTCTGATATGCGTATTGCATTTTATTCTGAAATGTGGTAAAATGAAAAAAAGAAAGGAGACGCACCGTGCTATACAACAATCTTTCGTCATATTTGAAAAGTAAATACGGGAAGAGACTGTCAAAGATATGTATTGACGGTGGCTTCGGCTGTCCCAATAGGGACGGTAAATGCGGCACTGGTGGGTGCATATACTGTGGTGAAAGAGGAGCAGGCGAGCATATTAATGGTACCCCATCTATAGGCGAGCAGGTCGCAGAGCAGCTTAAGAGAGGAACCCCCGACTCTTTGTACATCGCGTATTTTCAGAATTTCACCAACACCTATGCGCCCCTTGAGGTTTTAAAGGGAAGATATGACTCCGCGCTTATTGACGAGAGGATAACCGCGCTTGCCATAGGTACTCGCCCCGACTGTATAGACGAGGACGTCGCCAAGCTTATCGCTGGCTATAAGGAGAGGGTGGACGTCTGGGTGGAGCTTGGCCTGCAGACGGCATCCGACGTTACGGCAAAAGTGATAAACAGAGGATATAACACAGAGGTCTACAGACGCGCCGCGGAATTGTTAACTTCACACGGTATCCCCTTTGTCACGCATATGATCATAGGCTTACCCGGTGAAAAGGAGGAGGATACGGACGCTACGGTCGACCTGATCAATGAATGCGGTTCTTGGGGAGTTAAGATACATTCCATCTACGTGATGGAAGGCACCGGTCTTGCTGATATGTACCGCAGGGGTGAATATCTTCCGCCATCGCAGGAGGAGTACACGAGTCTTGCAGCAAGAGCTATAGCAAGACTGAGGCCGGATATTATCGTTCACCGTGTTACCGGGGATTGTCCCGAGGGGCTGCTTGTCGCGCCCCGGTGGAACAAAGATAAAAATGCCACGATCAATATGATAAGGCATAAACTCGAGGAGCGTGATCTTCGCCAAGGCTCGCTCTATAAAAAGTGAATAAAAAAGCCGAGCCGATAACCCGTGTTGAGTTATCGGCCCGTTTTTTATTGTTTTTAGCTGAGATTTATTCGCCTGCGCCTTCACCCTCGCCGCCTGCGCCTTCACCTTCGCCGCCTGCGCCGGGGATTACGACGTCATCGGGAAGAGTGGGATTTTCGCCCTTTGCCAGAGCGTCAGCGTAAGCCTGGTAGTAGGAGAGGAGCGCGTCGTTGATCTCCTTGTCGGTGATCTCGCCCTCGTGCTCGCCGTAGTTGTCAGCGATGTAGTCTACCATGCTCTTCTTGGTTTCCTCGTCTACGTTGAGGTTGTTGTCTGTGAGCGCCTTGTCGAGGTCGTCGGAGACAGCCTGCTTGTACTCCTCCTCGGTCTCAAAGTCGGACTTGTTGTGGTTGAGTACGGTGGTGAGGTCCTCCTTGACGTTCTCGTACAGCTCGGTGGTATCCTCGTCAAAGCCGAGGGAATCCTGCATGATGGAGAGAGAAACCTTAGTAAGGGAGGTGATGATATGGTGCGCTCTGTCGTATTCATTGAGTCTGTCCATAAGCACGTCAACAGAGGTCTTGCCGTTTTCGTCCTTCTCGGTGAGTATATCTCTTACCGCGTCGGTAGCGCCGTTTCTGAGAGTGTCGATGAGTCCGCGGTCGCATACGATAATATATACGTCCACGACGAGGTCGAGGTCTCCCTCAACCGTTTCTCTCGTAGTGGTTGCGAACATGCCCATAATGTCGTTTACAAGCACCTTTGCCGCACCCTCAACAGGGATATTGAGCTTGCCCTTCTGTACCGATATGCCGGCACCTCTGATAATGTCCGAGAGAAGGGAAGCGATAAGATCGCTGTCACCTATGTCGGCTACTGCGGCCTCGAGCGCATCCTTCTGCGCTTCGGTGGGATGGAACCAGTCTGTGCCGGGCTTGGCAACGGGGATGATATCCGCGATAACCTTTACCGCGCCTACACACTCCTTGCCCATATCCTTCTTTTCACCTTCGATCTTGACTGCGGTCATCTGATCGTATACGATCTTTCCGCCGTAAGCGTCAACAAGGTCAAACACGGGATTATCAGCGAGGTCGTTGATCACGGTGTTGTACGCCATTTCAATGTATGCATTGGGTTCCTCAACATCCTCGAGCAGAGGAGCTTTAGCCTCATCCGCAATGTTGCAAAGACCGCTGATGGGTATAATGACCACTGCCGCGATGATAATGCCCTGAGCAAGGCCTACAACGGCGCCGAGCAGGATGGAAACCAGTCCTCTGCCGTAGCTGATAGCGCCTGCAAGACCTGCAAGGAGCTTGTATAAGAAGAATGTAAGGAATCTTAACAGATAGAAGAAAGTAATGAAGAGTATTGGAGCGATGACGATAGCGACTATCATCATCACGAAGATGGTTGCAGTACCGGCATCCATCTCGGAAAGAATGGGTTTAACAAGCTCAGGCATAGAGTTCGTTACGCCCGGAGCGTAGGACTCGAGGAGCGCGTCAACCGTTCCCGCTTCGCCCGATCCCTTGGCAGCGTAAGAAACGATCGCCTTCATGATCCAGCTCACAGCGAGTATAGAGCAGATCGCGGATGCTCCTACGGTAAAGAGGCGGATGACGGATTTAGAGAATCCGCGTGAGGCTCCGAAATAAATTCCGAGGAATGCGCAAAGAGCGATAAAGGCGAAAATACCTACCGATATCATAGAGCCTATCGTTCCCTTAGCCATGGAAGCGTTAAAGTAGTCTACGTATTTAGCAAACATAATGTTCTTCCTTTCTAAATTAGGAAAATAATAAAGACAATTTAATGATACTACTTTTTACCACTAAAGTCAAGACTTTTTGCTCGTTTCTATATTTTACATTTTATTTTGTGGGGCGGAAAATAAAAAAAAGATGGGCAATCAACTTGCCCACCAAAAATAATTTTATCATAAACGGAGGAGCTTGTCAATAGATTTTCAGATCTTTCCTTTTGAAACCTGTGATATTTTACACTTTGTACACATCTTATAAAATTCTTTATGAAATTTCCTTAAAAGTGTTTACAATTCACAAATATTGTGCTATACTAATAGTGCAAGAGGGGAGATCCCCGATATATCCGAATAATAATTTTTGGTATCTTGGGATACGGTGGAATTTCCCGTTTTGTATTCCACACGAAAGGAAGCTCTCGGTTGAGAGCGGGTACACGGTATGAAGATTACTATTTACGGAAAGCAAATGACGGTCCGTGATTCACTCAAGGTTGCGGTTGAAAAGAAGCTTCTCAAATTCAACAAATTCTTTGGAGAAGATACCGAAGCCTTTGTAACCTGCAAGGTGCGCAAAGGAGTGAAGATAATCGAAATTACCGTAAATTACGGAGGTACGACCTTCCGATGTGAAGAGGAGAGCGATACCTTCATTACAGCTCTTGACAGAGCAGTCGAGGGCCTTGAAAGGCAGATCCGAAAGAATAAGACCAGACTTGAAAAAAAGGTTAAGACGAACGCCTTTGTTATTACCGAAGATGACGACGATGAGTACGTTGAGGAGGGTGAATTTGAGATCAGAGTCAAGTCCTTCCCGTTCAAGCCGATGACACCCGAGGAGGCTATACTTCAGATGAATCTTATCGGTCATGCGTTCTATGCTTTCACGGATGCTGACAGCGGTGACGTATGCGTCGTTTACAAGCGTAAGGAAGGCAGCTACGGTCTTATAATGCCCGAGAGGTAGCGAGACACAATTCTTTTTAGGCACCGGGAATGATGCCCCGGAGAAAGGTAGGAAAAACCAATGTTCTGAACAATTCCCGTGACAGTATACGTCACCTGTTATTATTCACCACATATGGAACCTAAGAATTAAGAAACCACGAATATATATTTTCCCGGCATTATATATAGTTCGATCAATGGAGTTATTATGATGGACCGAAAATGATGCATCGCCCATAAGAATGGGCTGAATCTGACGTGGTAAGTCGCGTGAGGATAGTGCAGGGCAAGCTATGGCAGTCCGTCCTTTGGTAGAGGGCCGACGGTAGTGAGCAGAAAGAGCATATCTGATGCGCGGAAGAGGCAGAAAGCAATTCGGAAATATTCGAAAAAGGGATATTTTCCGTCGACTATTCAGAGGTTAAGCCAATGAACAACTGAGGTTAACGTGTCAGATACAATTGAAACACGATTTAAACTTACAACTGAATATTAAAGTGAAACACAATCTTTCTTAAGATTAGTAAAAGGACCGCCTAAAATGGCGGTCCTTATTTTTTATTTTTTCTTTGCCATTACCTTTTTCTTTTTCGAGGTTGGCGGGGTTTTTGTATTTTTTTGTGCTTTTGACTCGGTTAGCTGTTGTGCTTTCGTCGGTCCGGGTGTCTTTTGTGACGGTTTTGTCTTCGCGGATTGCACTTTGGCGCTCTTCGCCTTGATCTGCGCGAGCATGAGCTCTGAGGCGCTTTCTCTTGCTTCAAGCCTGGTTGCTCCAACTCCGAGAGTGCTCTTTCCCATAAAGCAGCATTCGACAGAGCATTCGCACGTTTTGCCGACCTTTTTTTCTCCGAGGTCTCGGAAGGTGGGGGAGGCGATCTTCTGCGCTGTGGCGTAGTTCTTGAGCGAGGAGGCGAAGCTGACGTTCTTCACTGTACTCGCCTTGGCGCTGCTGTCGGTTTTCGCCGAATTATTTGTCTTTTGTGTTATTGTAGTTTTAGGACTCTGTACTTCGTTTTGCTCGTTTTTGACAATAACCCTTTGCATTTTTTGCTCATATTGAGCCATTAATACTTTGAGAGCGTCCTCGGCTGCCGCGGCGTCGGCGAGCTTGAAATTCTTACCGATGCCTCGTCCGACGAGTTTGTCTCCGATATAGCAGCCTCGCATATAGGTCTTCTTGTGGTCGGGGCCATCCTCGGAGAGCGTCTCATATCTGGGAGCGGGTAGGCGGCGTTTTTTGTCCGCGCACCATTCCTGCAGGGCGTTCTTTGCGCTCTGTGAGATTTTCTGCCTGTCGGTGTAGACCGACATATCAAGCATACTCGATACGGCCTTTATCACTGCTCCGATATTCATATCCGAATCAATAAAGATCGCGCCGACTATGCTCTCGAACAGATCCTCCATTACCGAGGGCTCGTTCTGTATGTTGAGCTTAAGGTCTCCCTCGCCCATAAGCAGATGCTTTTCAAGGCCGAGAGCCTTCATACTTTTTGACAGATTCTGCTTGTCCGACAGCTTGGACTTGATATTGGAGAAATCACCCTCACCGAGCTCCGTTTTTATGCCGTGCTCGTACCTTTCGGTGCATTCCCTTAAGAGGAATGAAATAATGGATAGAGAAAGGACTCCGTCACCGAAAAATTCGAGCACCTCGTTTGAGTGGTACTTCACCTTGCTTGTGGGATTTATCTCGTTGCAGAAGCTTGTTCGCGTGAATGCTTGCACAAGCAGAGCTTTATCCTTGAAGGTGTAGTTGATTTTATTCTCGATTGATTTTATATCGAGATTGACAGCTTTCTTCATATTTTTCCTTTCGTAAAAAATGATACGATATAATTATACACACAGGGAATGGGCGTGTCAAGTTTAAAAAACGATAAAAATGTGTAAAAACTTCGCAAAAACCGGCCTGTAAAATTAAATTAATTCAAATAAAGGCGTTTTTTGTTGACAAAATATGTTTTGAGTGATATTATATAATAGTATTTTTATGCGCGCAAAATGTTTTTGCGCGTGGTTACTTTGATTTTTCAGCATTTCTCTTCGCGCCTCTTTTGATAATATTTTACAAGGAGACTGTTTATGCAGACTTTAACCTCTGACGTCAGGAGATCATCTTTTGGAGCTATGCTTATGAAGATCAAGCATCCTTTAGTAAAGTCCTTCTTTATGGGATGGGCGTATCCCATCTGGCTCGCCTTCAGTGTAGTTGTAGGCAGAGCTCTTAATCTTGAAGTGTATTTTGCAATACTTGATCTTGTGCTTATTGCCATAGCGTTTTATGCTTGCGAATCGATGCGACCTATCCTTCCCATACTGATGTCCTTCCTTTACAGGATATCTCTCGACCATGCTCCGGGTACACCGAACTACTCGGATTACTACCGCGGCTGGAAGATAATAGTGCCGATAATCTTTTTCGTTTTCGCCGTGACCTCTCTTGTGGCCATGCTTATCAGACGCGGCGCATTTACCAAAGAGAATATTAAGAAATTGCCGCTTCTTATTCCGCTCTCGGTTCTGTCCGCGGCCTTCCTTCTTTCCGGCAGCTTCTACTCGGGCAAGGTCTTTTCGGACTTCACATTCGCCTTACTTCAGGTCTTCGTGTTTGCTATTGTATTCTGGCTTTTATACCTCGGATTCAAGGGTGAGGATGCAGACGAGACGTGCGGATATTTCGTTTACGTGTCTGCGGTTGTTGCATGTATTCTTATACTTGAGGTGGCACATCTCTACATCTTCAATGAGAACGTTATAGTTGACGGAGTTATCAACAAGAGCTATATCAACTTCGGTTGGGGTATATCCAACACCTGCGCCAACTGCTTGACGGTGCTTATTCCGATATGCTTCCTCGGAGTAATGAGGAGCAGAAAGTATCACTATGCTTACTTTACCGTAGGTACGCTCGCGCTTGTTGCAACTGCCTTTACTCTTTGCAGAAACGGTCTGCTCTTTGGCTCGATCTTCTACGCTATATGCCTGCTTCTTTCCTGCTTCCTCGGTAGGAATAAGAAGATATACAGATACGTAGCTGTGGCTACCTTGCTCGGATGCATCGCCATCTCCCTGATCTTTGGCGAGGAGCTCAAGGTTATGTTTGCGAATATGATCGCACACGGACTTGACGACAACGGCCGCTTCCCGCTGTGGTACAAGGCGTTTGACGGCTTTGTTGAGATGCCCGTATTCGGTAAGGGCTTCTTCTCGCTTCTCCCGGAGGCCACTCCTTATGCGAGCTTCATCCCCTTCCTTGCTCATAACACCATCCTTGAGGTTATGGGCGCTATGGGCGCGTTTGGACTTTTGGCCTATCTCTTTTACCGCGCGGCGACAATTATCCCCTTCGTGAAAAATATCAGCATAGAAAAGGTTATGCTTTTCCTCTCTGTGGCTGTGCTCATAGTGGAGAGTCTTATAGATAACTATATTCTGTGGTTCGCGCCTACATTTGTTTACAATATCGCTATTTTAATAGCAATCAAATATAACGAGGATAAAAAGGTATCCTCACCCGAAAACTAAAAAACAAAGGAAAATTATATGTCAGTTTTATCAAGAGAAATTGAAAGAAGGAGAACCTTCGCCATAATATCTCACCCCGATGCGGGTAAGACGACCTTGACCGAGAAGTTTCTTCTCTACGGCGGTGCTATACAGTCTGCCGGCTCGGTAAAGGGCAAGCAATCGGATAAGCATGCGGTCTCCGACTGGATGGATCTTGAGAAGCAGAGAGGTATTTCTATTACGTCCTCGGTGCTTCAGTTTGAGTACGACGGATATTGCATAAATATACTTGATACCCCGGGTCACCAGGACTTCTCCGAGGACACCTACCGTACGCTCATGGCGGCTGATTCAGCGGTAATGGTCATCGACGCGGCAAAGGGTATTGAGCCGCAGACAAGAAAGTTGTTTAAGGTCTGCGCTATGAGAGATATTCCAATCTTTACGTTTATCAACAAGCTCGACCGCGAGGCGAGAGATCCCTTTGACCTTCTTGACGAGCTTGAGAGAGAGTTCGGCATTGAGACATATCCTATGAACTGGCCTATAGGCTGCGGACAGAAGTTTAAGGGTGTATATGACAGAGAGGAAAGGCAGATACTTTCCTTCGACGATGCTCACCGCGGACGTGAGCTTATTCACGGCATCAAGTGTGAGATCACCGACACCGAGAAGCTTGACGAGCTTATTGGCCCTTATCAGAGGGAGGAGCTGGTTGAGCAGGTGGAGCTGCTCGATGCGGCAAGCGCTGAGTTTGACCTTGAGGCGGTAAGACACGGTAAGCTGTCTCCGGTATTCTTCGGCTCGGCTCTTAACAACTTCGGCATTGAGCCCTTCCTTGAGCATTTTCTTAAGATGACTACCTCGCCCCTACCGAGAATAGCCGAGGGAAAAAACATCGATCCCTTCGACGAAAACTTCACCGCCTTTGTCTTTAAGATCCAGGCAAATATGAATAAGGCTCACAGAGATAGAATTGCATTTATGCGCATATGCTCGGGTAAATTCGAGCGCGGTAAAGAGTACTATCACGTTCAGGGCAACAAGTCCTTCAGACTTTCCCAGCCTCAGCAGATGATGGCGGATGAGAGGGCGGTTATTGACGAGGCGTACGCAGGAGATATTATCGGAGTATTTGACCCCGGCATCTTCTCCATCGGAGATACGATCTGCGAGAAGGGGGAGAGAGTCAGATTTGAGGGTATACCTACCTTCGCTCCCGAGCACTTCGCCATGGTCGAGCAGGTAGACTCGATGAAGCGTAAGCAATTTGCCAAGGGAATGAACCAGATCGCCCAAGAGGGCGCTATACAGATATTCTTTGAGCCTAATTCAGGCCTTGAGAGGGTTATTGTCGGCGTTGTCGGTGTCCTTCAGTTCGAAGTGCTCGAATACAGACTTAAGAATGAATACGGTTGTGACCTGCGCCGTACAAATCTTGCATATCAGCAGATAAGATGGATTGAAAATGAGGGACTCGACCCTAAGACCTTGAAGCTCTCGCACGACACTAAGTGTGTCACCGACTTCAGAGGCAAGAACCTCCTGCTCTTCACAAGCGAGTGGAGTATCCGTTGGGTGCTCGAGGATAACCCGCATCTTAAGCTTGCTGAATTTAGCAAAAACGAAGTTTAATTATAACAAAAGTTTGCAAATCAACCTTTTATCATACATTTAGGAGATTGATTTATGAGAATGAGAAAAAAGAAGCACGGGGAAGAAAGACTTCTTCAGTGTTCGGAATATTTATATACTCACGAGGGAGAGGCTCTTAAAAATCCCTCCCTTGACGTCTTTGGTAAGGAGCTGCCCGTGTATCTTGAGATAGGCGCAGGTAAGGGCGGCTTTGCCGTCGGAATGAAAAAGCAGTATCCCGACACCGCCTATTTCGCTATGGAGCGTGTGACCGACTGCGTCGTGTTAGCCGCGGAGAGAGCAAAAAAGGAAAATACCGAGGGACTTAGGTTTATCATAGATACCGCGGACAACCTCACCAAGATATTTGCCAAGGGCTCGGTCGACGCTATCTTTCTTAATTTCTCCGACCCGTGGAGCAAGAAGGGATATGCGAAGCGCAGACTTACTCACGCAAGATATTTGGCGGTGTATATGCATTTGCTTAAGGACGGCGGTAAGCTCTGCTTCAAGACCGATAACGTAGGCCTATTTGACTTCTCCTTAGAGCAGTTAGAGGAGGTCGGACTTACTACTGCAAAGCTCACACGTGACCTGCACGCCTCCGAGTGGAACGAGGGCAACGTCGTTACCGAGTACGAGGCTGCCTTCTCGTCTCAGGGCGTGAAGATCAATATGCTCGAGGTTGTAAAGCCCGAGGGCTTCTCACTGCCTGTTCCGGATGATCTCAAGGCGGACAGAGTGTCCTATAGGCCCAAGACAGAGGATTAAAATGTACATAGAGGACAAGGATATACACAAGGGGCACCGCCAGAGGATGAGAGATAAGCTCGAGGCATACGGCCCGAGGATCTTTGATACCTATGAGCTACTCGAGATGCTCCTTTACTACGCTATTCCTTACAGAGACACAAACCCGATAGCCAAGCGGCTTCTTGCCGCCTTTGGATCGCTTGACGGAGTCTTTTCCGCCTCGGTCACCGAGCTTGCGGCTGTCGACGGTATAGGTGAAAAGTGTGCCCGCTTCATTCTTGAGGCAGGTAAGGCTGTTTTAGAGGATGTGTCGATGTTTCACCATAAGCCGATACGCGTTTTTAACAATTATCACCGTACAGGAGAGTATCTTGTCGATTACTTTGAAAAGAGTGATGCCTCCGCTGTAATGATGATGCTGGACGGCGGAATGAGGCTCATAGGCATAGAGAATATTCCCATCATCGATTTCGGATCTGCTGCTGTAAAGCCGAGATATTTCGTCGATGCGGCGATAAGGTCGAGCGCATCGGTTGTAATTCTCGCCCACAGAAGGCACAGCTTTATCTTTTTCTCTGATTCAGCTATCGCAACGGATAAGATGATACGTCGCGAGCTCTCGGGGATCGGTGTCACGGTTGCCGAGCACTACGTTGTCAGCGGCAAGGACTATTCTGGCATAAAGACCACCTATTCTCTCGGTTCTCCGGACGAGGAGTCGGTGGAGCTCAGGGAATTTCTTGAGAGTATTCCCGGATATACAGGGGGTGTTTATGAGTAATACAAGGCTCCCCGAAATGCTCACGCTCGACGTGAGAAGTGCGTTTGAAAAAACGCTTGCATTCCATCTTGGTGATGAGAAGAGTCACGAATGTGTGTCGCGGCTACTTGACAGATACGGCTCATTTTCTACTGTTTTCTCAAGGAGTGAGGAGGAGATCTGCCGCGTAGGCGGTGTCAATATGAATACCGCCTTACTGATAAAGCTTATGGCATATATCCATGCCCGTAGGGTAGTGGAGAGATTTGACACTAAAAAGGTTTACACTGAGCTTGAGCTGCGCGAGTTTGTCTTGGCTTTGTTCCTTGGCTCGTCGGTGGAGACGGTCTACGCCATTCTGCTTGACGACTCGGGAAGACTGATTTCCGCTGAGCATATCAGCGAGGGCACGGTCAATTCCTCGGATATCATACCGAGAAGAATCCTTGAAATAGCGAAAAAGAAGAAATCAAGGAGAATCATTCTCGCTCACAATCATCCTACCGGCAGTAAGACTCCGTCAAAGGATGATATTATGACTACCGGCAGGCTGTTCACACTGCTTGCATCGGTTGGTGTAAAACTCGTTTCACACTACGTAGTAGCAGACGGAGAGATAGGCAGGATAGAGACGGATATGCTTTACGACCCCGACTACAGGGGATAAAAAGGTAGGCGCAAGCCTGCCGAAGGGAATGGAGGATAATATGCCCGATTTTTTAAACCCATATATTGGCACGCTGGTCAACTTTTCCACGGTGCTGGTAATGGGTATCATAGGTAGCTTTATAAAAAAGGGAATACCCAAGCGCTTTTCCGAGAGCATAATGACTGCTATGGCACTGTGTGTCATCTACATAGGTATAGACGGTGTTCTTGAGGCCGCTCCCGACACGTCCGTGAATGCTCCTTTGCTTTCCCCCGGCCTATTTAAGATACTTGTTATGATTATTTCCATAGCAATAGGAACGGTGATAGGCGAGCTTATCAATATTGAAAAATGGATGGACAAGCTTGGCGACTTTGCCTCAAAGAGGCTCGGCGGATTGGGTGGCGGAGATAGTTTTGCCCGGGGCTTCGTCTCCTGCAGCATTCTTTTCTGTGTCGGCGCAATGACGGTAAACGGCGCTATTGCAAGCGCTGCGGGTGACCATCAGCTCCTCCTTACCAAGTCGATTATCGACGGCGTCTCGGTGCTCGTTATGTCATCAACTCTCGGTATCGGCTGTGCTTTTTCCGCATTTTTCATTCTGGTTTATCAGGGCGCCCTTACCCTCTTTGGAACTGCGCTCGTCGGTGTTCTTACCGAGACGACCTTGACCTATATGTCGGTCACGGGCTCGCTTATAGTCATTCTTCTCGGTACAAACGTGCTCGGTATCACCAAGGCGCGCACGGCGAATATGGTACCTGCTATGTTTCTGGCTATCGGTGTTGAGGCTCTTTTGAATTGGATTTTTTAATCTAAAATGCAAATATCTATTGTCATATTTGAGGTATAACTGTGAAAATTATCAAAGGTGGCGAATTTACAGGAGAAAGAGCACTGTTTTGTTCGTCAGATCTAAAAATAGAAAATGCGCGCTTTTTCGACGGTGAGTCGCCTCTTAAGGAGAGTCATGGAATTGATCTTTCGTCGTGCAGCTTTGAGTGGAAGTATCCGCTTTGGTACTGCAAGGATGTGAGGGTGAAGAACTCTACTCTTTTATCCACCGCTCGCTCCGGCATTTGGTATACTCACGGCATTGAGATGCGCGACTGTGTGATCGAGGCTCCCAAGACCTTCAGGCGCTCTTCGGATATTTTGCTTGAGAGAGTCGAGCTGTCAAATGCGGATGAGACTATGTGGAACTGTCAGGGCGTTACGCTTCGTGACGTTACCGTCAAGGGTGACTACTTCGGCTTCGGCACCTCGGGCGTTGTGGCAGAGAACCTTTCCGTCGATGGAAACTATCTTTTCGACGGAGGAAGGAATATTACCGTAAAAAACTCGAGGCTTATTGCCAAGGACGCCTTCTGGAACTGCGAAAACGTGCTTGTGGAAAACTGTCTGATAGTCGGAGAATATCTCGGCTGGAATTCTAAAAACGTGACCTTCATAGGCTGTACGATAGAGTCGAATCAGGGTATGTGCTACATGGACAATGTGACGCTCCGCGACTGCAAGCTCGTAAACACCGATCTTTGCTTTGAATACTGCACGGTCGACGCGGAGATCGCCTCTCATATCGACAGCGTTAAAAATCCGATCTCGGGTAGGATCGTCGCTGATAGTATAGGTGAGATCATTCACGAGCCTTCGCGCGTTGACGTTTCCAAGACAGAGATCGTTGAGGTGAAGAAAAATGTATGATTTTGATAAATTGACCGATCGCTCGGGCACGCTTTCCTATAAGTGGGATGTGAAATCCGGAGAGCTTCCCATGTGGGTTGCTGATATGGACTTTGAGGTTGCCCCTCCGATAAAGAAGGCTATAGTCTCGAGGGCAGAGCACGGTATCTTTGGATACACCTCCACCCCGGATGCCTTCTTTGAGGCCGTCTCCCTTTACTGGGAGCGCAGACACGGGTACAGGATCCCGACTGAACATATGATTTACTCGAATGGAGTTGTGGCGGCAATCTCCTCGATAGTGAGAAAGCTCACGACACCTGCCGAAAACGTGCTCATTCAGGCTCCTGTGTACAATATATTCTACAACTCAATACTAAACAACGGAAGAAACGTTCTTTCAAGCGATCTTGTCTATGACGGAGAGAATTACTCTATAGATTTTGAGGACCTTGAGTCCAAGCTCGCCCTGCCTCAGACCTCGCTTATGATACTCTGTAATCCTCACAACCCCGTCGGTAGAATATGGACGAGGGAGGAGCTGGCTAAGATCGGCTCGCTCTGTCATAAATACGGAGTGACTGTTCTCTCTGATGAGATCCACTGCGATATTACCATCCCCGGCGAGGGGTACGTTCCGTTCGCCTCGGTCAACGAGGAGTGCAGGGCGATATCGGTCAGCGCGGTAGCTCCGTCCAAGACCTTCAACATCGCAGGGCTTCAGTCCGCCTGTCTCTTTGCGGAGGATCCGGTTATCCGTCACAAAGTCTGGAGAGCAGTGAACACCGACGAGGTCGGAGAGCCAAACGCCTTTGCTATGACGGCGGATATAGCGGCGTTTACCGAGTGTGACGTCTGGGTAGACGAGATGCTTGAGTACGTGTTTGAGAACAAGCGTATTGCGTGTGAATATATAAACAGTAACATTGACGGCATGAAGGCGACCATGTCAAAGGCAACCTACCTTCTTTGGATAGATATCTCCGGAGTTACCGAGGATTCGGTGGAGTTCTGTGAAAGGCTGCGCGAAAGCACGGGCCTTTACCTCTCGGACGGAAGAGAGTACGGCGAGTCCGGAAAGAGCTTTGTCAGGATGAATCTCGCGACTCAGAGAGCGCGCGTTCTCGACGGTCTTGAGAGACTGAGAAGGGGCGCTGAGCTCTATACCAAGGAACACAAATAATAAAATAAACAGTTGGCTAAAAGAGCGGAAGGAAACGGCTTCCGCTCTTTTTATTATCCGAAAATGTAAACTTAAGAGGTCAAATAATACGATTAATCGAATGATATGTACGATACAGAGGCTACCCGACAGTATCGCGCGGTAAAGCATCCGCTCCTTCGATTCATATCGTTAATGCGCCGTGTCGGCTGTGTGCTCGACTTAATATCGGAGTCGGCAGCCTTATAAGCAGAGAGATGAATGCGGAGGTGAATAAGCCGTAAAGCCAACCGAACCGCGACAGGCCACCGATCGGCAAATAAACGGTAACAAGAAGCAGTAAGTGGCATATTTAACTTTAGCATGTAAAATTTGTTTTCGTCTAAATTGAGGCAGAAATATTTTTTTCGTATAACAATTACAAAAAAAATACGGGAAAATATAATTTATTTTTCAAAAACCTCTTGACAATTGATTTTTTTGTGCTAAAATACTATAATGCAGTATAATTGCGATAACTATGGGGATATTATGCCTTTTTTTAGGGACGCCACCTTAAAAATCGGCACAATTTACATATTTTTCGACAATTTTTTGTGGATTTTGCTACCTTAATATTTATAGTCGCAAAATTTTTCTAAGAAAGTGAAAAATCCCAGATGCTCGCAAATTTTCAGGAATGGAGTGATTCTATTTATGATGCTTAAACCCCAAAAGCTTGGCACCAACGTAAGAATGAGTTTTTCCAAGATCGAAGCGGCAACCGAGATGCCCAACCTGATCGAGATCCAGAAGGATTCTTACGAATGGTTTCTGAAGGAAGGACTTAACGAGGTGCTTCGTGACGTGTCCCCTATCGTGGACTTCACCGGTAACCTCTCCATCGAGTTCACCGACTACACCCTTGATCCTACCCCGAGATATTCGGTAGAGGAGTGCAAGGACAGATCTGTTACCTACGACGCTCACATGAAGGTGGGTGTTCGTCTTACCAACAAGCAGACCGGAGAGCTCAAGACCGCGCAGATCTTCCTCGGTGACTTCCCCCTCATGACGGATAACGGTACCTTCGTTATCAACGGTGAGGAGCGTGTTATCGTATCACAGCTCGTACGTTCTCCCGGTATGTACTACGCTGATACGGTTGATACGCAGGGTAAGCACAACTACAGTGCTACAGTAATTCCTTACAGAGGCGCATGGCTCGAGTATGAGACCGATGCAGCCGGTGTATTTTACGTTAAGATAGATAAAAACCGTAAGATCCCCGTTACCGTTCTTATCAGAGCTCGTATGGAGAGCGGATACGACAAGGATGAGGACATCTTCGCTATGTTCGGTGACGAGGAGATCCTTCGCATAACGATGGCAAAGGACGAGTGCCGCACCCTCGCTGAGGAGAACAACACCTCCCTTCGTGACGAAGCGCTCAAGGAGATCTACAAGAAGATCCGTCCCGGTGAGCCTCCGCTCGTAGAGAGCGCAGAGATGCTCGTCAACAATATGTTCTTCGATCCCAAGAGATACGACCTCGCTCCCGTTGGTAGATACAAGTACAACAGAAAGGTTGCACTCGCTTCCAGAATCAAGGACTTCACCCTTGCTTCCACCGTCGTTAATCCCCTTACCGGCGAGATCGTTGCGGAGGCAGATACCTTCATTACCCGTGAGATCGCTGAGGCGATCGAGGACAGCCTTGTAAACGAGGTCGTTATCAAGACTCAGACGGGCAGAGAAGTGAAGGTGTTCGGTAACAATACCGTTCGTCCCGAGCTCGTTCTCGGTTATGACCTTTCCGACTGTGGCGTTAAGGTTGGAGAAAAGGTCAGATATTCCGTGCTTCAGGAAATTATCGATCAGGCTGATAAAGACGGCCTCACCGGTGAAGCACGTGAATTCTATATCAAAAAGTGCGCAAAGGAGCAGAATGCTCTCCTTTGTCCCAAGCATATCACGAAGGAAGATATCTTCGCGTCCATCAACTACATGGTGGCTCTCGGCCACGGCGTAGGCACGGTTGACGACATCGACCATCTCGGCAACAGAAGACTCCGTTGTGTCGGTGAGCTTCTCCAGAACCAGCTCAGGATCGGTATGTCGAGAATGGACAAGAACATCAAGGAGAGAATGTCTACTCACGACAGTGACGACCTTCGCCCTGAGGCTCTTATCAATACACGTCCCGTAGCTACCGCTATCCGCGAGTTCTTCGGCTCCTCGCCGCTTTCTCAGTTCATGGATCAGAACAACCCGCTTGCAGAGCTCACTCACAAGCGCCGTCTTTCCGCGCTTGGTCCCGGCGGTCTTTCCCGTGACAGAGCGTCCTTCGAGGTTCGTGACGTTCACTATACTCATTACGGCAGAATATGTCCCGTCGAGACTCCCGAGGGTCCCAACATCGGTCTTATCTCTTATCTCGCTTCCTATGCTAAGATCAGCGAGTACGGCTTCCTCAAAGCTCCTTACAGAGTAGTTGACAAGAAGACTGGCAGAGTTACCGACGAGGTTCTTTACCTCACCGCGGATGAAGAGGACAACAATATCGTTGCTCAGGCAAACGAGTCTCTTGACGAGAACGGCTACTTCAAGAACAAGAAGGTTATCGCAAGATATAAGACCGAGTTCATCGAGGTTGAGCCTACTCAGGTTGACCTTATGGACGCTTGTCCCCAGATGGCGGTTTCCGTTGCTGCAGGCTGTATCCCCTTCCTTGAGAACGACGATAACACCCGTGCGCTCATGGGATCTAACATGCAGAAGCAGGCTGTTCCGCTTATGGTTACCGACTCCCCCATCGTTGCTACCGGTATGGAGTACAAGGCGGCGGTCGACTCGGGTACGGTCGTCGTAGCTAAGGAGGGCGGTATCGTAGAGCGCGCCGCAGGCGAGGAGATCGTTATCCTCACCGATTCCGGCCGCAAGGATACCTACCACCTCATCAAGTTTAAGAGATCCAACCAGGGCACCTGCGTTAACCAGCGTCCCATCGTTGAGGAGGGCACAAGAGTCGTTGCCGGTCAGGTGATCGCAGACGGTCCCGCTACCTCTAACGGTGAGATCTCGCTCGGTAAGAATGCTCTTATCGGATTTATGACCTGGGAGGGTTACAACTACGAGGACGCGGTTCTCCTTAACGAGAAGCTCGTTCGAGAGGATATGTACACCTCCATCCATATTGAAAAGTTTACCAAGGAAGCGCGTGATACCAAGCTCGGTGTTCAGGAGATCACCCGTGAGGTTCCCAACGTTTCCGAGGACGCTCTTAAGAATCTCGACGCTGACGGTATCATCAGAATAGGTACCGAGGTTCGTCCCGGCGATATCCTCGTAGGTATGGTTACACCCAAGGGTGAGACCGAGCTTACTCCCGAGGAGAGACTCCTCCGCGCCATCTTCGGCGAGAAGGCAAGAGAGGTTAAGGATTCCTCTCTTAATATGCGCCACGGTGAGTACGGCGTAGTCGTTGACGTTAAGATCTACGACCGCACAAACTCCGACGAGCTCGCTCCCGGTGTTAACAAGGTGGTTCACGTTTACGTTGCTCAGAGACGTAAGATCTCTGTCGGCGATAAGATGGCGGGCCGTCACGGTAACAAGGGTGTCGTTTCGAGAATTCTTCCCCCTGAGGATATGCCGTTCCTTGCAGACGGTACTCCTCTTGATATCGTTCTTAACCCGCTGGGCGTTCCTTCACGTATGAATATCGGTCAGGTGCTTGAGGTGCATCTCGGTATCGCGTGCAGAAAGCTCGGTATAAAGATCATGACTCCCGTATTCGACGGCGCTAAGGAGACCGATATTCTCGAGCTTCTTCGCCAGGCTAAATACACACGTGACATTCGTCCCGGTGAGAGCGTGAGAGGTAAGGCTGTGTTCATGGAGGTTGTCCGTGAGGACGGCAAGATGGATCTTCAGAGAGTTGATCAGACCATCGTTGACGACGACGAGAAGCTGCGCAATCTCATGAAGACCGAGAGCCTTAAGGTAATTGACGGTAAGGTGACACTTTATGACGGACGTACGGGCGATCCCTTCGATAACCCCGTAACCGTTGGTGTTATGTACTATCTCAAGCTCCATCACCTCGTTGACGATAAGATCCACGCTCGTTCCATCGGTTCTTACTCGCTCGTAACACAGCAGCCTCTCGGCGGTAAGGCACAGTTCGGCGGTCAGAGATTCGGTGAGATGGAGGTTTGGGCGCTCGAGGCTTACGGCGCGGCGTACACCCTTCAGGAGATCCTTACCGTTAAGTCTGACGACATCACCGGACGTACCAAGACCTATGAGGCTATCGTTAAGGGTCAGAACATTCCTACTCCCGGTGTTCCCGAGTCCTTCAAGGTTCTTGTTAAGGAGCTCCAGGCGCTCTGTCTTGACGTTCGCGTTCTTGACGAGGCGGGTGAGGATGTTGACATTTCCGGCCTTTACGATGACGATACTCCTCAGTTCAGCTCTATTGAAGACGTTAACAGAAGTGTTGATGAGAAGAGCTTGAATGATGAGGATGAGGACGACGGAGACGACGGCGAGGACGGCGAGTACTCTTACGACGATGACGCTTACGATTACGACGAGGACGACGAGATCGGAGACGTTATCGATGACGAGATCTCACGTGACGGCGACGACGTTTACGACGAAGGCTACGAAGATTAATTCTATAGAAGGGAATAAAGTTCTTTTTGGACTTGATAAATAAATGGAAAGAAATACGTTTGATTCGATAAAGATTGGCCTTGCCTCTCCCGAGATGATCCGTTC
>JAFTIN010000012.1 GCA_017456895.1 Clostridia bacterium
ATCTTCGTAAGAGCGAGGAGAAAGAGAACAGCATTATTAAATATGTAAGAAAAAATATCCCCCCGTTAATCAACGGGGGGATTTCATCTGCCCTCGGCAGATTTCATCACGCAGTGATTTCACCCGACTCTGTCGGATTTCATTAGCGCACCGCCCGCAGGCGAGACCGCTCCGCATAGCGGTGAGAGGGTTGTCTAAGCCTTCTCCTGTGGGAGAAGGGGGACCGTTTACGGTGGATGAGGAGTTGGCTTCGCTCAGTACAAAGCTTATGGCATAACGAGAAAACTCTCTTCTCAACCGTACTTACACCTCATCCGTCTTTTGCTCCGCAAAATCCACCTTCTCCCACTGGAGAAGGCACCCTCTCCGTCACCTTCGGTGCCACCGTCTCGCTGCGGCTCGGTCACGTTTCGGCTCTTGCATTATCAATGCAATTCACTACCGAAACGCCGTTTCACTACCCGGAGTGAAAGGCTTGTCTGTGGCTCGTTCCCACTCCCTTCCCACGTCACCGCAAGGTGACATATCGCATCCGCCACGCGGATATATCGCTGTTTTGCACCTCGCAAAACTATATCGCTGCTCCGCTAAGGAGCTATATCGCGTCACCAAGAGGTGGCCAAACCTCATCCACCACTTCGTGGTCCCCCTTCCCCAAAGGGGAAGGTTGCTCACTGCGGCTCCCCCAAGGTGGGAACCTAAAAAAACCAAAATCCCCGACCTATTGGTCGGGGGTTTTCTGGAGCACAAGCTTTGGTTAATATCTAACCATACCCAGGTATTCGCTAAAGCGAAGATACCCACTCCCTTTGCCTGACAAGCGAGCTTGTCGATCTTCGGTCGGGGTATGCGAACCGGACTTCGTCGCAGAGCGACGAAACCGAGTTCGAATCGGATAGCAACTCCAAAAAAACCAAAATCCCCGACCTATTGGTCGGGGGTTTTCTGGAGCTGCTACCCAGATTCGAACTGGGGACCTCATCCTTACCAAGGATGTGCTCTACCAACTGAGCCATAGCAGCAAATCACAAGAATATTTCCTCGTGACGCAGATTATTATACCAAAATATTAAGGGTTTGTCAATACTTTTATTAAATTTATTTTGTATTTTTTGCTTTTGCTTTAAAATCTATATAAAATACTGAAGGGCGGGAGTTTTATCCCGCCCTGCTTGTCACTTAATAAACGTCACCTTTTCGGCAGAGAGGAGCTTTTCCTCCTTGCCGTCCTTGTCGAGCTTGATTATGAACGAGCCGTTGGAGAACAGTATATCGCCGCTCTCCTCGTCGACCTTATACGCGAGGACACCCGCTCTGACGAGGACGTCCTCACCGTTTGGCATACGGCGTCTGAGCTCCCAGCTCCTCGGGATTATACCGGGATGCTTTTCGCCGCGCTTGGCATTGGCCTTGAGCTCGCGCTCTGCGTTGATGAGATTGCCGTCGATAAACAGCTGCTTCTCATCCCTATGTCTGACGTCCGAGCGAGAGAGCGTCTTACCCGAGTATTTAGCCGAGAACACGTTGAGGAAGCCGAAGAGCGCCTCAAAGAGTCTGACCGGAAGCATAAATATATCCACAAGGCAACCGAGAGAGTCTCTGCCCTCGGTGGGGCGGTACGGCCGCTTAATATAGTAGAGCGAACCGTCTCGAGTGCTCATAGGATGGGTGAAATCATACCTGTCATCTGCGAGCACCTCGTCGAGTGTACCGCGCGAGATATCCAGCACGCAGACCGTAGCCGGAGCGCGCTCGGCTCCCCCTCTCGCGGGAGCGTACATATGGCCGAGCATCTGTCCATAGCTCTCCTCCGCTACGGGTTTAGAAAATGGGTTGATCTCGGGAAGGCCTATCGAGGTAAAGTATATCTTATCTGTGCTGACGCGCGACCACACGGGCGTAACATCGAGCGTATTGCCCTCAGTATAGGTGACGAACTTCTTGTTAACAAGGTCCAAAACGCCGATATTGCACTCGCCGCCGAAGGCAGAGGAAACGGTCATCATATCTCCGCGGATATCAAAGTCCATATATCTCGTATTGCTGCTGCAGAGGACTATACCCTCCTCGCCCGAGTCACCGCTCTTACGGTAGATGCCGTTTGTCGTATCGATGTCGATAGCATAGATGACCTCGCCCCTGTGCTCACCGACACAGCTCACAGAAGAGGTGACCGCGCTGACCGCATCATCGGGTGATGTCCCGGGGCGAAAGCTACCGGTAAAGGCCGCGCCCGAGCCTGTGTACTTCCATTCGTTACGCTCGGAAGAGTCCTTTATCTTTCTCTTATACGACTCGAGTATAGCCGAGCTTATCTCACGCGTAGCCGCGCCGTCATATTCATAGAGCCTGCCGTTTGATATGTATCTGAAGTTCATAGGAGCTCCTCCTGTGATTTTATAGATAAAGTATACCATATTCTTTGGGCGTTGTAAAGAGGGGGAGTGTGTTTTTCTTTGGTGCTTCTTCGCCTCATAGATGAAGGATACATATCACGCTGTCACGGTCAGCATATCACTTCCAATTTGATATGGCATTTGTGTCTACAAATGCAGTGCTCCGTATGTCTTAATTAAAGACTACAATTCAAATGACAAAAGTAACGCAAAGGCACTTATGGCAAGTGATTTCCTTAAGTGCTTTTTTTGCTACCTTCCGGGAGGTGCGCCCTTTCGTGTCATCCTGAGCGGAGGCGGTATGGAGCGAAGCGAGTTTCCGCCGTAGTCGAACCCGTAGGGCGATGCGTAGCATCGGGATCTACGATGGAAAGAATGCTGTTCTCGCCCGAGATCCTGCTCGGCTACGCCTCGCACTGCTCCGCAGTTCGGCTTTGCTACGCTCCGCTCAGGATGACACGGGCGGATTGCGCTTCACAAGAAAATATGTCTTTAATCAAGTCAGTGCTTGTCAAGAAAAGAGGACAGAGAATGTAAAACACTCTCTGTCCTTTTCCTGTCAGTTCGAGTATACTGCACTGTGGAAGGCACCCATTAGGTGGCTTTTTGTCTATTTTAGTTGTCTATTTCTACTCTTTTCTCGTTTTTCTTAAGTATCTTTGGGAAAGTAAAGATGAAGATGAGAGTGCAAAGAGTTGCCGCGGTAGCATCGGCTATTGCCTCTGCGGCGTACACTCCCGTGACACCCATCCATAAGGGAAGAAGGTACGCGAGGGGAACGAGGAGCATCACCTTACGCAACAGGGCGATAAAGAGCGATATCTTAGCCTGTCCGAGAGCAACAAAGGTGTTCTGGCAGGTGCGCTGCAGACCGAAGATCGTCATACCGAGGAGGAAGATGGGCATATACTGCTTCACTATCGCGATAACGCCCGTGTCATCGGTAAACATTCCGCCGATAAGACCGGGGCAAAGGATCATAAACAGCATGCCGACGAGGTTGACGCCGAACATTACAGCTACGGCGATCTTGAAGCACTCCTTGACTCTGTCATTCTTGCCGTGGCCGTAGTTGTAGCTGAGGATAGGTATTATACCCTGTCCAAAGCCTGCGAGAGGTATGCTCACGATCTGCATTGCGCTTTGCATAACCGAAAGAGCTGCAACGTGCATCGTGTCACCGTAGGTGCGGAGCTGACCGTTAAGGGTAAAGCCGACAAGACTCTCGGTAGAGGCCATAACAAAGGGCGAGATACCAAGGGCGGATATTTTACCGATAACCGCGAGCTTCGGCCTCATAGCCTTAAAATCGAGCCTTATCTCCGCCTTGCTTGAAAACAGGAAGGAGAGCACCCACGCGCTGCTAACAGCCTGGGAGATGACCGTAGCTATCGCGGCGCCCTTTACACCGAGACCGAAGGCAAAGATAAATAACGGATCGAGCGCAGTATTGAGCACCGCGCCGATAACGACCGAGAGCATAGCAACGCCGGGCCTGCCCTGACAGCTGATAAACATATTAAGGCCCGAGGCAAGCATAACAAAGACGGTGCCTATAAGATAGACAGAAAGATAGTCCCTCGCGTATGGAAGCGTGTCCGCCTCCGCTCCCGCAAGCTCAAGCATAGGATCCATAATAAAATAAGGAACCACGGTGCAAACGAGCGCAAAGAACAAGAGCATAACGAAGCCGTTGTTGAGTATCCTCTTTGCCTCGTCTCTGTTGCCTCTGCCGAGCTGAATGGCCGCCAGGGGCGATCCTCCTCCGCCTACGAGCGACGCGAAGGCAGAAATAAGGAGAATGACTGACGTGGTAATTCCAACGCCTGCGAGCGCCTCGCCGCCAACCCCCTCAATGTGGCCGATATATATCTTGTCCACGACACCGTAGAGCAGGTTTACAAGCTGAGCCGCCACAGATGGCAGAGCCATCTTGAGTACGAGCGGCAGCATTCTCTCGGTGCCGAGCTTTTCATCAGAATGAATGCTAATATTCACCACTCCCTTTCATTTTTTCTTATCATATATTCTATCATATTTTTTTAATGTTGTAAAGAGATATTTTGTTACAAAAACGCGCGAGTGTGAGGTGAGGCACAAGTACTATAGATTGGCCTGTCAACCGGGTATCTGTTGCGTAAGCTCCCGCTCTAATTAGGCTCGCCCCTTGGGAGAGCTGTCGCGTAGCGACTGAGAGGGCAGACCTCGAGGTGACCGAGCCCGCAGGCGAGACAGCTCCGCGAAGCGGTGAGGGGTTGTCCAAGCCTCCCTCCGAGAGGGAGGTGGCACCGAAGGTGACGGAAGGAGCCTGCGTGTTGTTCAGAGTACGAAAAAGCCGCCGATAGATAAACAAACTAACGCGTGCTCCCTCCGCTTCGCTTTGCTCAGCACCTCCCTCCCGGAGGGAGGCTCCTTCAACCTTCCCCTTTGGGGAAGGTGGCACGAGTCATTCGAGTGACGGATGAGGTTGCGATATGCTAACTTTTAAAAACCTCATCCACCACTCCGTGGTCCCCCTTCCCCAAAGGGGAAGGTTGAATTCTTAGGCTCCCACTTTGGGTAGCAAGCGCAGCGAATGACCCTTATGCTGAGTTTATATAAAAATGCGATGCTCTCAAAATGAAAGCACCGCATCTGTATTTATGCCTCTCCCTCCTGCTGTGGGACGGCGGTAATCGAGTTTGCCGTCACGCTCTTGGGGTCGTATCTGTCAAACAAAAGGTCGTACTCGACTATCAGCGTCTGTCCGAGTGTGACGTCCTGTATGCCGAGCCCCTCTGTATACTCTCCCACGCAGACGTACACGAGTCTGGTCTGTGTGCCGACCTTTATTACACCGTTCTCGGCGTCTATCTCGAGCACCGTAGCCTCGACCTCCACGGTCGGCAGCTTGGTCAGCTCAAGCACGGAATATAGTGAATTTCTCGACACGGTCTGCACCTTAGTCGTGTTTTTGGCGGCCGAGCCGTGGTCGTAGCTGCCAAAGCTCAGGAGGTTGTCGCTCGTCTCAAAGTAGACGTATCTCGCCTCTCCCTCCTCCTTTAAGAAGATAGAGAGGATAGGGGGTGTAAAGTCCTTGCTTACCTCCTCATCCGTCAGCTTTTTGTGTGAGGAGAACACGTGCATAAAGCTGTCCTGCTCCGACATTCCGCTATTGACCAAGACGGTGTAATATCCGTTGACACCGCGCAGAGATATCAGCGTGTCACAGACTGAGCGCACCATTTGGCCGTTGTCGTCAAGGTAGGTCTCAAAGTCCGCGACCACCACCTCGACCTCACCGAGGCCGCAGCTCTCCTCTATGATCTCCTTTGCCACCGTGTCGGCAATATCGGTTATATTGACCGAGAACTTGTATGCGGAAAGTATCTTCACGTAGTCGTAGGGGTAGGAGATCTTGAGATAATTCTCTCCTTCACCATTCGCGTTATCCGTGAGCGCTCCGACGCTATAGCTTCTGCCCCGGTATGTACCCGAAAGCCCCTTTGCCGTTTGTCTGTCAAACTCAGCATACGCCGCAATTCCGATAAGCGAGGTCTCGCCGAGCATAGCGCCGCCCTGCTCCCACTCTGCCCCGCCCTGCTCTAAGCCGCCGGGTGTAAGCGCCGGTGGATGCTCGTTCGGCCTGTCCTCAGGCGTAATGATCCCGCAGGAAAGCAAGGAAATGCAGACCGACAGGAATAAAGCAAAGCAAATAAATATGCTTGTCGCTCGTCTCATACAGTTCTCCTTTCCGAATTAAAAGACATTAAGTATTTTTCGATTACGTTTAAGTTATATTTCTATTCTTATCTATAATGCGGTGAGTGTGAGTAGTTGTGTTTTCTTTTATAGCTTGCTGTTTTTGTTATTATTTTTTCTCAACTTCCTTAATTGTTTTAATTTGTCCTTTTCTTCTTTGGTGAACTTAAACTCGTTGTGATCAACAATTTCCCACCATATAAGCACAACCACAATATAAACAAGATAGACTAAAAAAGTGCAAAGTGATAGAATTAAAAAAACATTATCAGGAACAACATCGGAAATAACACCGTTAGTAACTGAATCAAACAATAGTAAAGCAATACTAAACGTTGTAATAATTAAATATATGTAAATTGGTACAATTTTAAAATAATTACATGGATAATACTCTTTATCTTTAAATTTGATTATTTTTCGTAAAATCGAGTCATCTTTAACACGAAATTTATATTTTATGTTTGATGACATTGGTCTTCTCGTATCTAAATACTCTGCAAAAGTTAGCATTAATGTTAGCACCGAAGATATTGTAAAGTATATCATTCTTATTTACCGCCCTTTTTTGCTTGTCGATATTTTTCTTCTATCCAGTCAGAGTACGGGATACATTCATATTTTGACAAATCCAGATTAAAATGTTTTTCTATCTCTTTTTCATACTCGAAGTGAGTTTCTTCTTTTTTGTCTGTACACGGCCTTAAAACATACGAGCTTTTTTTGTTATAACAATGATACTCGTCCCCTATTTTAGCTACAGCAAGACAGTTCTTTTTCCTCAAAACTATTTTTGTTATATTGGTTGTTTTGTTTTTCTTTCTCTTTTTGCTTCTGTGCTTACTTATATCTCCCGCTATGAAAGATACTAACATAGTTACAAGAGTGTGAACCACAAAAACAATCCCGAGAAAGCTCATTGTCATCTCATTTATATCAAACGAACATAGTATACCGACAAATAAAATTAAGATCCCAACAACATAGCCCTGAATTTGGACATAAAGCATAGGAATGACCACGCCGTCTTTTGATGGAGATGCGCCATTTATTCCTCTAAACAAGAAACCAAGCTTTTTTACCTTTATTTTTTTCAACTCTTTTTCATCAATCGTTTGGTACATTTTTATTTGATCTAATATTGGAAACAAAATAGCAAACGCTACGTTAAAGAGCCAAATAAACACTTCAGTATTACCCATAGTTAAATTTCCTTTTAAAAAGGCCAGTATAAATACTCGTCTACATATGTGATTGTGAAAAATAAGCCAACTGTTGATGCTGCATAAGTAGAACTGTTGAGTTTTAGATTACTTTTATGTTTTTTTCATTATTGATTAAATCAAAAAACTCATATTAACCCTAAATATTGTCTTGCTTTTTTTGTTAAACACATGCGATAATCGTTGTCTTTCAAATACTGCAAGGCATTATTTTTATATGGGTCAAAGTAGCGATGAAGCATAGTGGTTAGTAATTCTTTATACTTCGTTTCATCATATTCTTCAAATAATATTTCATGAGCAGGATATCCTCGAAGTTCCGGTGTGTGTTTCATTTTAATTTCAACCACAGAATCAAACTTTTTTTCAAACGGAGTGAAATCATCATACAAATCATTAATATAGAAATAATAATTAAAAGACTTTACTCCTCTCCATGAACCAAACTTTACAACTATTGTTACATCATCAAGACTTAAAATATAATTATTCTTATCTTTAATAAATCCATACTCCAAAAACATTTCTTTTGTAAGTTTATTAAAAACTCTTTTTTCCATTTTTCCTCCGTTTTAGTATCTCAGCTTATATCTAAATAAACAATCCGTCAAAGCGCAGATTTGCTATATAAATGTTATCCATGCAGTCTAAATTGTAGTTTTTCTCCAAGAACTGCTCAAGCAAATCAACAAAGCAAACTATATGATCCTCAAACCTTTTCTTTTTTAATTTGTTTTTTCTTATACGCTTTTTTATTTCTTTGTGAAACGCCTTTGATTTAGTTAGAAACAACACGTTATATACGCCTTCGCTATTGGAGCACTCTATTCTTATCCTATAAAAATCATCAATAAAGAAATACTGTATCTCTATATATCCTTTGCCGGTATAGAGTGAATATTTAAATGATTCGGCAGTCTTATTTACAGATATATCCGTGATATATTTGCTCAATCGGATATTAAGGTATTGTAATAAATCATCCATCATCAAAATATCCTCCTCGCTAAACTGAATATCCGCCACGCCTTGTGGAGTTTATTTCCAATCTTATTTAATAAAATTAATTAACTTCTTTTTAGATATATCAAAATAATACGGACGTTCCCAAAACTTTCTTCTGCTTATTGGAATTTTATATGTTTTAGACTCTTTGTTTTTTTCAGATATATGTAAACATAGAATGACATCATCATTCAAATTAAAGTTGTTTTCTACAAATTCGCTTAGTTTTGTTTCATAACTCTTTGATATAATTATTTCTCTATTTCTCTTTTCAAAATATTTTATAACCTTTTTGATAATTATTTCAATATCTTCTTGATTAATCTGAGTTATGAATTCAATATTTTGAAAGCACTTAGGACAGAAAAATACTTTATGAATAAATTCACATGGTCCCACCATTATTCCTCCATCTCCACCGGCATCAAAGTCATAATATTTTGCTTCTTCTGATTTTTGAAATACAACTTTTCTATGTTTAACAATCGTTAATTTTCTGCCACATTTATAGCAAAAATGGTCTCTAAACTTAACTTTAAAGATGTTACCATAATTATACCAATGTTTATTCATAACTCAATCCTCTCTATTAAAACAATCCGTCAAAGCGAAGGTTTGCAATATAAATGTTATCCATGCAGTCTAAATTATAGTTTTTCTCCAAGAACTGCTCAAGCAAATCAACAAAGTAAACGATATGATCCTCAAACCTTTTCTTTTTTAATTTATTCTTTCTTATACACTTTTTATTTACAGATGCTTGATATGTTATTGCGCTATAAAGTAAATCGTGGTTGTCAATTTACATCTCTTTGCTGCGCCAGGAGACGCCGGGCGCAGTCTCGTTTAATCTGTTTTTTTATTGATTGTTTTTTTGCTTGTTGATATTTTTCTTCTATTCAGTCAGAGTAATTTTATAATCACTCAAAATGATTAATCTTTGTAAATCACAATCATATGCGATAAATATACATTCATATTGGCCACTTAATGGGGAAATGTTATATGCATTACTTGTAATATTATAGAATACGAAATATTCAAAAACTTCAGATTCATATTGAATATCCAATGGTAACAAACTGTTAATTTCAGGTTTTATTTCTTTTTGCCACAATTGATTATTTTCAATTTCTTGCTCGAACACATCTTTACTTTCGTCACTAATAATTTTTATATAGCTTATATTGTATAAATCTAATTTATTTGTTGCTACCTTAATATCATCAGGAATTTCAAAATTGATTTTTTCTTCAATAATTGATATCTCATTAACATCGTATGAAACGGCACTATTAAAAACAAATCTATACGAACCAAAAATTATTAGCAATGGTAAGCAAATAAATGAAACAATAAAATTCTTTTTGTATTTTTGCGTGCTATTTTTAAGTTTGAACCCAATTAAAATCGATAAAATTCCTATTGGAATGAATAACAGCATCACCCAAGAATATCTTACTATCCCCGCAACACCAAATATATCCGCTTCACCAATCATACTTGCGAGCGAAAAAGAAACTATTGGAGAGATTAAAGTTGTCCAGAACAATATATTACCTAAAATTCTTTTTTTCTCCATATTCTTGTCCCTTTCTATTAAGTTGGTTGTAATCCCGGAACAGGATTAGGATCACCTGTTGTAACAAACTTATTTTTGATAATAGGATAGGTCAGTTGTACACTAAGGATACACCGAGACCGCCTAAGGTATCACCAAATGAAAACAAAGGGAGCTCATAAAAATAGTTTGAACATGGAAGGTCTATACGAAGTTGTCCGGGATTGAATTTTTTTACGTAAGCCATAATTATTCCTCCTTTTCAGCTTCTACTAAAATTCTACCACAAATTTGTGAATAATTCAATTATTTACCACATATATTAACACTCTTTTCATCGTGTTTTTCTCCATTTTTCTCGCGGGAAAAAGTTATAGTTAAAATATTTATAGATTTATTGACTACGCCTTTAATTTATGGTATAATACTATGTTGGTAAATAATATTTGACTATATATGGAGGATATTCACTATGAAGTGGACATCACTTAACGATCTGAGAGAAAAGTACCTCTCCTTCTTTGAGAGCAAGGGACACTTAAGACTCCCGAGCTTTTCCCTCGTGCCTAACAACGACAAATCACTCCTGCTCATAAACTCCGGTATGGCGCCGATGAAGAAATTCTTCACCGGTGAGGAGATCCCTCCCCGTAACCGCGTGTGCACCTGCCAGAAGTGTATAAGAACACCCGACCTCGACAGAGTGGGACACACCGCACGCCACGGCACCTACTTTGAGATGTTAGGTAACTTCTCCTTTGGAGACTACTTCAAGGACGAGGCTATTCCGTGGGCGTGGGAGTTCCTCACAGAGTGTCTCGAGATCCCGGCAGACCTGCTCTGGCCGTCTGTCTACGAGTTTGACGACGAGGCCTACGCACTCTGGAGAGACAAGATCGGCGTACCCGAGGAGCACATAGTAAAGCTCGGCAAGGCCGACAACTTCTGGGAGCACGGCTCCGGTCCCTGCGGCCCCTGCTCCGAGATCTACTTTGACAGAGGACTGAAGTACGGCTGCGGCTCACCCGACTGTAAGCCCGGCTGTGACTGTGACAGATTCATGGAGATCTGGAACAACGTGTTCTCCCAGTTTAACAACGACGGCAAGGGTAACTACACCGAGCTTAAGCAGAAAAATATCGACACGGGTATGGGCCTTGAGCGTCTTGCCTGCGTAATGCAGGGTGTGGACAACCTCTTTGAGGTAGACACGGTAAGACACCTTCTCGACACCGTGTGCAAGATCGCCGGCAAGGAGTACGGCAAGGATCTGAAGACCGATATCTCCATCCGTGTCGTCACCGACCACGTGAGGAGCGCGACCTTTATGATCTCGGACGGCGTTATCCCCTCCAACGAGGGACGCGGCTACGTTCTCAGAAGAATTCTCCGTCGCGCAAGCCGCCACGGCAAGCTCCTCGGCATCAACAGAATGTTCCTAAGGGAGCTCTCCGAGATAGTCATCTCGCAGAATGAGGGCGCGTACCCCGAGCTCCGCACCAAGTACGACTATATCCTCAAAGTTATTGTCCTCGAGGAGGAGAGATTCAACGCTACTATTGACGCAGGTCTCGGTATTCTCTCCGGAGTTATTGAATCCGCGCTCGAGAAGGGTGAGAAGGTCATCTCCGGTGAGGACGCCTTCAAGCTCTATGACACCTTCGGCTTCCCCGTTGACCTCACACGCGAGATCGCGGAGGAGAAGGGTCTCACAATTGATGACGAAGCCTTCACCCTCCTTATGAAGGAGCAGAAGGACAGAGCGAGAGCGGCAAGAGGTAACGTCTCCGGCTGGTCCGACTCATCTAAGTCCCTCTTAAAGAACCTCCCCGCGACCGAGTTCCTTGGATATACCGAAACCGCCTGCAACGCGAAGGTGCTCTCTATCTTCGTTGACAACGAGGCGGTGGACACGGTATCCGAGGGAGAGTGCACCGTCGTAACCGACAAGACCGTATTCTACGGTGAAGGCGGCGGTCAGGTAGGCGACACCGGTGTTATTACAGTAGGTGACACTACCCTCACAGTTACCGATACCAAGAAGACCGACGGTATCTATCTGCACGTATGTCAGGTAGAAAACGGTTCTATAAAGCTCGGGGACGAAGTCGAGCTCGTAATAGATGCCACACGCCGCGCGGCTATAAAGGGCAATCACTCATCCGCTCACCTTTTGCAGGCGGCGCTCCGTACCGTTCTCGGTACTCACGTTGAGCAGGCCGGCTCCTACGTTGACGAGCACAGAGTGCGCTTTGACTTCACCCACCTTGCGGCATTAACAAAGGAAGAGATCGCCGCTGTTGAAATGCTCGTAAATACCAATATACTTAAGGCTGAGTCCTGCTCCACCACCGTGACCGACATAGACTCGGCAAGAAAGATGGGCGCTATGGCTCTCTTTGGAGAGAAGTACGGCTCGACCGTAAGAGTAGTTAAGATAGGCTCGTCCTCCACCGAGCTCTGCGGCGGTACTCACGTATCCAACACCGGCGAGATCGGTCTGTTCAAGGTGATCTCGGAAAGCTCGGTTGCCGCAGGTGTGAGAAGAATTGAGGGTACTACCGGTCTCGGAGTACTCACCCTCCTTGCAGAAAAGGATTCTCTCATCACAGACTGCGCAAAGGAGCTCAAGGCACAGAACCCCGCGACCATAGCGCAGAAGGCACAGTCGCTCCAGAACGAGATCAAGGACGTGAAGAAGGAGCTCGAGAGCGCTAACGCAAGACTTGCAGAGATCAAGACCGAGAGTCTGCTCTCCTCTATCAAGACAGTAGGCAAGTTCAAGCTCCTTGTAGCTAAGGTAGAGATGAAGCCCGACGCGGCAAGAGGCCTTTGCGACACCGTCAAGTCCAAGTACTCCGACGCAGTAGCCGTATTTGCTGCCATCAACGACGGTAAGCTCAACTTTGTAGCATCTGCAGGCGCTGACGCCGTTAAGTCCGGCGCGCACGCAGGTAACATTCTCCGCGAGATCTCCGCTATCACCGGCGGTAAGGGCGGCGGACGTCCCGACAGCGCGATGAGCGGCGGCCGCGATCTCGATAAGGTCGACGAGGCACTCGCGAGAGTTGAGGAAATTCTCACATCAATTTAAGTCTTTAAATAAAATAAAACACCAAGAATTGTTTACATTCTTGGTGTTTTTTATTATTCTTTCGTATTAATTAAACAAACCAATCATTCCGGCGATAAGCGAAAACGCGCTGAACACAAAGCCCATGATTCCAAGCACTATACCCATGATCGAGTACTTCTCAAAGAATCCGAGATTGTGCCTTGAGATAAGGGCGGTGATGACCGCGCCCACAGCAAACACGAAGCCGACGTAATAGAACGGGCAAAGGGCAAGCGAGAGAATTCCCGCAGCAAAGGATATGACCGACCAGATAAGACTGCGCGACTTGATAGCAAGGGGCAACTCATAATATTCCTCGGACTCGTTGCTTGCCGCCTTTTCGGGTTCAAACTCATCAAGCTCTTCCTCAGAGCCGTCACCGAGAAGACGCGCTTCATAGTCATTATTAAATCCGTTATTCATTTTTCCCCTCCTTTATCTTCTTTTCTTTATTTTATCATACATTTTTCGAAAAATCAACCGAATAAGTAATAAAATCTGACAAATAATAAAGAAAAAGGAGATATAATATGGATATTTACTCTCTTGAAGGTAAAAAAGAAATAATAAAAAGATATTCTCCGAAGACGAGAATCCTGAGAAATTCTGTTTTCGCCTTTATTTTCGGCGGTCTGATCTGCCTTTCTGCCGAGCTTTTGCGCTATCTTTATTTATGGCTTAATATCGAGGAAAAGGACGCTCTGTCTCTTGTCGGCGTAACCCTTATTTTCATCGCCTCTTTGCTTACCGCCCTCGGTCTTTTCGACCGTATAGCCCGCTACTCGGGCGCGGGTACTTTAGTACCTATAACCGGCTTTTCAAACTCCGTTACCTCACAGGCTCTTGATGCAAGGAGCGAGGGACTCGTTATGGGGTTGGGAGCAAAGATATTTACCGTCTCGGGACCGGTTATTTTATGGGGTATAGCCTCGGGAGTTCTGTACGGAATTATTTACTATATATATTTATATATAATAAGGTAGAAAAGGGCCTTTGTTTTTTCTCTTTTTTACACCTTTCTTTTTCTTTGTTTTTTCGCTTTATTCTCTATACTTTTGTATATATTTATTCTCATTTTCAGTAAAGAATTATTTATTATTTTTGCAAACAAGGATTGGCAGAGAAAGAGCAAAATTTAAATTAACAAAGGTTTACATTCAAATAATGAAAAGAATTAAAATACTAAACACGCCCCCGCGTTTTATATCCTACTCCGCAGTGGGCGGACGCGAGGAGAAGCGCGGGCCTCTCGGCGATGCCTTCGACCTATGTGACGAGAGTGACTCCTTCGGTCAAAAGACGTGGGAAATGGCAGAGGGCGAGATGGGAAGATGCGCGCTTAATTTGGCTTTGTCAAAGTGTAATATGTCTCACGACAATATTGAGCTGCTCGTCGCAGGAGACCTGCAAAATCAATGCGTCGCTACCTCTGTCAGTCTCGGCTCCTTTGGAGCTCCGTTTCTCGGTATATACGGCGCGTGCTCGACCTGTACGGAGGCTCTTCTTATACTCTCATCAATGATTGAGTCCGGCGCGGTCAGTACCGGCGCGTGTGTCACCACCTCTCACAATTCCGCGGCGGAAAGGCAGTTCCGCACCCCTCTCGAATACGGAGGACAACGCTCGCCTTCTGCGCAGTGGACATCAACGGCTGCGGGCTCATTTATACTGACTGGTGATCCATCCTTGCTCTCGGCCTCAAAATACGGCGCGGTCAGTATTTCGGATTTTATGATAGGCAGGATAGTAGACGGAGCCACCTCGGATGCCACTAATATGGGAGCGGCTATGTCCTTTGCGGCGGCGCAGAGCATTATCGAATACTTTAAAGAAAGCGATATGAAGACGCGCGACTTTGACCTCATAGTCACGGGCGATCTCGGTAAGGTAGGCTCTGATATTCTCAGAGCTATACTCGACGAAAGACTTCCCTCTGCCTCGAGCCGTCATCTTGACTGTGGCACCCTTCTTTACAATCCTAAACGTCAGGACGTCCACGCCGGCGCCTCCGGGTGCGGTACCTCCGCCTCCGTGCTCTCGAGCTACCTCCTGCCAAGGCTTGAGGAAGGAGAACTGCGTGACGTTCTGTTTCTCTCGACAGGAGCTCTAATGTCTCCTTCCTCGGTCCTGCAGGGCAACACCATCAAGGGGATCGCTCCGGTGATACACCTGCACTCTGATGCCTGATTATTTCACAAATTAAGTTAGGAGGCGTTATGCCGGATTATTTAAACCTTTTTCTTGTGTTCCTGATGGGAGGTTTTCTCTCTCTTATCGCGCAGATACTTATAGATCTTACGCGCCTCACCCCGGCGCGCATACTCGTCGCGTACGTGTGCTCGGGTGTGTTTCTGTATGCCACAGGCGCATACGACACCTTATATAAGATATTCGGCGCAGGAGTAGCTACCCCTCTTATCGGCTTTGGCGCGGCTATAGGCAGAGGAGTGAGGGAGGCTATCGAGAAAAACGGAGCTATAGGTATACTCTCCGGCGGTCTTTCCGCCACGGCGACGGGTATTACCGCGGCTCTGATATTCGCCCTTTTCTTCTCTCTTTTTACAAAAGGCGGGGCAAAAAGAATGTAAATTAATGTTTATATAATAAAAAGACCGATTTTTTTATAAATTCTCGGTCTTTTTTCTTGCATTTTAAATATTTATATGTTATAATAGGAGCACACAGTTATAATTATACGCGCGTGTCGTGTAATTATTAGGCGTACCCGCACGCGGTGTGCCATACAGTTTAAATGAAAGGATGACGAAAAATGGATGAGCTTTCAAGCATCTCGGGTATTCTCCTCTCTCTTATAGAAGAGAAGATGAGTTCATCACCTTCCATATTCAATCTTTGGTTTAACGAGTTTAAGCTTGCATCACTTACCGACGACAAGGCGGTCTTCACCACCCCCTCGGCGATAAAAAAGAATATACTTTCTACCAAGTATCTCACCCTTATCTCTTCAAGCCTTGAGGAAGCTATCGGCTTTCCTCTCGAGGTCAGCATAGTCACCACTGAGGAGTTCCTCTCCCCCGAGAAGAAAACCGAAGTCAAGGCTGCTCCCACCATCGCCCCCTATTTTGAGAGGACCGATAACGTGAAGGACGATGAGGATGAGGACGAGAGAATAATCTCCGAGAGCATCAGCTCCCCTACGAGCAAGAGAACTCTGCTTGACGACTACACCTTCGACAACTTCGTCGAGGGATCGTCAAATAAATTTGCTAAGGCGGCGTGCTACGCGGTAGCAAACGAGCCCAATACCTACAACCCTCTCTTCATCTACGGTAACTCCGGTCTTGGTAAAACACACCTTCTTTACGCGGTTATCAACCATATGAAGAAAAACCACCCGGGTATCAACATAGTCTATAAAAAGTGCGAATCCTTCCTTGATGAGCTTATCCGCGCGATAAGAAACGGTTCTACCACCTCGTTTAAGGAAAAGTACCGCTCATGCGACGTGCTCCTGATAGACGATATACAGTTCCTTGCAGGTAAGGAGCAGACGCAGGAGGAGTTCTTCCACACCTTTTCTGCCCTTTATGAGTCGGATAAGCAGATCATACTCACCTCCGACCGTCCGCCGAAGGAGATCAAGCCTCTTGAGGACAGACTCCGCACAAGATTTGAGGGCGGACTTCTCGCCGACGTGCAGCCCCCCAGCTTTGAGTTGCGTATAGCCATCATTAAGCAGAAGGCTGACGCTATGGGCCTGTCTGTCTCCAACGATCTCGTTGAATATATGGCGGAAAGACTGCAGAACAACATAAGACAGATAGAGGGCGTGCTCAAAAGGATATACGCAGTCTACTCTCTCACCTCCGCAGAGGTCACCAAGGAGAAGATAGACGAGGTCATCTCTATCATTGATCCCGGTAATATCCCCACAGACGCTCTTATAGAGAAGATACTCTCCTCGGTCAGCAAGGCGTACGGAGTTCCCACCGAACAGATGAAGTCGAAAAAGAGGACCGACACCGTTGCCAACGCGCGTCACGTAGCAATCTATCTCATAAAGCACGAGACAGAGCTCACGTTGAAAGAGATCGGCGCCATCTTCGGCAGAGATTACTCCACGGTAATCTCCTCTATAGATAAAGTTGAAAAGAGTATAAAGACCGTAAACAACTACGAAGCCGAAATAAACAGACTTCTGAAAGAAATAAAAGGTCAATAAGTTTTCCACATCCGAATGTTGATATGTTGAAAACTTGATGTTGGCGAACAGTTACGCTGATGTGGAAAAATTGGTGGAAAACAATCAACTTTATCTTCAACACTCATTTTCAGACTCGGTGTTGACAAAAAAGCCGAGAAAAAGCGAGACGGCGTCTTGATTTTTTCACTTTTCCACATTATCAACACCCCTTATAACAACAACAATTACAACCTTAATATATCATTCCTTCTTCAGCTCACTCTGTGAGCCCTCGGCCGACAGGAGAGCTATACTCCCTGCCTCGGTACGGATTTCCGACTGCGGAAAAGGAAAGATAGATAAGGATCACTATCATTCATACAGGAGAGACATATGAAATTTACCGTACATAGATCAGATTTTATGCGCGTGCTCGTACCTGCGATGGGTACGGTATCGAATAAAAATACCATCACCGCTATCGAGGGTGTTCTCATCGAGACTCTTGATAACGGAAGGATACAGATATCCACCTACGATATGAACAAGGGCTTTAGAGCCAGCTTTGAGCCCGTAGAGATCGAAAGGACCGGACGCTTTATCATCAATGCTCAGCGTCTTTATCAGACTGTGAGAGTTCTTCCCGACGACGATATTACCATTGACGTTAACGATAAGCTCAACTGTGAGATATCCTCGGGTAAGGCTTCCTTCTCTATGTTTGCTCTCAAGGGCGAGGACTTCCCTAACCTGCCCGACCTTATCACCGACAACGGCTTTACCGTTTCGGCCGACGTTCTTAAGAAAATGATAGGCAAGGTTGCACATTCCATCGCAGACCAGGATAAGAGACCTATGCTCTGCGGCGCCTTCTTCAAGATCACCGAGGGCGGTATGGAGGTCGTTTCCTGCGACAGCTATCGTCTCTCAAAGTGTAACGTGAAGTGCGATATCGGATCTATCAATGAAAGCGGCAGCGTAAGCTACTCTTTCATCATTCCCGGTCACGCTCTCGGCGAGCTCTCCAAGGTACTTTCAGACGGTGACGAGGAAAAGGTAACGGTATATCTCTCCAGAAAGCACGCTATCATAAGGAAGGGTGAGGTGATCTTCTTCACCAGAACTATTGACAGCGAGTACATCGACTATAACAGAATGATACCCCGTGATAACGGAATTATCGTAAATATCGACAGAGACAGACTTCTCTCCGGCCTTGAAAGAGCGAATATTATCGCTGAAGAAAAGATACAGGGCAGCGGCAAGAGCTACGTTAAGCTCACGGTCAAGGAGCAGCAGCTCGGCCTCACATCCACCTCGGTTTACGGTTGCGTAAACGATGAGATGGACTGCGTACACGAGGGCGAGGATATAGAGATCGGCTTCAACTGCCGCTTCCTTATCGAGGCAGTCAAGGTCGCAGAGGGCGAGAACCTCTATATCAAGCTAAAGAATCCCAACCAGGCCATCACCATCGAGGCGGTTGAGGAGAGTGACGATTTCAGCTACACCTACGTTATAGTTCCCGTAAGAATGGATTACGCGGGCTAACTTTGTAATGAAAATAAAAAGGTTTAAGGCCGAGAATTTCCGCAATATAGAAAAGTGCGATATAGAATTCACCGACGGTGTAAACCTCATCTATGGCGGAAACGCTCTTGGCAAAACAAACGTAATTGAAGGAATTTATCTTTTCTCACGCGGACGCTCTTTTCGTACCGCGCAGGAAAAGGATATGATAAAATACGACGCCCCGGGCTTCAGGATCTCGGTAGACTACGAGAGTCTTGACGGTGTGACGTCGCTTGAGTACGCAAACTTTGGCAGAGAAAAGCGCAGAAGAAAGAACGGCTACCCCGTCAAGAGCGCTAAGGAAATGATAGAGGGCTTTAAGGCTATACTGTTTCATCCGGATAATCTCTCTTTGGTTAAAGGCGGACCCGAGGAAAGACGCGCGTTCTTAAACGTTGCGGCGGCGCAGTATTATCCCGCGTACATAAGCGACTACGCGAGATTTTCACGCGCTCTCGAGAACAGAAACGCGCTGCTCAAAAATGCATCAAAGGGACTCTATTGGGACGAGGGCGAGCTTGTCGCCTGGTCGGAGTCTATGGCGGAATATGCGGCGTACGTCTATCTGACGAGGATAGAGTACCTAAAAAAGCTTGAGGTATACGTAAAAGAGATAGGACTCAGGATATCCGACGGTAAGGAAGAGATCAGCCTTGAGTACGAATCCGACGTTACCGAGGGCGCAGACACAGAGAATATCAAGAAGGAATACGTGAGGATACTCACCTCCTCTCTTGAAAAAGAAATGATAGTCGGCACATCCCTTTACGGACCGCAAAGGGATGATATCGTAATTAAGATAAACGGTCACCCGACCAGGGGCTTTGCCTCACAGGGGCAGCAGAGATCTATAGTCCTCGCGATGAAGCTCGCCGAGGGGGAGGTCATACGTGACACCTTTGGAGAATATCCGGTATTCCTGCTTGACGAGATGCTCAGCGAGCTCGATGAGGGCAGAAGAAGATTTATTCTCGACAGCCTTAAAGGAAAGCAGACCGTTATAACCGCCTGCGAGTGTGAAGAAATGAAGCCGCTTGCAAGCAATCTTATAGAGATCAAGGATGGCCAATATGTATCTGCATATAGGTAACGGTAACAGCGTAAAGAGGAAGAATATAATAGGTATTTTCGACCTCGACACCGCGACCGTGTCAAAAATAACGAAGGATTTTATCAACCGTTGCCAAAAAAACGGCAAGGTAACCTATCTTGACAGCGACCTGCCCCGCGCCTTTATTCTCCTCGATGAGAACAAAGAAACGAAGGTAAGACTCTCAAGAATATCAACCTCGGGACTTAAGATAAGACTCGAGAGCGGAATAACCGAAGAATAAGGAATGGTATAAAAATGGAAAACGAAAAGAGAGGGTATGACGACAGTCAAATACAAGTCCTCGAGGGACTTGAGGCTGTAAGAAAAAGACCCGGTATGTACATAGGTACGACCTCGATAAGAGGACTGCACCACCTTGTGTACGAGATTGTAGATAACTCCATAGACGAGGCTCTCGCGGGAGAATGTGACAGTATAACCGTAACTATACACGAGGACAACAGCGTGTCCGTACAGGACGACGGACGAGGCATTCCCTCGGGTATGAATGAAAAGCTCGGCCTGCCTACCCTTGAGGTAGTATACACCGTGCTCCACGCCGGCGGTAAGTTTGGCGGTGACGGATACAAGATCGCGGGCGGTCTTCACGGCGTTGGCGCATCGGTAGTAAACGCGCTGTCCGAGTGGGTAGAGGTAGAAAACTGCCGTGACGGACAGAGATATACCGAGAGATTTGAAAGAGGAAATGTGGCAAGGCCTTTTGCATGCACAGGCTCATCCGACGGAAAGCACGGTCTGTACGTAAGATTTAAGCCGGATCCCACGATCTTTGAGGAAACGGTATTTGAATACAACACTCTCCTTACCAGAATGAGAGAGCAATCCTTCCTTAACGCAGGTGTAAAGATCATACTCCGCGACGAGAGAGAAGGCATTGAGCAGGAGCAGGTGCTCCATTACGAGGGCGGTATAGTATCCTTCGTTGAGTATCTCAATAACGAAAAGCGCGGTACACCCGTGCACCCCCAGGTAATATACATGAAGGGCGAGGAAAACGGCTCGATAGCAGAGGTCGCTATGCAGTATAACGACAGCTACAACGAGACGATAATCTCCTTCGCAAACAATATGGCGACTATTGAGGGCGGTACCCACGAGACCGGCTTCAAGAACGCGCTCACCAAGGTAATAAACGATTACGCGAGAAAGATAGGCGCCATCAAGGGCGACGACAAGGGACTCTCCGGCGACGACGTACGTGAGGGACTCGTAGCGATAATCTCGGTCAAGCTCACGGACGCACAGTTTGAGAGCCAGACCAAGGCAAAGCTCGGTAACAGTGAGATGCGCCGCCTCGTAGATAAGATCATGACTCAGAAGCTCTCCGAGTTCCTTGAAGAGAATCCTTCTGCAGGTAAGATGATCATCGAAAAGGCTATGGCGGCAAACAGAGCGAGAGAGGCGGCAAGAAAGGCAAGAGAGCTCACAAGACGTAAGAACGTGCTCGAGGTCTCTACCCTCCCCGGCAAGCTCGCTGACTGTAACGAGAGAGATGCCAGACTCACCGAGGTCTATCTCGTAGAGGGAGACTCTGCGGGAGGATCCGCAAAGGGATGCCGTGACAGCCGCTTCCAGGCTATACTTCCCCTTCGCGGTAAGGTGCTTAACGTAGAAAAATCAAGACTTGACAAGGTTTATTCCAACACTTCTCTTATACCTATCATTCAGGCTCTCGGTTGCGGTATCGGTGACGACTTCGATATCGAGAAGCTAAGATACGGTAAGATCATCATTATGGCGGATGCGGACGTCGACGGCTCTCACATCAGAGTTCTTCTTCTCACCTTCTTCTTCCGTCATATGAGACAACTGATAGAGCAAGGTCACATCTATCTTGCTCAGCCTCCGCTCTACAAGGTGCATAAGGGTAAGCAGTTAAGATACGCCTTCTCCGATGCGGAAAGAGATCAGTACATCGAGGAGCTCGGTGTCAAGGGTGTAGAGTCCGAGAGATATAAGGGCCTTGGAGAAATGGATCCCGAGCAGCTCTGGGAGACGACGATGGATCCCGAGACAAGAACTCTTCTCAAGGTTACCGTCGAGGATGCTATAGCCTGCGACGAGACCTTCTCCGTGCTTATGGGAGATATGGTAGAGCCCAGACGTGATTTTATCACTGCGAACGCTAAGTTTGTAGAAAATCTGGATATATAATAAAAACGGTAGTTAATATAATAAAATGCAAACAAAAGTTAATGTTTATATAGTTTTATCTATATTGTTTGTATGAAGTGAGGAATAAGCAAGAAAATGGAACATACATATAAATCCCAAGACATAGAGTTCCCTATGCAAAGGATTGAGACGAGGGATATGAATAAAGAGGTGAGAACCTCGTTCCTCGAATACTCGATGAGTGTAATAACATCGAGAGCTCTTCCTGACGTAAGGGACGGAATGAAGCCGGGACAGAGACGTATCCTCTATGCTATGTACGAGGACAATCTCACCCATGACAAGCCCTTCCGTAAGTCTGCGACCACAGTAGGTAACGTGCTCGGTAGATACCATCCGCACGGTGACTCCGCTGTGTATCAGACTATGGTAAGAATGGCTCAGGACTTCTCTTTAAGATATACCCTTGTAGAGGGTCACGGTAACTTCGGTAGTGTGGACGGAGACCCGCCTGCGGCTTACCGATACACCGAGGCAAGAATGTCGAAGATCGCCAACTATATGATGAGCGATATCGAGAAGAAAGTAGTACCTATGGTACGAAACTTCGATAACACCCGTGACGAACCGGTGGTTCTTCCCTCAAGACTCCCCAATCTCCTTGTTAACGGCTCGGTAGGTATAGCGGTCGGTATGGCGACCAATATTCCCCCTCATAATCTCACTGAGGTAATCGACGGGATAGTTTACAGAATAGATAATCCCGAGTGTACGGTAGACGATCTTATGATGTTTATCAAGGGACCGGACTTCCCCACCTCGGCGATAATATACGGCTCAAGAGGTATCAGAGAAGCCTATGAGACAGGCCGCGGCCGTGTCTACATCAGAGCCAGAGCAGAGGTTGACGATGAGCACAGACGTATCGTGTTCACCGAGATTCCCTATATGGTCAATAAGTCGATGCTTATTGAAAGTATCGCAAACCTTGTAAAGGACAAGAGGATCGAGGGCATAACCGCTCTTCGCGACGAGTCCGGCCGAGGCGGTATGAGAATAGTCGTAGAGTACCGCAAGGACGCCAACGGCGAGGTTATCTTAAATCAGCTATACAAGTACACTCAGCTGCAGGATACCTGCTCTATAAACATGCTCGTTATCGACGGAGGAGAGCCTAAAACTCTTTCCCTTCCCGAGATACTCGACAGATACATAACCTTCCAAGAGGAGGTTATCGTAAACAGAACCAAATTCGACCTTGACAAGGCCTTAAGAGAAATGCACATCTTAGAGGGCTACAAGATCGCGATAGACAATATCGACGAGGTCATCGCTATTATCAAGGGAAGTGAGTCTATCCCCAACGCTAAGGAAAGACTTATGGAAAGATTCGCTCTCTCCGACGCGCAGGCGCAGGCGATAGTAGAAATGACTCTCGGTAAGTTGTCCGGCCTCGAAAGACAGAAGGTAGAGGACAGACTCGCAAAGCTCGCGGTCATAGTCGAGGAGCTGCGCGGAATCCTCGCGGACGAGAACAAGGTCAAGGATATCATCAAAAAGGAGATCACCGAGATACGCGACAAGTTCGGCGACGGAAGAAAGTCCGAGATCGTCGAGGCGGTCGAGGAGATAGACCTTGAGGATCTTATTGAAAGACACACCTGCGTTATCACGGTGAGCCACACCGGATACATAAAGAGACAGAAGGCGTCCGTATACACCGCACAGAACAGAGGCGGTAAGGGAGTCATCGGTATGACGACCAAGGAGGACGACTTTGTCGAGGACGTTATAGTAGCTAACAGCCACGCCTACCTGATGTTCTTCACCAACAAGGGCCGAGTATACGCTAAGAAGGCGTACAGGATCCCCGAGGCAGGAAGAACGGCTAAGGGAACGAATCTCGTGAACATCATCGAGCTTCAGGACGGCGAGTATGTAACCGCGATCATCCCGATCACCGAATTTGTAGAGGGCGAGTACCTCACAATGATCACAAAGTACGGTGTAACGAAGAGAACGCTCCTTACAGACTTTGAGTATCAGAGAAAGGGCGGAAAGATCGCTATCCACCTTGATGAGGAGGATGAGCTCATCTTCGTAAGACACACGAGAGGTGACGAGAGCCTTATCATCGCTACGAGAAACGGCCAGGCAGTAAGATTTGACGAGAACAACGTAAGAGCTATGGGCAGAACAGCCCGCGGCGTAAGAGGTATCACTCTTGACGGTGATGATTACGTAGTAGGCGTAGCTCTCGTTGACGATACAAAAACGCTTCTTACCGTAACCGAGGGCGGTATGGGTAAGAGAACAAGCTTCTCCGACTTCAGACAGATGAAGCACAGGGGCGGTAAGGGTGTGACCTGTCACAACATTACCGAAAAGACCGGTAAGCTCGCATCGGTTATTACGGTCGCCGATGATGACGATATTATGATGATCACCAACGAGGGTACGATAATACGTACCTCGGTTCAGGGAATAAACGTATATTCCAGAACCGCGACGGGCGTTATTCTTATGCGCCTTGGCGACGGTGCTTTCATCAATAACGTCGCAAGACTCGAAAAGACTGAGGAGATTGAAAAAGAGAGCGCTGAGGTGGATAAGGAAATCGAAAACACCCCGCAGCCCGAGGTTCAAAAGCCCGAGGTCGAAAGAGCCGCTCTTGACTCAGAGGAGGAATCCTTCTGATAAAGAATAAACACAAAATTATCTCCCTGATCCTTACGGCAGTAACCTTACTTTCCATATTATCTCTCTCGTCATGTAACAGAAGTTACGATGAAGAAGAAGTTGTTGCCATGGCAAAAGTTTTACTTAAAGACGCGGAAATGTTAAATAAAGTTTACTACGGAAGCGGAATAGAGTATTACGATAGCGACGACGAAAAAGGATATTACAGAAAAGCAAACGTAAATCATCTTGAAGAACTCGGCTTTTCAACCATTGACGAGCTGAAGACTCTGACGGAAAAGACGTTCTCCAAGGAGTACTCCTCTCTTCTCTACACCACGATACTCAGCGCTATGAAGGATGATATATCCGTAATCAGCGCGGCGAGGTATTACCAGGCGTATGATGATGAGACAGGAGCTCCGGAATGCATCATGGTATACTCAAAATTCATACCTATGATGAAGGATGAGATAGTCTATGATTACGACTCGCTTAAGGCTGTTAGATCCAAAAAGGATAAGGTATACGTAACTGTTGAGGCCACGGTAACCAAGACCGATGGCAGATCACAGAAAACTACCGTAACGATCACACTTGTTGAGGAGGAGGACGGCTGGAAGATAGATAATCCAACCTACGCCAACTACAACGAATTAAAAGACCGATACGACGAGCTTAATGATAAAGATCTTAAATAATTTATAAAGGCATAAAATAAAATAAATTCACTAAAGGAGAAACAAAAATGACCTTTAAAGAAAAACTTGTGAAACTCAGAAAACTCAAGAAAATCACTCAGGATGAATTCGCTTGCGCAGTAGGCGTATCCAGACAGGCAGTGTACAAGTGGGAGTCCGGTCAGTCCTACCCCGAGGTACCCAAGCTCATCGAGATGAAGCACCTCTTCGGTATCAGCATCGACGACCTTCTTGACGACAACTACGAGGTTGTTCTTCCCGAGAAGAAGAGAAGAAAGAGAAGAACCGCTGAGGAGATTGCAAGAGACAACGCTGAGAAGGCAGAGAGAAAGGCAGCTCGTGCAGCAGCTCGCGCAGCTATGGCACCCGCTCCCAAGGCAGCTCCCAAGGCGCCTAAGGCAGCTCCTGCACCCAAGGCGGCACCCGCTCCTGTAGCAGAGCCCGCACCCGTTGTTGAGGCTCCCAAGGCAGCTCCCGTTGTTGAGACTCCTGTAGCAGCACCCGTAGCAGCTCCCGCACCTGTTGTAGAGCCCGCTCCCGTTGCAGCTCCCGCACCCGTAGCAGAGCCTGCACCCGTAGCAGAGCCCGCTCCCGTAGCAGAGCCTGCTCCTGTAGAAGCTCCCGCTCCTGCAGCAGAGCCCGCTCCTGTTGAAGAGTCCACTCCTGTAGTAGACGAGAAGAAGAAGGGCTTCTTCGGCAAGCTTTTCGGCAGAAAGTAATTTTCCTGTCGGATCGCGGATAAATAAGCGCAAATGTTTTACCCTGTTATCAGGGTAGAATAAGTCGTTGTACCGGGGCCGTCGCATAGGCGATAGCCCCGGAATATCCGCCCGAAAATAAAATAATACGGTGTCATTTTTATATATCGGCATAAGACATCACGCAAATTCTATTTTCAAAATACGGTATAAAAGCCGTAAATAATGACAATAATTCTTCTGCAGTGTGGCTGTCTTAATTTTAGGACAGTCTTTTTTTCTAAGAGGTGTAAAATGGTAAGAGGCTGTCAGAAGAAAATAATTTATTTAAAGAATACGGACAGCGAGGTATTCGACGAGGCGTACTTCGTGGTAAAGGATGATACGTCCTCGTATGGGCTTGACGAGTGCGATATGATCAAAGAGGTAAACAGAATACTCGACGAGTGTATCCCTTGTGAAGAAAAAGTGAGTATCAAATATAAGTTGATCGGTATAATTAAGAAAACTGTTATTCCGTTTTGTTTAGGAATAATTATTGGTGTAACAATTACTTTATTAATAAAATAGAAAGGAAAATTGCAAAATAAGTTAATAATTATTTACAAATAATTTAATTAACTTCTGTGTCAATTTTAATATAAATGGAAAGAAAACAACAAAGAAAGGTAGATAAGGGTGTAAAACTTAAGGTTATGTGTCTTGGCGGTCTTGAGGAGATCGGTAAGAATATGACCGTGCTCGAGTACGGTGATGACATTATAGTTATCGACTGTGGCATGGGATTTCCCGATGACGATATGCCGGGTGTAGACCTTGTTATCCCCGATATTTCATACCTTATAAACAACGCGCACAAGATACGCGGAATACTTATCACCCACGGACATGAGGATCATATCGGTGCCGTGCCCTATATTCTCCAGCAGATAGATGCGCCTATCTACGGCACACGTCTTTCCCTTGGAATAATTGAAGGTAAGCTTGATGAAAACCCACCGCCAAATTATCCGGAGCTGTATACAGTCGAGGCAGGAGACGTCGTCAATCTCGGCGTGTTCAAGGCGGAGTTTATTCACGTTAATCACTCTATAGCCGACGCGTGCGCAATAGCTATCAAGACACCTGTGGGTCTTGTCTATCACTCGGGTGACTTCAAGCTCGACGTATCTCCTATTGACGGCAAAATGATGGATCTTGCGAGAATAGGTCAGCTTGGTAATGAGGGTGTTACCCTGCTCTTATGCGAGTCAACCAATGCAGAAAGACCCGGTTTTACTCCCTCCGAAAGGACGGTAGGATCAAGTCTTGAGAGAATTTTCAATCAGTACGAAAACAAAAGATTGATCATAGCGACATTCTCATCCAACGTACACAGAGTACAGCAGATAATCAACACAAGCGCAAGACATAACCGTAAGGTAGTTATACTCGGAAGAAGTATGGTAAACGTCATCGGTGCTGCAGCCGAGCTTGGATATATCGAGCTGCCGGACGGAGTATTGATCGACGTCTCCGAAATGAAGAGATATAAGCCGGACGAGATAACGATCATCACTACAGGCAGTCAGGGAGAGCCTATGTCTGCCCTTCACAGAATTGCATTCAGTGAGCACAACCAGGTCAAAATAAATGCGAACGACGTGGTGATCCTTTCCTCCTCTGCTATTCCGGGTAATGAAAAGTTCGTCGGAAGGATAATTAACGCCCTTGTCAGAAACGGAGTAAGGGTAGTTCACGAATCCTCCGAGGATCTTCACGTTTCGGGACACGCTTGCCGCGAGGAGATCAAGCTGCTTATGGCACTCCTTAAGCCTAAGTATTTGATGCCCATCCACGGAGAATACAGGCATCTGTACGCCAATAAGGATATAGGTGAATTTATGGGTATACCCGCGGATAGAATATTCGTATCCGATCTTGGCAGAGTGCTTGAGATAGACCGAAAGGGCGCAAGATTTAACGGTGAGGTACCGGCAGGCAACGTGCTTGTTGACGGCTCCGGCGTCGGTGATATCGGCAGCGTAGTGCTCCGCGACAGAAAGCACCTCGCAGAGGACGGTCTTGTAGTTATAGTAGCGACGGTAGATTCTTACGGAGAAATAGTTTCCGGCCCGGACGTTGTATCCCGTGGCTTTGTATACGTGAAGGAATCCGAAGAGCTTATGGCAAGGGTAAAGGAGATAGCAACTCAGTCTATACTCAAGGTAATGACAAAAAGAAACAGAGACTGGACTACTATCAAGAATAATATCAAGGATGATGTCGCAAAGTTTGTTTTTAAAGAAACAAAGCGCAAACCTATGATATTACCTGTTATAATGGATATTTAAGTAAAATAAAGTTTATAAAAATTAAAAAAAGCAACAAATTTACCCGCAAGGATATTTTTTGTTGCTTTTTTTATTTATTTTGTTTAATTACTTAGCGTTAAGCCACACAGAGACCTTAGCGTTCTTATCGGTCCAATATTTACCTGTAGAGGCGTAGTCGGTGAGGAGCACGTCATCACCCTCACACTCGAGCATTATGCGTAACATCTCTCCTTCCTTTGGAGCTGCCATTCTATAGGCGTTGTGCTCGGTGGGGAAGAACTCTGAGTCGGTCTTTTTACCCTCCTTCATCTCATCTCTTGCAAGCACCAAAGGACCGTAGGTGTAGGCGGTCTTACTGTTAAGATGATGGGATTTAAGATACAGTGGGAAGAGGATCTCGACGGTATCTCCGTCACTCCACTCGCGCTTGATGGAATGGTATCCGGGACTGACTCTCTTTATCTCGTCGCCAACCGTTACGGTAGCTTCGTCACACCAGTCGGGAATTCTGATCTTTATTTCAAAAAATTCGTTTTTGTCGAGGAAGACTGCGAGCGCATATTTTTCACCTACGGGATAGTCGGTGACGGAATTAAGGGTTATGGGGTTTCCGAGCGGAGTTTTAGTTGTTACAACGCCCTCAAACGCCTCGTTAATAACCAACCCCTCATCACTCCTTAAAACACCGATAAGCGGGAAAATACCGGTTCCTGCCGAGCCGATACAAGCGCAACATCCGTAGAAGCCGCCGGTGCGGAATCTCTTGAAACCGCCTGTGACGAAGCCGCGGCGGTTATTGTAAAGAGGACTGTAGCTGTCGAAAATAACGGGATCGAGAAATTCGCCATCCTCAATGGAAAAGCCCTTTTCGTTCTTTGTGTTAATACTGCCGTATAGAGCGTTATATGCCGAGCGCTCGATCCTATCAATGTACTTAACGTTACCGGTGAGCAGATGAAGTCTTGTAAGAACTCTCATCCACGTAACGGTGACGCAGGTTTCTTGCATCTGCACGTCGCTGTACTCTGTCTGCTTTACAATAGAGTGATCGAAGAGCTCGTGAGTACAACCGGAACAGCCGATCAAGGTGACGTCTGTCTCATTTATTTTCTCTACAAACTTAACGACTGCATCAAGATATTTTTCCTCTCCGGTGATCTCGTAGTAGGCGAGTACGCCCTCAAAGAATGACATCATCTCATAAGCTTTATTTACCGGGTATTCGTACGGAGCGAGCTCATCGAGGATGGCAAGGTCAATAAGATTGCCTCCCGAACAGCCGCCAAGCTTGATAATATACTCTGCAAAGTCAAGATAGCTTTTCTTTCCCGTCCTCTTATATAGGTCGATAAACGGCTCGAGAATGGTACAGGAGTTAAGACATAACCAATGGTTGGATGTCTCGAGGATGCTTTTCTGCCCCTTACCGCTGCCTATCCTTTCGACAATATAGTCAGCGTGACGTGAGATGGCCTTGAGAATATCTGCCTTGAGCTCTTCATCCTTACAGATATCGATAAAGTGCATCATTCCTGTGAGGACGTACTTTCTGCCCCAGAGATCCCAGCCGTTGAACTGCATAGTCTCGGAATAGGTAGAAAAGCGGCCATCCTCTCTCTGCACCTTAAGTAATTCACGAACAGCGTATTCAAGCATGGAGTAGAGCTCGTCCGAGCCGTGATACCTGTATGTAAGGCATGCGCCCCTCATCATTTTGCCCCAGTACTCGCATCTCCAGCCTACGTCGTGATCGTCAGAATCCTCGGTAAATACCTCGACGAATTTATCCCAGGTCTTCTTATCGAGGAGCTGGTGCTTCTCGGTTATCAATACGTATTCATGCGGAGCACCTACGTACTTAGCCTCGGCAACGCCGAGATATTCAAACTTATTATTTATCATGGCCGCTCCTTTAGATTTTTGTCGGTGTAACGGTGATCTCTTCACCCTTGATAGTTATAGTTCCATCTCTTTTGGATACTTCTCCACCGGACACACATAACTTATATTTATGTGAGTTGTATTCGTAGTATATGCAATCATTTTCGACAGATATTTTAGTATTAACCATCGAATATGTAAATGAAAGTGTGCAATTTTTAATAATAATACTTTTATCTTTGAATATAACCGATTTATCGTTCCAAGAAAGTATTAACTCTCCCTCACTGTACTCTCTGGCACTGAAGGGCGTTGCGCACTCATCAAGAATGAGACCAAGACCTCCGTCTGTATCACCTCTTTGGTAATAGGTATCGACAAGAGGAAGACTCTCATACACCGAGTCAAAGGTGGTGCAGGGCGAGGTGTTGTATACGTCAACTATCCTGTCGTCAAAGAGATAAAGAGAACGGATAAACACCTTATCATCCATCCTCATAACGTTAGCGGTGTAGTTCTTTGAGTCGTAGTAAACCGACTGCAGATCCGGTGTATCCCAGTTCTTCAGCGCACACACGGAGGTTGGCGGAGTGGAGGAGTATTTCTCCTTAAAGGCTCTGCCTGTGTCACACATCTTCTCTATCTTTACGTCGCCGAGTGCCTTGATCTTTTCTATCTGCATTCTGAGAGGCGGAACGATATCGTAGGCGGCAAAGCTGTTCTCCTGACCTATCTGCATATAGGCGAATCCGAGACTCTCGTTACGGAAGTAGGAATCGAGATACCAGTCGACGATTTTAGGGTTTCTGCCGCTTGTTCTGTCATGAACGAGCTCCATGGTGTAAGGACCGTGTTTACATCCTTCGCTCGCGTACTTTCCGTTGTCGTAGTTGTATATCGGATCCGGGCCGAGGAGCCTGAAGGTAGGTATATTTACCTGAGTCTCATCCGAGGAAGCGGGGATGAACATATGGTTTTTTGAAGGATAATACGCCTGATTGAAGTAGCCGCCTACAAAGGTGTAAGCGTCCGTGTTCACCTGGTCGCGGCAATAACAGAGTGCGTCGATCTCATAATTATCGCACAGATAATTCACCGTGTGAGTATCGAGAAGCCAGGAGCCGATCGTGCGAGGATAGTATCCGAAGACCTCGCGAAACTTGCGCATAGCCTCATCGATGAGTATCTCGCGTTCCTTTACGGGATAAGCAACGCTGAAGCCGGGGTTGATGTACCAATCCCATTTCCATCCCCTCTCGCTGTTATAGGGCATGCCGCAGGCGGTTGTGAGCGGCTCAACTACCTCGTACCAGAAGCCAAGCTCGATATTCTCCCCTGCCCTTTCCTTAATGCCCTTGACGAATTCCTCGTTGGCGATAACGTCATACTGAAGAAGGAAGGTTGCGGGAACCCCCATCTCGTTGACAAGATCGAGCTGATCGAACGTGGTTTTTGCAAGTAGTTTTTCTGTTTCAAGATCGCGCGGTTCAAAGGAACGCGCAAAATTCATTATGTTTACAACCTTCATGAGAACCTCGAAAAATAGATTTACGTGATTATTGTAGCACAAGAAAAGAAGCGTGTCAATAAAGCTCCCTAATTTTAAATATTTCTTAAACAATAGATCAGTTATATTGAAATAAGAGGCCGGATAAGATATAATATTTATATATGTCAAATGGAGGGTGTATGATAGAAGTATTAAAAAGGTACTTTGAGATAAACCTTAATGATTACGATAATATAGGTGTGAGCCTTGAGATAAATAAGGCGGTGGCCATCGCATCAATTGCGTTTATGGTGGCTGTAATTTTCTTTTGTCTGCATCGTGGAGCTATACGGCTTGTGATAATGCAGCTCACAAGACACGGCGCAACCTCTCCCGAGGAGGCAAAGACCTTAAAAGAGCTTGGCCTTGACAAAAGAAGGTTTGTAAAAAGAATTTTGTCCGGGGATAATATACTCACAAAGACGGTTGCGAGAGTTGGTAAAAAACAGTACGATTACGATGAGTATTTAGCGCTAAGCAAAAAAGAAAAACGTGAGATCGATAAAATAGATTTTGAAAAAGAGGCCTTCTACATAAGGGAGGAAAAACGCGATCTTGTGTCAAATATCATCGATAAGTACGTCACCTCTGTGCCAAGGACAATAACACTCTGTGTATTCATTGCATTGGTGACAATGGCTGTTATTGTTTGCATGCCTAATATTCTCGCAACAATAGATAATATTATTAAAAGCATTAAAAAGTAAACTAATATTGTCATAAATAAGTAAAAAGCCAATCTCAGAACGAGATTGGCTTTTATATTTTAATTAAACCTCATCAAGAAAATCACTTCCGCAAATAAGCTTTAGAAGGTCGTCGAGGTCCTCGTTGTCCTCGTAGAAGAGGGTGAGAGTCTTCTTTGTACCCTTGTCGGAGATCTTAGCTTTTCTGCCGAGGTGGCGCTGGATCTTTAGCTCCATTTCTCTGAAATAGTCGACGAATGGGAGATGCTCCTCCACGTCCTCGTTTTTCTTCGCCTTCTTTGCTCTGTTCATCTTCTTGACCTGCTCCTCGAGCTGTCTGACCGAGAGATCCTGCTCTGCGGCGATCTGGGCGAGGAGTATCATATCCTCTCTGTCCTTAAGACCGAGGAGAGTACGTGCGTGTCCTGCGCTGAGTTCACGTGCGGCCACCATAGAGAGAACAGACTCAGGAAGATCGAGCAGACGAATTGAGTTTGCAACCGCACTTCTGGATTTACCTATTCTCTCGGATAGCTCCTCTTGTGTCATACCGTACTCATCCTTGAGAGATTTGTACGCGAGAGCTTCTTCAAGAGGGTTGAGATCCTCTCTCTGAATATTCTCGATAAGCGCGATCTGCGCCGCTGCCTTATCGTCTCTGTCGAGCACGATTGCGGGGATCTCTGTAAGTCCCGCGAGCTTACAAGCTCTGAATCTACGCTCACCTGCGATGATCTGGTATCTTCCGTTGCCGTATTCTCTAACGAGAATGGGCTGTAAAAGACCGTTTTCTCTTATAGAATCCGAGAGCTCCTCGAGGGAATCCTTATCAAAATACTTTCTGGGCTGGTCGCTCTTTGGGTCAACAAGAGATATTTTGAGGGTATTTATAGAATTCTCGTTTGTTTTAGCTTCACCGAGAATAGTGTTATCAAGAAATATAGCGTCAAGACCTCTGCCAAGGCCACAGCTTCTCTTTGCCATTTTATATATCCTTTCTTTAAAAATAATGAACAAGTGTCAATTATCTAATATATTTTAATTAAATTAATTGAAAAAATTGTAATGTTTTCAACTTTTTCAACATCAAAATTGTTGAAAACTAACGTTTTGGTGAATGTTTCACGTGAAACAAAGTGGAAAAACAAGCTTCGTAAAAAATTACGAATATAGTTTTACAGCGAATTTTATATCCTTAACTGCAATTCTTTTGCTACTGCAGCATACTCAAGAGAACCTTTACAGTAAGGATCGTGGTAACAAATGGGCTCTCCGTAGCTTGGAGCCTCAGAAAGACGTACTGTACGGGAGATAGGAACCTTAAATAGCAGGTCAGAATAGTATTTTCTAAGCTCTGCGACCACTTGACCGGTCAAAGTAAGCCTTCCATTGTACATTGTAAGCAGAATTCCAACGATTTGTAGCTCCGGATTGTACAGTTGACGTATCTTTTTGACTGTATTTAATAGCTGAGACATACCTTCGAGTGAATAAAATTCACATTGCATGGGTATAACAACACCATCCGAGATAGAAAGCGCCTTTACAGTTAACATACCCAAGGAAGGCGGACAATCTATAAATATGTAGTCAAATTCATCTTTTATAGAATCTAAAGCGATCTGAGTGAAGTTTACCGGCATTTCCTCGAGGTCATAGAGCTCAAGTTCAGCGCCTGCGAGGTCGATTGTAGCCGGTATAACCGATAAATTCTTGAATTTTGTCTTAATTATCGCCTCTTTTATGTCTGCTCGACCGATAATTACGTCATAAATGGTGTTTTTTATCTTAGATTTAGGTAATCCGAGGCCGCTTGTAGCGTTTCCCTGCGGATCCATGTCAATCATAAGGACTTTTTTGCCTTTATTGGCAATCTGCGCTGCAATATTTACGCAAGACGTAGTCTTACCTACGCCGCCCTTTTGATTGGAAAATGAAACGACTTTTGCCATAATATCTCCAATATTTATAATTTTCTTGATAAAAGGTTGAAAAATGGTAATTTTCAAACATTTCAACATATTAATTATACCATAAAATATAACAAAATGTCAATATAGTAGGTTAAAAAAGTATAAATATTATGTTGGAATGTTGAAAAACATTAATTGTTTCACGTGAAACATTGAAAAACACAAAAAACAGACTCTAAACTCTATTCTTACTGTCAAATATATTTATTACAGAAAAGAACCGGATAAAAGACTTATGTAAAGGCTCAGGAAGACAAAAAGATGTTGAAATGCAGCAAAGTATAAGCAAAAATGCGCTTAAAGCAGGAAAAAGCCTTACAAAAATCCAAAATTTAACCTAAAAAGCGCAAAAAAACCACCTAATAAGGTGTAAATAGCTGTATTTGGATCAATTAGTCGCGTATTTATATAAACATAATAGATCAACACGGTTATTATTTATCTAATGAAGATCTCCGGTAAGGGTACTTTTAAGCTGCTCCGAACACGAAAATGAGTACAAAACAACAAAAATAAATCATTTTAGCCTCAAAAAGCAATAAAAACAACACGTTTTAGGCTAAAAAGAACACAAAAAGCAATAAAAACAGCTCATTTTAGGCTAAAAAACACAAAAAGCGCAAAAAGAATATAACATATGTAATATAATTAACGCTACGTAATAAAAGATAAAGTATATATCAGATAAATTTGTTTGTGTTATCTATGCTTATTTCTGTAATTATTTATCGAATTTTATTGTTTTTTATTATTTTTATATGTAAAAATGGTAAATATTGGAAGGCTGTTTTTTGTCTCGGGCTATTTATGCACGATTTTTTGAATTTATGAATATAATCGGTGTAATTTTAACGAACATTGTGTTTTTGATATATAAAAAATAGATCATAAAACAAACAAAATTGATATTTATATTTTACTTCTTGTGTAAATTGTACGAAAAATAAATATTCATATTTGTGTGAGAAAATATTCACAATTAAGTGCATTTTTTGTTGTAAGAAATAAACTTTCGGAAATCTCCTTGAAAATACAATTTCAATAGTGTATAATATATTTAACGATTAATTGGTTAAATTATAAATAATTTAAGTAATAACGAGCTTGATTAACGGCGTATAACCTACCTGACTCGGATCCCGGCTTATTACGTCTTTATATGTTTGCGTGAATTTTATATGAATATATATGCGTAATTTTGGCCTAATTGTTAGGGTTGTTTGCCATTGAAATTGAAATTTTGGAGTTTATTGATGAATATTCTTGATTCTGTAACCGTTGATCAAAAAAACGAAAAAAAGACGGTTATCTATCTTATCCGCCACGGTGAAAGCGTAGGCAACCTAAATCGTATTTGTCTCGGTCACACGGACCTCGATTTAACAGATTTGGGCCATAAACAGGCAAAAAATACCGCTGAAGCCTTAAAAAACGTGGATTTTGCGGCAATTTACTCAAGTGATCTTATCAGAGCGGTGCATACTGCGGAGCCGAATGCGCGTATTCGCGGACTTTTGGTTCAAAAAATGAGCGATTTTCGCGAATTATACTTCGGAGATTGGGAAAATGCTTCTGTTTTATGGCTCAAAGAGGAGCACCACGATGAATTTATGATCGGTTGGAGGCAAAATTTTGGCACCTTTACTGCTCCGAACGGAGAAAGTGTCGTTCATATGGCTGATAGAATGGCCTCAGGGCTTGAAAAAATCGCTTCTATGCACGCGGGCGCTAATATTCTTGTTGCCTCTCACGCTGCGGCTATTCGTGCCCTGTGGGGCAAAATTTCGGGGCTTACGCCCGATAAGTGGGCGGAAGCGTATCCTTTCCCCACCAACGCGTCTTATTCTGTTATAGAATATGACGGAAGGGCTCTTAAGCCCATCTCATACTCAAATGACGGGCATCTTGGCGATCTCGTTACGTTTATCCAGCATTGAAAAACGCAAGGACAAACGTTCTTTGCCGGCAACCTTGCCGATCCATACTTTTAGGGAGGTTATATGAACTTAACACAAACACATGAAATGAAGCTTGATCCGTTACCGTATGAGGCAATTAGCTCGGGTAGGAAAACCGTTGAAATGCGCCTCAATGATGAGAAACGCAGAAAAATTAAAGCGGGTGATAAAATACGTTTTGTAAATACTGAGAGCGGGGAAGAGCTCTTCGTTCTGGTTGAGTGCGTAACGGCCTACCCGAGCTTTTACGAGCTATACGCTGCTCACAACAAGATCTCTATTGGATATGAAGAAACAGAGACCGCATCACCCTTAGATATGCTCGAATACTATCCGCAGGAAAGAATAGATAAATACGGAGCTCTCGCAATCAAAATTAAGCTTTTATAAAAAAACAAAAGAGGACCTCTTGACTTAGGTCCTCTTTTTTATTCTTGTAAAATGTAAACAATAGATGTCAAAAAATAATAGTTAAGTGTATTTCACTGTTTATTTACCGAAAATCTTCTTGAAGAAGTTTTCTCTTTCGGTGCTTCCGCCCGCTTCGCCCTTTTTACCAAATGTCTCCTCGAACGAGCGCAGGATCTTCTTTTGCTCTGAGGTCAGATTTTTTGGTGTTTCGACGTTGACGGTGACGATAATATTGCCTTGACGCTTAGGATTGTTTATATCGACGATACCCTTGCCCTTAAGCGTGAAGGATTTACCCGACTGTGTACCCTCGGGAATGTTTACCTTCTCGTGTCCGCCGCCGAGAGTCGGGATCTTGATCTCTGCACCGAGAGCCGCCTCTGTGAAGGAGATCGGAACCTCGCAGTAAAGGTCGTTGCCTTCTCTTGTAAAGAAGTCGTGGTTCTTGACTCTAACCTCGATTATAAGATCGCCTGCCGGGCCGCCGTTTCGACCTGCGGAGCCCTGTCCGCGAAGAACAATGTTCTGATAGGAATCTATACCTGCGGGTATATTTACCTCGAGCTTCTTGTTTACCTTTACGTAGCCCTTGCCGTTACAGTTCTGGCAGGGGGTTTTTATTATCTTACCGGTTCCGCGGCAGTTAGAGCATGGCTTCTGAGTCTGTGTATAGCCGAAAATGGTCTGCTGCTGTACGGTAACGTGGCCGCGTCCCTTGCAGTTAGGACAGGTCTCGGGCTTTGTTCCCTTTGCAGCTCCTGTTGATCCGCATTCCTTACAGCCCTCAACTCTGGCAAAGTTGATCTCTTTTCTACAGCCGAACGCGGCTTCCTCGAAGGATATAGTCACGCGCGTTGCAATATCGTCGCCTCTTTGCGGAGCGTTCCTCTGCTGCTGTGATGATCTTCCGCCGCCAAAGAAGGAAGAGAAGAGATCAGAGAAATCAAAGCCTCCGTCAAAGCCGCCGAAGCCTCCAAATCCGCTGCCGCCCGACGCGGGATCAAACGCTGCGTGGCCGAACTGGTCGTACTTCTGCCTCTTCTCATCATCCGAGAGAACGGCATACGCCTCGTTGACCTCTTTGAATTTTGCCTCGGCATCCTTGTCTCCGGGGTTCATGTCCGGGTGATATTTTTTTGCAAGGCTGCGATAAGCCTTTTTTATTTCCTCGGCGCTCGCCCCTTTTTGTATACCGAGCACCTCGTAATAATCTCTCTTGTTTTCTGCCATATCCATACCTTTATAGTTTTTATGTCAAGTCTGTCATAACTCACATTTCGGAGTAAGAAGACTCTTACGCCCCCTTACCCCGAAAAATGCTAATTATTATTTACAATAAATATTAGTTACCGGTTTTATCCTCGAAGTCTGCGTCGGTACCGTAATATGCGCCGTCCGCGCCGGTACCACCCTGAGCGCCACCCTGGTCAGCGCCGCCCTGCGCCTGGTAGAGCTTTTCTGCGATGGGGTAGAACGCCTTCTGAAGAGCCTCGGTATCAGCCTTGATAGCCTCGGTGTTACCGGTCTGTATGGTGCTCTTGAGCTTCTCGATAGCCTCGTTTACGGGCGCCTTGTCGGACTCGCTAACCTTGTCGCCAAGGTCAGAAAGAGTCTTCTCGGTCTGGAAGATCATATGCTCTGCGTTGTTCTTAACCTCAACGGCTTCCTTCTGCTTCTTGTCTTCCTCTGCGAACTTCTCCGCTTCCTTAACTGCCTTTTCGATATCCTCCTTGGACATGTTGGTCGAGGAGGTAATTGTGATGTGCTGCTCCTTGCCGGTGCCCTTATCGCAAGCGGTAACGTTTACGATGCCGTTAGCGTCGATGTCGAAGGTAACCTCGATCTGGGGAACTCCGCGGGGAGCTGCGGGAATACCGTCGAGAATGAATCTGCCGAGAGTGTGGTTGCCTGCAGCCATTTCTCTCTCACCCTGGAGAACGTGGATCTCAACAGAGGTCTGTCCGTCTGCAGCGGTGGAGTAGATCTGACTCTTCTTTACGGGAATAGTGGTGTTTCTCTCAATTATCTTGTTGAATACGCCGCCCATGGTCTCGATACCGAGAGAAAGGGGAGTAACGTCAAGAAGAAGAACGTCCTTTACGTCGCCGCCGAGAACGCCGCCCTGGATAGCTGCGCCGATTGCTACGCACTCATCAGGGTTGATGCCCTTGAAGGGCTCCTTGCCCATAAAGTTCTTGATAGCCTCCTGAACAGCGGGGATTCTGGTGGAGCCGCCTACAAGGAGAACCTTGGAGATCTCACTTGCGGAGAGTCCGGAGTCGCGCAGAGCATCTCTGGTAGGAGCGAGTGTTGCCTCTACGAGATCTGCGGTGAGCTCGTTGAACTTTGCTCTGGTGAGAGTAGCCTCAAAGTGCTTGGGTCCGGTAGCATCTGCGGTAATGAAGGGAAGGGAGATTGCGGTGGACATTACGCCGGAGAGCTCGATCTTTGCCTTCTCTGCCGCGTCCTTGAGTCTCTGGTGAGCCATCTTATCCTTGCGGAGGTCGATGCCGCCGTTTTCCTTTGCAAACTCGTTTGCCATCCAGTTAACGATCCTATCGTCGAAGTCGTCACCGCCAAGACGGTTGTTACCCTTGGTTGCAAGAACCTCGAATACGCCGTCGGAGATGTCGAGAAGAGATACGTCGAAGGTACCGCCGCCAAGGTCGAATACCATGATCTTCTGAGAGTCTTCCTTATCCATACCGTATGCAAGAGCTGCCGCGGTAGGCTCGTTGATAATTCTCTTTACCTCAAGGCCTGCGATCTTACCCGCGTCCTTGGTTGCCTGTCTCTGTGCGTCGGTGAAGTATGCGGGAACGGTAATGACCGCCTCGGTAACCTTGGTTCCGAGATATGCCTCGGCGTCTGCCTTGAGCTTCTGGAGAATCATTGCGGAGATCTCCTGAGGTGTGTACTGCTTGCCGTCGATGGATACGCGTCTGTCGGTACCCATATCTCTCTTGATAGAGCTTACGGTCTTGTCGGGGTTGGTGACCGCCTGACGCTTTGCAACCTGGCCAACGAGTCTTTCGCCGGTCTTGGTGAACGCAACTACTGAAGGAGTTGTTCTCGCTCCCTCGGGGTTGGTGATAACTATGGGCTCGCCGCCCTCAAAAACTGCTACACAAGAGTTGGTAGTACCTAAATCAATTCCAATAATTTTTCCCATTTTAATTTCCTCCGTTGGGTATATGTTGTTTTTTATTAATAAACTATATTATATGAATATGACAACTAATATAGACATAAATCTTAATTAACGGTCTTAACCATAGCAAATCTAATGATCTTGTTGCCCTTCTTGTATCCCTTCTGGAACACGTCGGTGATCTCGTTTTCTCTCTCGGAGCCGTCCTCGTCGTGCATCACCGCGTTGTGAAGATTGGGGTCGAACTTGTCGCCTACCTCACCAAAGCTCTCTACACCGAGCTTTGAAAGAGAAGAGCCTACCGTAGAGGCTATCATCTTGAGTCCCTCGCGCACCTTTTCACCGTCGTCAAATGCAGCGGCTCTTTCAAGATTATCTATGATCGGGAGCAGCTCGGCTACCGTATCGGCCATAGCTGAGGAGTAGGTCGCGTCCTTTTCTTCTCTTGAACGGCGTCTGAAGTTGTCGTACTCTGCAGCGAGTCTTAAGTGCTTGTCGTCCTTTTCCTTTATCTCCGCCTTGAGAGCTTCGATCTCGGTCTTAAGCGCGTCGATCTCGGCCTGCTTTGCAGACTTCTTTTTCTTTTCCGCGGTCTTAGCTTCCTCCGCGGTGTTGTTTATATCCTTGGTTTCTTCCATTCTAAAAGGTCTCCGTTTTTACTTATTTTCGTCACTTAACATTCTGTCTATTCCGTTTGCCAGGCGGCTTATCATATCAATTACCTTTGAGTAGTTCATTCTCTTTGGTCCGATAACACCGACCGCAAACTGACTGTTGCCAAGGGTGATGTTCTTGAATATCAAGGTAGTGTCCTTCATTACGTCGGAGTCGTTCTCGGTTCCGATATAGACGTGGATGCCGTCCTCGGGCGAATTGTTGGCCGCGATAACGTCCATCAGCTTATCCTTTTCCTCGAGTACGCCGAGCAGGCTGCGGAGCTTTGTTACGTCGGAGTATTCGGGGTACTGAAGCAGCTTTGTGATACCGTCGAGCTTAACATCGGCCGAGTCGAGCTCGTTCATCGTCTCGTAAATGACCTTCATGGCAGGGTGGACTATAGCGCCCGCCGAGCCCATGATAGCCTCGATCTTGACGATTATCGGCATGGACATCTCGTCTGCGGTGAGGTTGACGAGGTAGATGTTCAAGGCCTCGGTAAAGCGCCTGACAACGTCCTCGGTGATAGAGAAGGGCAGGTGCACCGTCTTGGATTTTACGACGTCGTCGTCAAAGGACATAACGAGGATAAAGTCGCGCGGTCCGAGGAAAATTCCGTTGAAGCGGTTGACTCTCGCCTTGCCGACTCCGGACTTGAAGGCTATACCCGTGTAATCCGTAAAGGATGCCGCAAGCCTCGATGCCTCGGAGAGGATCTTATCCATCTCGGTCAATTTATATCTGAGTCTCTCGTTGATCTCGTCAATCTCAAACTTGGTCTGGCTGTACTGTCCGATCAGGGCGTCAACGTACAGTCTGTACGCGAGCTCCGAGGGCACGCGGCCCGCCGAGGTGTGGGGTTGGACGAGATATCCCATCTGCTCAAGCGATGCCATCTCGTTACGGATAGTCGCGGGCGAGCAGTTGAAGGCGTCGGTCTCTGACAGATACTTGGAGCCGACGGGCTCACCGTTGTTTATGTGTGCGTCTACAACCGCCTTGAGTATCTGTATTTGTCTCGCGGTCAATCGTGGATCTGCCATCGTAGGCACCTCTTTCTGTCGAATTTTAGCACTTGAAACTGTGGAGTGCTAATATTTGTACCTACATAATACCCATTTTACCCACCCGTGTCAACACTTTTGATGTAAAAATGTGTGAACTTTTTGTTAACAATTATTTCTCTGTGGTTACAAGTGCTAAAAAACACTGCAAAAACGGGGTTGATTTGAGCATTTTTATGAAGGGGCGGAAAAAATCGACCGAAAGTGACGGTGATAGCGGGTAAAAAGCTCAAAAGCCAAAAAACAGACCTCCTATATTCGTCTTAAGATACAATTTTTCACGAAATATTTAGTCACAAATTCCATCTTGACTTTACAGTATAAATATTATATAATATACTCGTATGATTATTTCCTATTAATAGATAGGTGTAGTTATAAAGGTCCGCCCGTGCGGATCGCCCTAAAAATAATATAAGGAGGTGCAAACTTTGGAACTTTGGCTTGCTATTGTTCTGATTGCCGCAGCCGCTCTCGTTGGCGTGGTAATCGGATTTTTAATACGTAAGTCCATCGCCGAGAAGAAGATCGGCTCTGCTGAAGAGCAGGCGCGTAAGCTTCTTGAGGATGCCATGAAGGGCGCTGAGAGCGCAAAGAAGGAATCCATCATCGCGGCGAAGGAAGAAATATTCCAGCTCAAAAAGGAAGCGGACTTTGATATCAAGGAACGCAGAAAAGAAGTATCCAGACAGGAGCGCCGTCTTGCCCAGAAGGAGGAAACTCTCGACGGTAAGATAGAAGCGCTCGAGAAGAAGGAGCAGTCGCTCCAGGATAAGCACGCAGCTGCTGACAAGCTCCGCCAGGAGATCCAGTCGACACTCGACGGACAGCTCGCTATGCTTGAAAAGATCGCAAACATGACCGCTGAGGAGGCTAAGGCCGAGCTCATAACCAAGCTCGACAGTGAGCTCCAGCACGAGACCGCACTCAAGATCGCGGAGTACGAGGAGAAGTTTAAGGACGAGTCCGACGTACGCGCAAGAGATATTCTCTCTCTTGCTATCCAGCGCTGTGCGGCGGATCACGTAAGTGAGATCTCCATCTCCACCGTACAGATCCCCGGTGACGAGATGAAGGGTAGAATTATCGGTAGAGAGGGTAGAAATATCAGAACTATCGAGCAGCTTACCGGCGTTGATCTCATCATTGACGACACACCCGACGTTATCACGGTATCCGGCTTTGATCCCGTACGCCGTGAGGTCGCTCGTATAGCTCTTGAGAAGCTCGTCAGCGACGGCCGTATCCATCCCGCAAGAATCGAGGAGATGGTTGAAAAGGCTCGCCGCGACGTTGACTCCGCTATTAAGCAGGCGGGTGAGAGAGCGGTATTTGAGACCGGTGTACACGGCTTACATCCCGAGCTTATCAAGCTCCTCGGACGTATGAAGTACCGTACCTCTTACGGACAGAATGCGCTCCGCCACTCCATTGAGGTCTCCATGCTCGCAGGCGTTATCGCTGACGAGATGGGCGTTGACGTTACCATGGCTCGCAGAGCCGGACTTCTCCACGATATAGGTAAGGCGGTTACCGCCGAGGTTGAGGGCTCTCACGTCCAGCTCGGTGTTGAGATCGTCACCAAGTATAAGGAGAACAAGGATATTATCCACTCCATCGAGGCTCACCACAACGACATCGAGTCCAAGACTCCCCTTGATTTCATTATCCAGGCGGCTGACGCCATCAGCGCGGCCCGTCCCGGCGCAAGACGTGAGGACGTTGAGAACTACATCAAGCGCCTGCAGAAGCTCGAGGAGGTTGCCGGCAGCTTTGAGGGTATAGAGAAGACCTTTGCTATCCAGGCAGGCCGTGAGGTAAGAATTATGGTCAAGCCCGAGATGGTCGACGACGATAAGATGAAGCTCCTTGCTCGCGATATCGCAAAGAAGATCGAGGGAGAGCTTGATTATCCGGGACAGATTAAGGTGAGTGTGATCCGCGAGTCCCGCATCATCGACTATGCAAAGTAATTTTTGGCGATAAGTGCTGTTTTTTGGAAAGGCTCGTCGTATGTATATACGACTTCGTCCAAAAGAACAACCCTTCTCACTCAAAAATTGCATTTTCGGATATTTCTGTGAATTAAGATATAAAGAAGAGAGTTGAGAATATCAGCTCTCTTTTTTTGCTTGATTTGGATAACGCCCGGCGAGATTCTAAAACGATTTATATAGATGTTTAGAATTTTTTTAGAAAGCTATTGACAAAATGATTTATGTCTGATATAATAAATTTAACGATAAACATTAAAATATTAACGTTTTGGAGGTAATTATGGAAAACAACAAGATGAAAAATCTGGCGAGCACTCTGGAAACGATCGTCAAGGTTGTGGGAAGCATATTTTTTGCGGTGAGCATTGTGTGCGGCGTTATGGCGGTGCTGGTTGCTATCTTTGGCGAAAAGATGTTTGCTGAAGGCGAGCTGTCGCTGTCTCTCGGCTTTGTTAAGCTTTATGCGACTGATGCTCTTGAGGTAAAAACGGGATTTATGAACGCGTACGTGATCGTTGGTCTTGTTACCGTGATGATCATCTGTGTGGCTGTTTATCTTGCCTCAAAGCTCACACGCTCAGTGCTTGAGCCCATAAAGGACGGACGCCCCTTTGAGGCGCAGGTCCCAAAGAAGCTTAAAAAGCTGGCGTGGGTGGTGCTCGGTTGTGGGGCGCTTATTCAGGTTGCGGGAATTGTGGAGAGTGTTCTCCTTTCCTATGCCTACAGCCTTAAAGAGATCGTTAACCCTCTTTATATATCAAAGGTAGAGTTTGACTATTCCGTTGATTTTAGCTTTGTCCTCGTCTTCGCGATAATTATGTTTCTCTCCTACATCTTCTCCTACGGACAGAAGCTCCAGCAGGAGTCGGACGAGACGCTCTGAGGGGGTAATTATGCCTATTATTTTAAGACTTGACAGGGTTATGGCCGACAGAAAAATGTCGCTCAATGAACTCGCCGAGAAGGTCGGCGTTGCCAACGTCAATCTCTCTAAGATCAAAAACGGACACATCAGCGCGATAAGGTTTTCGACCTTGGAGGCTATATGCAAGGCGTTGGGGTGCCAACCCGGCGACATTCTCGAATACAAGGAGTAAAATTTTCGGATATTTCCCCCGTATTCTACCAAACTCGCCGTATTCGTATACGGCTTCGGGTAGAAGTACGTGAGAACTATCTCGAAAATTACATTTTCGGACATTTCACCGTATTCCACCAAGCTCGGAGTATTGATATACAGCTTTGGGTAGAAGTATGTGAGAACTATCTCGAAAATCAAGATTTTCGGATTTTCCCCGGTATTTTACCAAGCTCGGTGTATTGATATACGGCTTCGGGTAGAAGTACGTGGCAACTATCTCGAAAATTGAGTAAAAACAAAAAAAGATAGATGAGGAAGAGAGTCGAAAACATCGGCTCTCTTTTTTATTTACAAGGACTTGAAAAAAACAACGCGTTAATATATAATAGAAATGTAGAAAATTTATCCTTGGAGGATGCTATGAAAAACAGAGTTATAAGTGACGTGCTCTCGCACAGCGGAAGGGGTACTCACCCGAGATTACTTCTCACGGGTGCCGACTTCGAGCGTATTCGCTCGACTGTAGACCCTATTTACGACGCTGCGAAGGACAATATGCTTTACTATGCGGACAAGTTTATGGGCGAGCCCGTGCTCGAGTACCGTATCCCCGACGGTATCAGACTTCTTGACGTATCGCGCGGTGTTCTGGCAAGGACGCTCAACCTCGGTATGGCGTACAGGCTGACGGGTGACGAGAAATATGCTCGCAGACTCTATGACGAGCTTGCAAACGCTGCTTCCTTCAAGGATTGGAATCCTTATCACTTCCTCGACGTTGGTGAGATGTGCTGCGCGTTCGGTCTCGGTTACGACTGGATCTATGACGCTATCACACCCGAGGAGAGGGCGATGCTGCGCAGGGCGATAATCAAGAATGGCTTTGACGCGGCTATGGACGACTATCTCGACAGAGAGCGCCGCCGCAGCTACAGGTGGTACCAGGATCAGCCCGGCGACAACTGGAAGTTTGTGTGCAACGGAGGTATTACCGTTGCGGCCCTTGCCATTTGTGACGAGGAGGACGTGGACGCCGAGTATCTTAAGGAGATCTTCGGCTACGCCTTTGACAACACCTACAAGGCGGTAAGGGATATGTACCTTCCCGACGGCTCGTACGCTGAGGGCTTCACCTACTGGAATTACGCGACCGACTATCTCGCCTTCTACGTTTCCGCTCTTAAGAGCGCGGCGGGCACCGACTACGGTCTTGCAGACTACAAGCCGGTTGAGATCTCGGCCTACTACGTAAAGTTTATGTGCTCCAACACCTTCCGCTCCTTCAACTTCGGTGATGCGATAGAGGATAAGATCTGCCCCGCGATCATGTTCTTCCTCGGAAAGAACTACGGCAAGGCGGATATCACGACCATGAGGAAGGAGGAGATACTGAAGGACCGCAGTATCGTCTGTGTGCGCGACATGTTCTGGTACGTGCCGACCGAGTCTGTAGGTCTTGAGGGACACCCCATGGGCTTTGGCTCTGTGGGAGGGGATAACGCCTCCTTCCGCGCGGGACTGAACGAGGATGATCTATACACGGCTATACACTTCGGTGATAACGACGCTTACCATGCTCACGCGGATATGGGTAACTTTGTTGTTGAGTGGAAGAAGCACCGCTTCCTCTGTGATCTCGGACAGGATAACTACAACGTGCCGAGATACCGCTTTGTGTACAGATACCGCGCAGAGGGACACAACACCCTGGTTATCAATCCCGGAGAGGGACCCGATCAGGAGAGATTCTGTGTCTGCCACGTTGACAGATTCTCCGACGGATCGGACGGCAAGGGCGCTTACGCAGTGTCTGATATTTCTTCTGCCTACCCCGGTAAAGGGGTTGTCCGCGGCTTAAGGATGACTGCTGACGGAGAGTGGATAATAGTCAGAGATGAGCTTAAGCTCGACAAGTCTGACAAGGGTTACTGGTTCGGACACACTCGCGGCAATATCGAGATACTTGACGGCGGCAAGGGCGCTACCATAGAGATGGACGGCGACAAGCTTTTATTAAAGATACTCGGTGAGGGTGTCTTCTCGGTTATGGATGCGTGGCCCCTCTATGAAGGCCACGTACAGGAGGGACAGAGAGACAATTCCGACGTCAAGAGGCTCGCTATAGCCTTTGCGGGCGCTGAGGAAATAACCGTTGCCATAGCTCCTATGAAGGACGGCAGATCTCCCGATTACATACCCGAGAATAAGCCGATTTCTGAGTGGTAACGGCAACCCGTGTTAAGTTTTTTGTAATTTTGGCGGCACAGCCGCATAGAAAAGAGATATTTTAATGAGAATTCTTTGTATTGGCGACGTTACGAGCCCCGGGGGCGTTGAGCACCTCTGTCAGAATCTGTGGCGTGTAAGGAAAGACCGACGCGTCGATTTTTGTATAGTTAATGCAGAAAACGCCGCAGTCATAACGGGTGTGAACCCAGAGAATGCTGAGAAGCTCTTTAAGGCGGGAGCAGACTGTATTACGGGCGGAAACCATACGTTAAGACAGAGGACGGTCTATACCTATCTTGATGATACCGAGGCGATACTGAGACCTATTAATTTTGACAACGCCGCTCCCGGTCACGGATACGCCATACTCGACTGCAACGGCTACAAAATCATGGTCATCAACGCTATGGGAAATATCCACATTGAGCCGACTCTTGATAACCCGTATCCTTATATCGACCGAGCTCTTGAAAGAGAGAAGGGAAGATATGATATTGCCGTGCTTGACATTCACGCCGAGGCTACGGGAGAGAAGGCGGCTATCGGTTATGCCTATGACGGTGAGATAAGCGTCATCTTCGGCACTCATACTCACGTGCCAACCTGCGACGAGATCATATTGCCAAAAGGCACGGGATATATCTCCGACGTCGGAATGTGCGGAGAGACGGGCGGCGTGCTCGGAATGGACCCCTCGCTTGTTGTAAGACAGCTGCGCACTCGCGTGCCCGTGAAGTTTGAGCCCGCAAAGGGCGAGGTTTTGGCTACAGGCGCCATCTTCGACGTCGATACGAGCACTAAAAAATGCGTATCTATAGAAAGAATTAAATTCTAATGACGAGTTATCTGCATAGTTAATAATGTTTTTGGAAAACAAAAGTTGTCATTTGGATATATAAAGGATAAATGATGAAGGATTTTACAACCGATGTTATTGTAATCGGGGCAGGTCACGCGGGTATTGAGGCGGCTCTCGCTTCAAGCCGTATGGGTGTTCCTACCGTCCTCTTTACGATAAATCTCGATGCGGTCGGTAATATGCCCTGCAACCCATCGATAGGCGGCAGCGCAAAGGGGCATCTCGTCTTTGAGATAGACGCGCTCGGCGGAGAGATGGGCTATGCGGCGGACAGAGCTACTATCCAGTCGCGCACCCTCAATCTCGGCAAGGGAGCCGCAGTCCACTCAAAGAGAGTGCAGGCGGACAGAAATGAATACAAGTCAATAATGAAGAGGACTATCGAGTCCGAGCCTAACCTCCGCCTCGTTCAGGCTGAGGTGGTAAGGGTACTCACCGAGGGGGAGGGCGACAGTCTTAAAGTAAAAGGAATAGTTACTCACCTTGGTGAGGTATGGGAGTGTAAGAAGGTTATTATTGCCGCGGGCACTTTTCTTGAGAGTCAGATATTTGTCGGTGACAAGGTCTACTCCGCGGGTCCGGACGGTATGATGCCCGCAAAGGGGTTGTCTTCATCTCTTGCAGAGCTCGGTATAGCGCTTCAGCGCTTTAAGACCGGAACCCCCGCGAGGGTGCACAGACGCTCGATCGACCTCTCGGCTCTTGAGGAGCAGACGGGCGAGGATGTTCCCACTCCGTATTCTGCGCTTACTCCCGAGGAAGGGACGGATGAGGTGAATAAGGTCTCGTGCCACGTGGTCTACACCAATAAGAGAACGCACGAAATAATTCTTGATAATCTCGACAAGTGCGCTATGTATTCCGGAAATATCGTCGGCACCGGTCCGAGATACTGCCCGTCGATAGAAACCAAGCTCGTAAGATTTGCAGACAAGGAGAGGCATCAGCTCTTCGTTGAGCCGTGCGGACTCGACACCGACGAGATGTATATACAGGGCTTCTCCACCTCAATGCCGACCGACGTGCAGTATGAGATGCTCCGCTCACTCGAGGGCTTTGAGAATGCGGAGATAATGAGATACGCCTACGCCATAGAATACGACTCTGCCGAGCCGACACAGATGCTCCCGACTCTTGAGTTCAAGAGGGTGGGGGGACTTTACGGGGCCGGACAGTTCAACGGCACCTCGGGATACGAGGAGGCCGCCGCGCAGGGGCTTGTGGCAGGTATAAACGCCGCGCTCTCGGTAAAGGGAGAGGAGCCTATGATCCTCACCAGAGACTCGTCCTATATAGGTACGTTGGTAGATGATCTTGTCACCAAGGGTACGAGCGAGCCATACAGGATGATGACCTCGCGCAGCGAATACAGGCTTCTGCTCCGCCAGGACAACGCCGACTTAAGACTTACTGAGATAGGTTACAGAGTCGGCCTTATAAGTGAGGAAAGATATGCTCGCTTCCTTGAAAAGAAGGAGCTGATAGAAAAGGAAATAAGAAGGGTTGAAAGGACCACCGTCCCACCGTCCGACGAGGTCAACGCCTTTCTTCTTGAGCAGGGCTCTACCCCTATATCCACGGGTATAAAGCTCGCGGAGCTCTTAAGACGCCCGGAGCTCAGCTATGAGGCGCTCGGCGCGATAGATAAGGATAGGCCGGCTCTTCCGCGCTCGGTGGCGACCACCGTCGCGATACAGATAAAGTACGAGGGCTATATCAAGCGTGAGCTCGGTGAGGTTGCAAGACAGAGAAAGCTTGAGGAAAAGCTCCTGCCATCCGACATATCCTATAAGGATATTCTCGGCCTAAGGCTTGAGGCGGCAGAGAAGCTCGATAAGATCAGACCTATGAACATAGGTCAGGCCTCACGTATCAGCGGAGTAAATCCGGCGGATATAAGCGTGCTCCTCATCTATCTGTCCGGACTGAAAAATAAATAATTAACAAGGGCGCCCCCATTTGCATAGACTGTGGATAGGAGCGCTCTTTTTGTGTCTCCTCCCTTGCCTCACAGCGGTAAGGCTATACCGCCGACAAATCGGCCAAACTTAATCGACAGGTGATAAAATGAAGATAGTTATCTGGAAATCGCCGAAGTACTTATCAAAGCTTCTCTCAAAGCTCTTTGGCGTTGAAGTAAAGGACAAAAAGGAATAACAACATAAAATAAACCGCAAGGCCATAACATTAGCCTTGCGGTTTATTGTTTATAAAATCAAAAAATGCAAAAAGTAGTTGTCAAAATCAAGTAATATTGAGTGATAAAATGTTCTTTAACATCTCTTTTGCATTCTCGAGATGTTCGAGGTGCTCGTCTGATTTTGCGCCGAGGACGCTCGGCCTCCTTATGCATATAAGAGTGTCATCGGGAAGGGACGAAAGGCCCGGGAGCTTATACGCGTCGGTTGATGAGAGGCGTATTGCCGCGTCGGTATAGTATTCGGACGAGCCGTTATCATACTCGCGAAGAGAGATAAAGCGCTCGGTGTCACTTGATCCCTTATAAGCCTCATATACCGATGGGGAGAGGAATAAGAGATAGTACTCGCTGTGCTCAAGCAGGTTAGAGAGCGAGGCTCTGTCGCTTGCCAGGAGGGCGTCGTTCAGATCGGTCAGACCTTCGCGCTCGTCCGCGCTTAAATAGTAACAGGTGTTGAGGTTGAGCTTGACCTCTCCGTTTTTGTCGAAGTCCTCGGCTATCCTCTTAAGAGAAGAGAGGAGTGTGACTATTTCTGCTACGTCCCCGTCCTCGGCCGTTCGGCCGATGACCTTCCCGCCTGCATAGAGCACGTACGCGTCGTACTCCTCCTTGGTGCAAAATTGCAGGGAGCATACTATTATGGCGATAACGAGAAGCAGCGCTATTAGAGTGTGCCACTTGTAATGGTACCAGTAGTTTTGCAGTTTTTCCTTGGGCGTAGAGGGGGTAGCGACCTCGCCGACGCCTTCTATATTTTTGTTCATTGATATAGCTCCGTTAGGTTTTATATATCGAGTATAGCATACTTGAGGATCAAAGTCAATAAAGCGAAAGGTAACATTATTTTGAACAGGGCTCGTGAAGACAATAAAGATCCCCCCGTCAAACGGGGGTATTTCAGTTTCGGGTAAAACCCTAAATGTTACTGGCGACGCACAAGTGCGTTTAAGATTGGCCTGCCAGCCATGCAATTGTTACTTGCTACCCGTAAACGGGGTCAAAA
>JAFTIN010000001.1 GCA_017456895.1 Clostridia bacterium
CGATCGTATTCTCCAAGCAAGGGCTCGATGTTAATTTGACTGAACCATCTATTGTGATTTTTGCACCATTCAATAACATTTTGGTCAGCTTCATATTGCGGTGGCTCGACCAAAGCAATAATTGCTCCGTTTTTTGAAGCATAGCCATCAATAAAGCCAAAAGCGTAAAGATTAGTATCTTCATCCAAAGGATAAGGACTTATAAATGTAAAATTGAATTCTTTAGACGCTTTAACAAATTGCTGTCTTGCTTTTTCAATTACGTCTGTATTCATTTTGCACTCTCCTTCGACGTGTTGATATTCTTTTTAGCCGTTGTAATAGACTTCACAAGCAAAAATCTTATCGTCGAACATTTACGGTCGAGTTCCTTATATCTCGCTTCATCTATATATTCACTTTTCCACAGCATTTCAATCCACTTGCTCGTTTCGTTGGTTTCCTTGAGCGAGATTTCAAGCTTTGCAATGAAGTCAGCGCGACCGTGAGCGTATTTGCTTTCGGCAATGTTAGCGCAAATACTTGTTGCACTTCTTCCGATTTGATTGGAAATTACATTTTCGTGCCTTGTGCGCAATTCTTTTGTTAATTGCAGAACATCTACGGATAATTCCATTGAAAGATCACCGAGCTTATCTTCCCTCACGATATCACCGCCTTTCCGTCTTTATTATATCACACTTTCGGTCAAAAATCAACTCTATTTCAGCACACTGAACGTACGCTTAATTCCGTTTGCGCATAGCGCAACTTCATTGGGCTTAAGCCCACATCATTGCGAAGCACATCATTTGCAACTTGTTGCAACCTCGTTCATTTGTACCGCATGGCATCAATGATGTTGACCTAACGGTCAAATGATGTTGCGTGCAAGCACGCAAATGATGTTGTGCCTGCGGCACAAATGAAAAAATCCAAGTCGCAAGACTTGGATTTTTTGTGTTACCACTACAAAATAGATCCATATAAAGCTGTCGTACAAAAACAATCCATGATTTTTGACGTAAGGGTAGACTTGCCCCTTGGCGATGATGGGAGTCGCACTTGACCGCTGTCTTCCGGGGTGCTACTCCATGCTTGCAAACGAGATCTATGTAGTGATTTTAGTTTTTAGTAAGCTCCCAATCGGAATAAATCAAATTAGCTTTTTTGTCCATATCCCAAGGGTATGTAAGCAAATTAAGCAAATACTTTGCGGGAGGGTTAGAAACGTATTTTTTATAGTCTTTTGCCGCTTTCCAAAATTCGTCCATCGTATATTGAGCAGGGAGCTTTTGAATCGTGGCTATGAACTCTGATTCTTGTTCTTCAGGCAAATCCAACCAACAGTTCGTTATCATTGGTCGTAGCTTGATTTCCGCAGCATCGAATTTCTGTTTGTGCTTGGGGTTATCTTGAAAACACTTTTCGATTTCCTTACGAATATCATCGGATACAGGTTTAACCCAAGCAATATCCTCATATGAAAAATAGATTCGGGGTTTCATTTTATCTGTAAAGCATTTTTTCAAAATTGCCCATTGTCCGATAATTTGTCCTTTTTTCCAACGAATACCCTCACCAACATAATCCTCGGTGGCGATTTTGGGTTTGATATCAATCAATTGCCAATATCCCGAACCGTATCCTGTTACATAATCGCCAATTTTTACTTGAGACATAGTTACACCGCCTTTCTTGGGTTCATTATACCACAAATCCGTAAACATTTCAACCGTTTCGCACCAAATCACGCCGAAGGCGTGTCCGTTTGCGCGAAGCGCAACATCATTGGGCGTAAGCCCACATCATTGCGAAGCACATCATTTGCACAAAGTGCAACCTCGTTCATTTGTGCCGCGAGCGGCAATGATGTTGACCTAACGGTCAAATGATGTTGCGTGTGCCACGCAAATGAGGTTGTGTCTGCGGCACAAATGAAAAAATCCAAGTCTTGCGACTTGGATTTTTTGGCAGGGGCTGGAGGACTTGAACCCACGACACTCGGTTTTGGAGACCGATGTTCTACCGACTGAACTAAACCCCTATGAACGTTGTATATTATACCAAACAAAAAGCTCTTTGTCAAGATGTTTTTACAAAAAACTTGATAAACTTGCTTTAATATATAAGCAGGAAAGGATATGCGCAAATATACACATATCCTCTCTTTGTATAACTATATATTATTTGCTTACAGCGACACGACAAGCAGGATTATTCCCGTAATGATCCAGATGACCGACGCGCCGATAAGCACGTATGTCGAGACGTCCTTTTTGCCCCTGTTCTTTATTAGAAGCACAACGCCTATTACCAGGGGGATGATAGGAAGTATAACGCCGAGAATAAGAGTCACCGAGGTGATTATTCCTATGGCGGCCTCTCTTGTCATCTCGTCCTCCTCGGCGTAGAGATCCTCCTCATAGGACCATACGGTTTCGTTATACTCCATATTATCCATCTTTCCTCTGACCGAAGCGGAGAACTCCTCGGGGAGCTTATACATATCAACCGTGCCTCTGCCGTAGGAAAAATCGCCCCGACTGTCAAAGTAGTTGTTGCCGAGCTTGTCGTAGTTTACGTAGTAGAGCTCGCCCTCGTAGTCGTATATCGCGCCGTGCGAATAGGCGAGAGTGCCCTCGCTGTCGTAGTATACCACGTCGTAGCAATCGGCATCCAAAAGCTTTCTTACCGCAATGCTCACGGCATCGGTGCTCAGAGCATCAAGAGTATTAACGAAATTAATATCTGCATCAAAATAAGTGTCAAAACCGTAAGAAATAACCTTTACAGACGATGGATTTCCGCTAACTAATGCATCTATGCTCGCCTTGCACGAGTCGTCGAGCACGTATGCGGTAATACCCATTGAGTAGCTGTAGATATAGCGTATTCCGGACTCAATAGAGCTTGAATATACTTCGTAAAGATCAGAGTCGTATACCGCATCGTTATAGAATTTGAACTTATTTCCTTCTATTCTCATACCGAGCGGCAGCTCACAGTATTTCGTATATGTGTTAGTCCCGTCCGAGAGGGTAGATCCGTCCTCGGTGACCTCCCACGTAGCGCACTTTTCGTAGTAGTCGTATCCGCAGCTTGCGAGCAAGAGCGCTACTAAGGATAGGACGATAAGACAGATTATTATTCTCTTTTTCATTTTCGTCCTCCTTAAGTGAGATTGAGCTTTCTCGTTATCTTTGCAAGGTTATCCTTGTAGAGAAAAACGTTGATAATTACTGCCAGCATGGTGAACATTATGAGCGAGAGGAAGATTATGAATCCCGACTCCGCCTGACTTACCGTTCCGGCTATCGCGAGCGCGTCCGTATAGATCACTATTGTAGCGATAAGCAGTACGATGGGAACAGTCATTGCACCAATTCCCACGTAAACGAGGAATACCAGCGCCAGGTTCTTTCCTATTCCGAGCTTCGACCTTGTCTTATTGCCGGAGGTCCTCATGGCAATAGAGAAGCAGAAGAGCATAACCGCCGAGAGCGCCAAAGCCCCGAGGATCACTCCCTGTGCGATATATACCACCGTCCAGAAGCCGTTTGCCATATATGATTCCTTGAGGCCATCGCCTATGCTCGTAAGAGCAGAGGAGAGCATACTTCCTTCTCCGTCGGGCACGATGGAAAAGCTTATGATCAGCGCGATGAGTATTACTGCTATAGTCGAAATAAAGAGTATAGCGGTCGAGAGCATCTTGGAGTGTAGGAGAGTCTTACGCTTTACCGGCAGGGTAAAGGTGAGGTACGCCTCGTCCGTACGGAAGCTCTGATAGAATCTGTATATACCGAGACCAATACCTGCGATGAGATACACGATACCGAGTATATAGTAGACAAAGACGCAGAGTATCGACGCTCCAAAGACTATTCCGTCAAGTTCGAGTACCAGGGTCTTTATTGCAAAGCCTCCGACCGTCGACATAACCAGCACGGCGGCTGAAAGTATCGACCAGATAAGCAACGAGGCCTTAAGATCGTATTTTAAGCATTTCTTCAGCATCTGAACTCCTCCCTAAACAATTCGTCAAGAGTTTTTCCCGTTGCCTCTCTTACCGTATCCGCGTTACCCATACGTACTATGTTTCCGCCGTAGGTCATGAAGGCAAAGTCGTCGAGCACGGGCTCGATATCCGCAATCAGGTGTGTGGTAATGATTATCGACGCCTCGGGATTGTAGTTCGAAATAATGGTGTTGAGAATATATTCGCGCGATGCGGGATCAACACCGCCGATAGGCTCGTCGAGGAGATAGAGCTTTGCCTTTCTCGACATTACCATTATCAGCTGTACCTTTTCCTTCATACCCTTTGAGAGAGTTTTGAGCTTCGCGTCAAGGGGAATGTGCAGGTCGTTCATCATTTTTTCTGCAACCGCGCGGTCAAAGTCAGCATAGAAGTCGTCAAAGAGCGAGATCAACTCGCTTACTTTTGAGCGTGAGTCAAAGTAGGTTCGCTCGGGAAGGAAGGAGATCAAAAGGTTAGATTCCTCGCTTCTTTCCTTGCCCTCGATCTCAATTTTGCCTCCGTCCGGCACCAAAAGTCCGCATACGAGCTTTAAAAACGTGGATTTTCCACAGCCGTTAGGGCCGAGCAGGCCGACGATACGGCCGGGCTCTATCGTCAGATTGAAGCCGTCAAGCACGGCTTTGCCCGCTTGATAGGATTTACATAGATTTTCGCATTTAAGTACGGGTACGTTACTCATTCTGATCCCATCCTTTCTCTATATTCTTTATAAGCTCGATCATATCGAGTGACATATTCTTTGCTTCCTTTACTATATTTTTAGTGAAGCTGTCGAGCGCTCGGTGCCTCGCTTCGGTGAGCACAGACTCGTCATCCGTCACCGTCCTGCCTACCGTACTGTTTGTCACGAGCAGACCTTCCTTTTCGAGCAAGGATAGCGCCTTTTGCATGGTGTTCGGGTTGACACCCGCATCGTAGGCGAGCTGCCTGACGGTGGGGAACTGACCGCCGCTTTCGTAGACACCCTTTAGGATATCCGCGCGTATACGGTCGACTATCTGTATACTCAGAGCGAGTCCCGACTGGAATTTCCAGGCCATATAGCATCTCCTTTCCATCTTGTACTAATCTAATAATACAACAATATGCACACAATGTCAATATTGTGGTATATTTTTCATAGAATTTAACATTTTATAAACATTTCCGAAAAGTAATTAATAAATTTGTTTTTTATAATACTATTTAGAATACCTTAATTATTTTTGCGAGGACGGACAGATGAAAAGGAAGTATAAGGTAAATACGGGAAGGAAAGTTATAGAGAGGGAGTACAACCACATACCCGTAAGGTACATTATTGCGGTCTTGATAGCCATACTTGAGATAGCCGCCATAATAGGCATAGTTGTTGCCTTGTGCTATTACATACCGTATTTCTATACTCTTTGCGCTATTACCACTGCGGGCTGTATACTTAAAATATGTGTTTCGGACGATAACCCCGACTACAAGATCCCTTGGCTGATCTGCGTAATATTTATTCCGATCGCGGGCTTCATGCTCTACTTTATGTTCTATTCGCGCAAGCTTGACAAAAGGTATATAAAGCGCTTAAAAGAGGTTCAGTCCTACAATTACGAGAAGGATGATGAGCGCGAGCTCGAGGCTATGAGAAGGGAGGATCCCATTGCATCCTCACAGGCAAAAATGCTTACCGAGATCTCCTATTCTCACGTCTTTTCCGGTACGGAGCAGAAATATTTTCCCCTCGGTGAGGATATGTGGGCTTCAATGCTTCGCGACCTTGAGGGGGCTGAGCGCTTTATCCTTATGGAGTACTTTATCATTGAGGAGGGGGAGTTCTGGAACTCTATTCTTGATATTCTGAGGCGCAAGGTGAAGGAAGGCGTCGACGTCAGGGTTATGTACGATGACATAGGATGTATGAGCACTCTGCCCGGTAATTACAATAAAATTCTCGAAAAAGAAGGAATTAAGTCTGTTATTTTCTCTAAGCTGCGCGGTAGCGCGGACAGTGAGTTCAACAACCGCTCTCACCGTAAGATACTCGTTATCGACGGAAGGATCGGATACACCGGAGGCGTCAATATCGCGGACGAATACGTAAATAAGGTCGAGCGCTTCGGCCATTGGAAGGATACTGCCATTCGTATTGAAGGTGAGGCTGTCTATGAGCTGACCAGACTTTTCTTATCGAGCTTCGGTATCAACTCAAAGCAGCTTCCCGTTATCCCCGAGCGAGCATATCCCGAGCTTGAGGGCTACTCTGCAAATGGATATATGATCCCCTTCGGTGACGGCCCACGTCCCATCTACAAGCGTAATGTAGCAAAGTGCGCTTTGCAGAATATGATAGCCTCTGCGACCGACTACGTCTATATGACTACGCCTTACCTGATCATAGACAACGATCTGTGCGCGGATATTGAGAGGGCGGCTTTGCGCGGAGTGGACGTCCGTATTGTCGTGCCCCATATCCCCGATAAGAAGATCGTTTTCGCCATCACTCGCAGCTATTATCACCGCCTTATGGACGCGGGCGTTAAGATATATGAGTACGAGCCCGGCTTTATCCACGCCAAGAGCTACGTTGCCGACGGCAAGTACGCCATAATAGGCACCGTCAACCTTGACTACCGTAGCCTTGTCCATCACTTTGAGAACGGTATATGGATGTACAAGACCGACTCCATAGCAGATATAAAGGCAGATATTGATGCAACGATAGAGAAGAGTATTCTCGCTACTCCCGAGCTTTTGACCGAGGGCTTCCTATCCAAGCTATTGACGACGAAAATACTCCGCGCGATAGTGAAAATTTTTGCGCCTATGCTTTGATTTTTTAAAAACATAAACAAAACTTAAACATTTCTGTGTTACAATATATACGTCACGATTGCAAAATGCGCCTCGTGGCGTATATTTGCTATTTAGCTTCAGGAGGATATATGTTCAAGATACTTGTAGTAGAGGACGACAGAGATCTCAACCGCTCTGTGTGTACCTTTTTGAATAACAGCGGCTACGAGGCAACGGGCTGTTTTTCCGCGGACGAGGCCTACGACGCTATGTATGAGACCGTCTTCGATCTCATTGTCTCGGACATTATGATGCCCGGTACCGACGGATATGAGTTCGCCCGCTCGGTGAGAGCCATAAACGAGACTATTCCCATGCTATTTATGACTGCTCGCGACGATATCGCCTCAAAGCAGCGTAGCTTCCGCATAGGCGTTGACGATTATATGGTAAAGCCTATTGATTTTGACGAGCTGTTTCTCCGCATAGGCGCGCTTCTTCGCCGCGCCAAGATATCTGCCTCACGCAAGCTGGAGGTCGGCTCCTTCGTTATGGATATGGACGAGTTCTCGGCTACCCTCAACGGTGAGGAGATACCCATGACCACGCGTGAGTTTAACATACTCTATAAGCTCCTCTCCTATCCCAAGAAGACCTTCACAAGAATGCAGCTTATGGATGAGTTCTGGGATGCAGATTCAGAGACTGCTCCAAGAGCCGTAGACGTGTATATGACCAAGCTCCGCGCCAAGCTTTCCGGTTGCAACGATTTTGAGATAGTTACCGTTCACGGACTCGGATATAAGGTGGTACTGAAATGAGGACTAATGAAAAATATAAGGGAGCCTTAAAGCTGCTTGGCAGGTTTTCCTTGTTCTTTGCCGTTGTTGCCTTTCCCATAACCTGCACGGTAATGCTTTTCGTCAGCGCGATGCAGAGGACACAGGGCGTAGAGTTTACCGCAGAGGATCTCGGCGCGGCGGCAAAGCTCGGATTTCTCAACGTTATCGTCATCAGCATCCTTTTTACAGCCGTGGATATCATTCGCAAGAGAATGACTACCGATAAGACGACCAAGCATATTGTCAACGCGGCAAAAAGGATAGCCGAGGGCGATTTTACCGTCAAGGTTGAGCCTCTGTCTCCGCTCCTTTCAGACCCTCGTTTTAACGAGATTATTGACTGTATCAATAAGCTTGCGATCGAGCTCTCCGGAGTTGAGACTCTCAGGACCGATTTTATCGCTAACGTTTCTCATGAGATAAAAACGCCTCTCTCGGTCATCCGTAACTACGCGACTCTCCTTGAGGATGAGAGCCTCGACTACGCTAAGCGTCTTGAATACGCCGGAGCCATCAAGGATTCGACCAGGCGACTGTCGGATATGATTACCAACATTCTTAAGCTCAACCGACTTGAAAATCAGCAGATATACCCAAAGAAGGAGTCCTACGATCTCTCCGAGCAACTGTGTGAGTCCTTGCTCGTTTACGAGAACGTCTGGGAGAGAAAGGGAATAGATATAGATACGGATATTGAGGATATGGTATCCGTAAAAGCAGATAGTGAGCTTTTATCCCTGGTTTGGAACAACCTCCTTTCCAACGCGTTTAAGTTTACCGACCGCGGTGGCAAAGTGTTCGTCAGCCTCCATGCAAACGACACGCACGCAACGGTTGTGATAAAGGACACCGGCGTAGGTATGTCCCGTGAGGTCGGTGAGCATATATTCGATAAATTCTACCAGGGAGACATCTCCCACGCCACCGAGGGCAACGGCCTCGGTCTTGCTCTGGTAAAGCGCGTTATAGATATCGTCGACGGCGAGATATCCGTCGAGAGCGCAAAGGGCGTCGGAACAGCATTTACCGTGAGGATCAAAAGATAATAATGGATAAGGAAAAACTCAAAAAAATAGGGAAAGCCTTGCTTTATCCTCATATTGCAATAGCGATAATACTCTTTATCGCCAGCGTGGCGGCAGTCCCCTTGGCCATGGTATACCTCGGCACCGAGTCCGTCGTCTCTATCGTCACGTACGTGATCTCCGCATATACGCTTACCGTATGGTGCTTCCGTATCCCGGAGGTGATCTCGAGTATAAAAAAGTTCAAGTCAAATAACAGGCTGCTCATCAGATGGCAGGAGGATGAGCGATTAAGAATAAACGTATCGCTTTTTGCCACGTTTGCTTTGAACGTAGTGTTCGCGATATTCCAGATCGTTCTTGGAATAGTGCATAGCTCATTCTGGTATTATTCTCTCGGAGCATACTACGTTTGCCTTGCATTTATGAGGCTGTTTATCTTCAGATACACGGGCAGTCGGCTTGCAGGCGAGGACATCAGAGCAGAGTGGAACAAGTACCTTATTTGCGGATGTGTGTTCTTGGGTATGAACCTGGCCATAACAGCTATGATCTTCTTTATGATATATTTTGGCAGGACGTTCATTCACCACGAAATAACAACTATAGCTATAGCGGCATACACCTTCACCGCAGTGCCCCTGGCAATAGTAAATGCCGTTAAGTACAAGAAGTATAACAGTCCGGTATACTCTGCCGCAAGGGCGATATCTCTTGCAGCGGCGGCGGTGTCTATACTCACTCTTGAGTCCACGATGCTCACGACCTTTAGCGGTACGGATATGGACGCCGACTCACAGAGAATTATGCTCGGATCAACGGGCGCGGCTGTTTCTCTCTTTATCATAGGAATGGCGGTGTATATGATAATAAAAAGTTCGAAGAAAATCAGAAAAATAAAGGAAAATTCGAAAAATGCAGAATAATAACGAGCAGAATAACTTTACATACACATACTCTGCTAAAGAAAGAGACGAGGTAAGGGCTATACGAGACAAGTATATCCCGCGTGAGGAGAGCAAGATGGACAGGCTTCGCCGTCTTGACCGCACCGCAGAGAGCAGGGCTACCGTTGTGTCCCTGATCCTCGGTATCGTTGGCACGCTTATCCTCGGCTTTGGCATGAGCCTCGTTCTCTCCGAGCTCTCGCTTATCTTCGGTGACAATAAGGTGGTTTCTGTCATCGTGGGTGTTGTGCTCGGCCTCGTCGGAGGTGCGGTTGCCGCCCTCGCGTATCCCGTCTATAACACCGTTCTCGCGAAGGAAAGAGAGAGAATAGCCCCCGAGGTCATCAGGCTTACCGACGAGCTGATGAAATAAGAGTTGTTAAATTAACTAAATATTTTCTACAATTTATAACAATTGAATTGCCCGAGCGTTTGTGTTATACTTAAGCTACAAAGATAATTTTTGGAGAGCATATGTGTAAAAAAACGTTTGGGCTTTTTCATTTACTGATAATAATTCTGACACTCTCGCTTCTTGTGTCCTGTAAGTATATAAATAAGGATAGTGAAAACAACGGTCAGCAAAATACACCCGATGAGGGCGCTCCTGACACCGCTCTTTACCTTCCGATAACCGCGGACGGTGAGGGGTGCATAACCGTCGTCAGCTCATATTCCAAGACTCCGGTGTTTGCCGAGGCCTTTGGTGAGCTTATGGATCATTTTGCCGACGCGGGTATCAAGCTCGCTATGAGATATGAGGTATCCGATGACGAAAGTCTCCCGGAGCTCATCATCGGTGATAGAGTAAACGCCTCGGGCGACACGTATGTAGATCCTCACTTGCTCGGTGATGAGGGCTATGCCATCCGCGTGGTTGGAAACAAGATCATAGTCGCGGGCGGTACTTACGAGACCTTGGCAGAGGCTATCGGAATACTCTCGGATAGCATTCTCTCTCTTGATGACCCCGACACCGATATAAAGAACCTCTATATCCCTCGCGACACCGACATTTTTATTAGGCAGTATTATCCTATCACCTCGATAACCGTAGGTGACAGAGATCTTGCCGGTTATACTATCGTATGCGATACGGATGACAAGATACTCAAGGCGACCGCAGACAAGCTTCAAGACGTTCTCTACGACAGAGCGGGATATTGGCTCGGTATCAGAAAGAGTGCGCAGACCCCGGCTATCCGCATATCCATGGTGGACTATGCGGGCGAGAACGGATTCAGAGTGTACGTTGACGGTGAGGATATCCTTGTCGAGTGTGCGTACAGAAGTCTTTTTGAGTATGCCTTTGATAACTTTATTGATTCCGTCCTTGCGCTCAGCCCGGAGCGAACCGTAAGACTGGAGGGAGATATCTATTCGTTTGAGATAAGCACCGTTTCATATTCCGATTTCGGAGCTGTCGGTGATGGTATTACCGATGACTACGAGGCGATAAAGGCGGCTCACGATGAGGCAAACCGTACAGGACAGATGGTCGTTGCCGAGGAGGGCAAGACCTATTACCTCGGTCAGCATCAGACCCCCATCAGTATAAACACCGACGTTGACTGGACGGGTGCGACCTTTATCATCGATGACAGCACAATACTTCCTTCCTCCTCTTTAAGGACTGCGGCAGTTTTTTATATTCAGCCGGACGGATATCCTACTCCGGTAGTAGGTATTGATTCGTTTTCCAAGGGGCAGACAAACGTCGGCAAAACCTTTGACACCTCTATGCTTCTGTACATTGTATACGGAGGCAATAAGCAATATATCCGCTACGGTGCCAACGCCGACTCCGGAGCTGACCAGCAGGAGATAATCCTCGTTGACAAGGACGGCAACGTCGATCCCTCGACTCCTATTCTCTGGGATTATCCTATGCTCTCCTCGGTTGCGGCGTATCCCGTGGACGACCGCCCCATAACAATAACCGGCGGCACCTTCGTAACTATAGCAAATCAAGCTCCGCGTGAGTATACCTATTACTCAAGAAATATTTATATTAAAAGATCCAACGTAACCATTGACGGTCTTACTCATCTTATAGAGGGAGAGGGAGACACCGGAGCGCCCTACTCGGGATTTATCAGCATTTCCTATTGTACGAATGTCACGGTCAAGAACACCGTGCTTACAGGACATAAGGTGTATAAGCTGTCAACCGATCAAAATAACTCTATGGGTACGTATGATATTTCCCTGAGTCTATCAAATAACGTTACCTTCCTCAACTCGAGGCAGACAAACGATATTACCGATACGACCTATTGGGGTATTATGGGTAGTAATTACTGTAAGAACATCACCTATGACGGATGTGTATTTTCTCGCTTCGACGCGCATAAGGGAACGTATAACGCCACGATCAAAAACAGCGAGATAGGTCACCAGAAACTCAGCGTTATTGGTCAAGGAACTTTGTACGTTGAGAACACCGTTTTTCACGGCAATACCGTGGTTGCTCTCCGTACCGATTACGGTAGCACCTGGGAGGGCGACGTTATTCTCAAAAATATCACGCTAAAAAATACAAACAATAATCCTACTCTGATAAGTGGCAACTGGTATAATCACTACTTTGGTTATACTTGTTTTCTACCCGAGAACATCATCGTAGACGGAATTACTCTTGCTAAGGGCACGTCATTTAGAATATTGCCAAATCTGAAGAATGATATCGATAAGGATACGGTGCTCGGCGAGAATAATCTTAATCCGCTCGTCCTTACCAAAAAAATAACAGTTCTAAACAACTCTAACGGTTATAGCTACTCGGTATCTGCAAATATGACTTTATTCAAGGACGTAGAGCTTATCGGCGATTAATTGGAGAACGAATATGTCAAGACTTACTTATTCCTCTTTTGGAGCGGTTGGTGACGGTGTTACCGATGACTTTGAGGCGATAAAGAAAACTCACGAATATGCTAATGAAAGGGGTCTTACCGTCTATGCAGATGAGGGCATGACCTACTATCTCGGCAGACACACCGAGGCTGCAAGGATAAATACTGATACAGTGTGGACGGGCGCGACGTTTGTTATAGACGACAGAGATATAGCTCCCGATGATCCCGAGAGGCTTAAGAGCGTATTTTTCCTCTCACCCGACGAGCCATCCTATATGGTCGAGGGGATAAAGGAGCTTAAAAGAGGACAGGAGAGCGTAGGCGTAAGCTTTGATACTCCCGTGCTCCTATATATTGCCGACTCAAACATCAGGCAGTATATCCGCTTTGGAGCCAACGCGAATCAGGGCGCGCCGAGGCAGGAGCTTATCCTCGTTGATAAGGACGGAATCGTCGATCCCTCGACGCCTATTATGTGGGATTATCCTACCGTTACCGAGGTGACCGCATACCCCGTTGGCGATACTCCAATTACGGTCAAAGGCGGCACGTTTATCACCCGAGCCAACGCCGCTCCGCGTGAGTATACCTACTATGCGCGCAACATAAATATCAGGCGCTCCAACGTTACGGTTGAGGGGATTACCCACCTTATCACAGACGAGAAAGACACAGGCGCTCCTTACGCAGGCTTCCTTACCGTAGCATACTGCAACAACGTGCTTATTGAGGACGCGACCTTCACCGCTCACAAGGTGTATAAGCTTTCCTCCAACGTTCATAATTCCATGGGCACCTACGAGCTCTCTTTAAACTCGTCCAACGCCGTGACCATCAAGAATTCAAGGCAGACAAACGATATTACCGACACGCGCTTCTGGGGCGTTATGGGTAGTAATTACTGCAAGAATCTTACGTATGACGGCTGCATATTCTCTCGCTTTGACGCTCATCAGGGAACCTACAACGCTACTATTAAAAACAGCGAGATAGGACATCAGAAGCTCAGCGTTATCGGGCAGGGAACTCTGTACGTTGAGAACACCGTATTCCACAGCGATACCGTTGTTGCGCTCCGCGGTGACTACGGCTGTACCTGGCGCGGCGACGTTATCCTTAAAGATATTACGGTGAATAACGTAGGCACACCGATACTCGTCAATGCCGGTTGGAACAACCATTACTTCGGTTATACCTGCTACCTTCCCGAGCGTATTGTTATCGACGGCATAAAGCTTCGCAACAATGATTACTTCTACGTGCTGCCAAAGCTCGCAGAGGATATTGACAAGCCTGTAGTGGGAGGCGTTGAAAACAAAAATCCCGTCGTACTGACAAAGCAGATAGTAATAAAGAATAATCCCGAGGGATATAAGTTTTACGTATCTGTAAACACCGAGCTCTTTAGTGGGGTAGAGGTCATAAAATGAGATGAAAAAACGGCAGCCTTGCGACTGCCGTTTTCTTATACTTGCGAATAGCTGATCAATATGTTATAATATTTTTGTATTGTGTGTAACCTTTACGGTGATTCTACTGTCATATAGAATAGGGAGGTGAGAGTATGAAAAGAATATACCGCATAACCTTATGTCTACTGCTTGTAGCTGCAAGCGTAATATCATTTACCGCGTGTCGTGATCCGTACATTGAATCGGGCTCCGGGTATACGAGCTATGACGGCGTTACCCTTGAGATAAAGAGTATTGACTACTCGGGAGAATATATTAAGCTCAACACAGAGTGGAAAAACACAACTCTTCACGAGGTCATCTACGGTGCGGCATATACCGTCGAAAGGTACGTTGACGGCGATTGGATAAGCTCGATGAGAGCGGACGTATCATTTATTGAGATAGCCTATGTTTTATCGCCTCTCGGAAGGCAGGACAAGAGCTACACCCTGCAGTTTGCCGATATCTCAAAGGAGGGGACTTATCGAATAAAGACCTCTTGCCACGTGCATGACGGTGATGAGGTAACATACGTAACTCTTTACGCCACCTTTAACGTGGATAACGAGTATACCGTAGCGAGCTACCACAAGCTCGATTATGAGCTTAAAGGATTCCTTTACGAGGATCTAAAGCCCTATTATAAGGCCGGTGAAAAGGTGACTGTAAAGATAGGCAAGGTCTACGATCTTGGATTTGATCTGTATCTCGACGGCGAAGAGCTTGTTATGGAGAGCTGGGACGGTGACTATTGGCAGTATTCCTTTATTATGCCAGACCACCCTGTCAAGCTCACCTGCAAAACCTACGACGGCTTTGTTTCAAAAGGCGAATAATTGAAAATATTTGTTGTCATATTAAGCAAAAAAAGACTCCGCAAGCGGTGCCTTCCATAAAGCAGGTTTTAATCTCCCTGCGAGATCCGAACAGCGTTGCCGTTCGCCCTTCGGGTTTCGACTGCGTCCGCCCGTGTCATTCTGAGCGAAGCGGAGCGGAGTCGAACTGCGAAGCAGCACCGAGCAAAGCGAAGGTAGAATCTCGGGCGTACTCCGCTCAAGATGACACGCAGGGGGCAAACACCTTCTGAAAAAAACAACAAAAGGAATACGAGCAATTTTGTTTGTACTCCTTTTCACACTCCTTGCCTGCAAGGTATAGTGTGTTACACCTCATAGGTGTACTGTCGGGCGGCAATATGGCTCCCTTTACACAAGGGAGCCTTTTTTATGTTCACCTATAACTTGTTAATTTTCCTGACAATCACTGACTTAATTAAAGACACAAAAGCAATCCATTACAATACTTGCTTATAAAAATAAAATGTAATGGAGAATGAAAATGAAAAAGAACTTTGATAATCTTTATGAAAAGCTCGGTGGTACATACTGCGAGGAAAACGGACACTTTATTCCTAACGTAACCCTTCCCGAACAGACCGACTATCGAATCGGCAAGTATGGACGGATGCACCTTGATTACATCAAGAACCACCGTCGCGGAAGGTACACCACGCTCTTGTCCGAGGGCATGTTGAACGCTCGGTTGCACGAGATAGACCTTGAAGCAAACGAAATGCTTGAAACCATCAGCCCCCTCCTCGCTGCCGAAAGAGGGATTGACGAGAACTTGAAAGCTC
>JAFTIN010000022.1 GCA_017456895.1 Clostridia bacterium
GGGAAAGTCCTATCTTTTGAACGTTTTATTTAGAAATTATCTGAAAGAGCAAGGTGTAGATGAGGATCATATTTTGTTCTTTGCGCTTGACAATGATAAATATTTGAGATACAGAAATCCTCTTGAGCTTTCTGCATTTGTTAGAGGACTCGTTGAAAACAATAAAGAACAATACTATCTGTTTGTGGACGAAATCCAAATGTCGGATACCGTGGACAATCCCTACAACCCCAGTGGCAAAAAAATCACATTTTATGATGTTCTCAACGGGCTGAACTCACTTGAAAATTTGGATATTTACGTTACGGGAAGTAACTCCAAAATGCTTTCCTCGGATATTCTGACCGAGTTTCGAGGAAGGAGCGACGAGATCCGCGTTCATCCACTCTCGTTTGCAGAATATTATTCCGCGGCCGGCGGTGACAAGCGTGACGCATTTGACGAATACGCCTTTTACGGTGGTATGCCTCTTGTGATTTCTCGCCCCGATGATGCTGCTAAAATGAAATACCTTTCTTCGCTTTTTGCCGAGGTATATTTAAAAGATATTGTTGATAGAAAAAAAGTGGAACGCGAGGACGTTCTTGCTTGTACGCTTGATCTGCTTTGCTCATCGGTTGGTTCGTTATCCAATCCTACTAAAATTGCTGATACCTTGAAAACCGTTCAGCATATCGAAGTAGCGCAAAATACGGTTAAATCCTATATCGACCACCTGATCGATTCTTTCTTGTTCTCTGAAAGTAAACGCTACGATGTAAAGGGGCGCGCATATTTTAACTATCCAAATAAATATTATTGCGAGGACGTAGGACTTCGCAACGCGCGTATTGGCTTCCGTCAGCCCGAAATGACGCATATTATGGAAAATGTCATTTATAATGAGCTGATTATTCGCGGATATTCGGTTGACGTTGGCGTGATCACCACGAGAGAGCGCAACAAGGAAGGCAAGCAGATCAGCATTCCGCGTGAGATCGATTTTATCGCAACTAAAGGTGGGAAAAGGGTCTATATCCAATCGGCATACGCAATGCTGACCGAGGAAAAGCAAGAAAGTGAATTGAAGCCTTTCTCGTTGACAGGAGATTCTTTCCCTAAAATTGTTGTCAGACATGATATCGGCAAGCGCTTTTATGACGATAACGGAGTTCTAAATATCAGCGTGATAGATTTTCTGTTGGATGATAGTGTTGTTTGAAAACAAAATTATACAATTGAGGGATAAGTTTGAAAATAAATTTTTAAGCTTACGGTTTTGTGGCTTTCGATGGCTGAACGCCATCGATTTTGCAAAACAAAACCAGCCACAACGCCCGAAGAAAGGAAGGCTTTCGAAACGAAAGCCATGGTCATAAGTATGGAACTATATATTTACGATAGCTTTATAAAAAGATTAGCTGAAACGGCATATGCAATTGGTGCCATTGTTTTAGGTTCTCTGGCGGTCGGATTAATTATCTATTTATGCATTCAGTTAATTAAAAGCAAAAAAGAAAAAGGAAGATTTCCAATGATTGTAATTGGACTTTACTTTTTGATTGTTGCGATTCCAACTGTTGCGTCCATTGGTCTTGGCAATATGTTTATCAAAAGTGCAATGTATAACAGAGATATGAAAAACGGTGATGCTCAATTTTTAGTAGGCGATGTTGAAGTTATTTCGTGCGTTGAAGAGGAATACAGACTTGAACCTACGGGAAATTATATTGTCGAGATAAAGGTTGGAGAAGAAATAATTAAACCTTCAAACGGTTTCCCAAAAACTGTTATCGAGTATTTTGACGGTGACAAAGAGTTAATTATTCAATACGGAATAATAGAGGGTGATGGGCTTTATGTTTGGAATATAAAACTCTCGGAATAAAGGCATTCAAAAAAATGAAAACAACAATCGGCATAACCTAAGGAAGAGTAGTGTGATATAATAGAGACAACACATTTTTAATGAAAACTGAATAGAAATTGGACAAAAGATTGTTGTCCCTTACCTAACACACTCGTTGTGAAAGTTCCGTAAGGGACAACATTTTTATTCAATTCTGCATTTATGATGCCTTTGCCATAGGAGTATTTGCCGCATTTAACATGTTTTCAATAAATATTCCATACCCCTCGGTCGGATTTGCTACCATCACGTGTGTTACCGCTCCGATGAGCTTGCCGTCCTGTATAATAGGACTGCCGCTCATTCCTCTGACCACGCCTCCGGTTATGGCAATAAGCGTGGGATCGGTAACCTTTATCTTGAACGATTTAGTACCCGTGGAATCCTTGTTGATATCTAAAATTTTTATCTTGTATTCCTTCACTGAGCCGAGCTTTACGGTGGAGAGTATAGTTGCCTCACCCTCATGCACCTCGTCTTTGTGAGCTACCTCTATCGCCGCGGCTGAGAGAGAGGAGGGAATACTGTCGAGCTTACCGAAAACACCGCATTCTGTGTTGGAGTATAGCTTTCCTCTTACTTTATCCGTGAGGAGTCCTGTGAGTTCCCCGGGCTTTCCTTCCTCCCCTTTTTTAACGCCCGAGAGCATAACGCCGGTTACCTCGCCCTCGGTGATATTTATCACTTCACCGGTATCCGTGTCACATATTCCGTGTCCGAGGCCTCCGAATTCACCTGTTTTTGGATCTATATAGGTTATAGTTCCGATACCTGCGGCACCGTCCTTTAAGACTATGCCGAGCCGATACTCTCCGTCGACTTCCTTTGGTGTCAGCTTTACGGTTATGTCCTTACCGCCTCTTTCACATACCAGAGTGATCTCCTCGCCTGAGTGAGAAGACGTTATCCTTCGTATATCCTTGACCGACGTGACCTTATCGCCATTTACCGTTTTTATCCTATCTCCTACTCTCAGTTCCTTTACGTCCAAGGGATTTTGCACGCTGACGTAGGACTGACGTATCTTTGTTCCAAATATTCCGCCACCCGGTACGAGTAATAGCTTTTTCTCGCTCTCTTCTTTGCCGAAGAGAAGCTCGTATAACCGTGAGCCGATTTTTATATTCTCCCCGACCTCGACAGAGCAAGCGGCAGTTTCGTCTGTCGCATCAAGCTTTTCAATGATATCCGCTTTACCTTTAGGGATGAGAAGAAGTGCTGACATGCACAAAATAAGCAGGAGGATCAGATATTTTTTCACCATCAACTTCATCTATTATCACCTTTCCTTCCATCATAGCATTCATCGGGAAAAACGCCGAAAAATCCTACGCTAATAACTTGCTCAAAAAGCGCGACACGTATGAGTTGAAATTTAAGGAAGCGATCGTCTCCGAAATAAAATAAAAGCGTTCGCGATACAATCGCGAACGCAAAAACAAAATTTTGACAATTTAAATTTACATATTATACGTAGTAATGAGAAGATCCATAATTTCGTCTTTGGATATTGCATAGACCTGCATAACCGGAGAGATGGTTATCGGAGTGCTATAGAAGAAGACGTTTCCTTCTCTTCTCACCTCAAATCCCGAGAGCTTTGCCACATTGATCAGATGGATCGTATCTTCTAAGGACGGCACGGTGGGAAAGTCCGCCTTGACTGTGAACTCTTCGTCGAGTATTATCGTGACGTTTACAGCCTCGTCGACTGCAGCTTCTGCAATAAGCCTTATCATATATGATACGACAGGGAGCTTAAGCATTAGCTTACCCATGCTGCTTCCTTCGATCTTTACCGTAAGAATGCCTTCAAGATGCTCCTTTGCAAAGTACTCAATGCTTTTTGCTAATTCGAAGGCGTCTATCGGTGAGTCCTTGACGCTTGGCGATGTGATTCTTATCAGATATTCGCGGTTGATCTGTCTTCTCTTCAATGTCTTACATTCCTATTTTGCTGTGATTTATGTTTTTGAGAACGTCTGTGTAGATTACGCTGTCTTCAAGCTGCTCTGATACGTCATATGAGATCTTGCCTACACAATTCATAAGGTATACGTATCTGATGCTTTCGTAGTTTTCCTCGAAGTGCTCGTCGCTCTTATAGCTTCTGTAGAGCACGTAGTATGCATCTTCGACGTCTGTGACGATTTCAATTGGCGCGCTTACTTCGCCTATTTCAAGATCAAATGCGGCGTCTGTCATATCGCCGTAGTAGGATCTCTCAAGGTTGTATTTTCCGATAACGTACCCGGCCTTTATTTCCGCTGCGTTTGAGTATAGTCCGCTGCCCATAATGGCGTTTAGGACCGATTTTTCCATCTGCTCAAGAGTGTCCGACGTTGCCGCCGCTGCCTCAAGAGTTGCCTTTAAATTTTCGGCTTTCTCGAGGGGCGTGTAAGATATTTGCTTCTGGAAGCTCGCTCTTAACACCCTTACACAGTCGTCCGAGTCGTAGAACTCCTTGACATCCTCCTTGGTGTATTCGAGCTTGCCGACAGTTATGTTTACGTCAATGTCATCCGAACTTGCCGTACCTATGTAATAGGTGTCGATTGCATCTACTGCGATAGCATATCTGAAGAGGAGGGTCTGCACGGAATAGTTGAGATACATCGATCTTAGGGCTTCGAGATAGTCTTCATAGCTGTCAAAACCCTCGATAGCGGCGTTGCCGTAGCTTCCGCCCTCGACGCTCACTCTGATATTCTCCTCTATCTTCTTCTCGACGTCCTTTGAGTAGATGTCAAAGCCTATTCTTTTGCACAGAGCAAAGGCGGAGTAGATCTCGGTGATCCTGTCGATTATTCTCTCATCTATTTCTTCAATGTATTCATCCTTGCTTTCGCCGGTCCACACGCTCGCGTCACCGCCGTCAACCTCACTCTTATAAGTTAGGAAGAAGGCTCTGTATAGCTCGTATTTTACCTCGTATACGTCGCCGTCGATCGACAGGGTCATAACAACGCGCTTTTCCGCCTCGGTTGATTCTACGGGTGGATAATCCTTCTTGCCGCATGCAAAAAGCGCAAGTAAGGATGCGAGCAGGAGCGTCAGTGCGATTATTTTTTTCATTTTTGTCTCCTTGGGAGAATTTTCTCACTTTATTTTAACAAAATATTATTAATAAATCAAGTACGAAGCTGAAATTCGAGATGTATTTTAAACAAAACGCTGAAATCATTGACTGTTGTGCCGTTTTTGATGATAGATATTGCATTTAATTTAAAAGTGTGCTAAAATATACGCACAACACTTTCTGTGAGGTTTATAAAATGGAAGAAGTTTATAGCGTAAAGCTTTCAAAAATAATAAACGAGTTTAAACTTGATACACTTAGACTCCCCGATCTACCCGAGAACATTTTGATTGATTGTGCGAGAGTCAACAGACCCGGTCTTCAGCTTGTCGGTTTCTATGACCACTATGAGCAGGCCAGACTTCAGATAATCGGTAAGGTAGAGAACCTTTTTATCGCCGAGATGAAGCCTGAGGAAAGAAGAAGGATCCTCGAGGATTTCTTTAGGTCCAAGCCTGCGGGAATTATTTTCACCACGTCGATGGAGCCCAGTCCGGAATTCTATGAGTTTGCGGAAAAGTATGGAGTACCGCTTCTTAGGACTGTTATGCGTACGTCTGAATTTATGGCCGCTCTTATCGCGTTCCTTAACGTTGAGCTCGGTCCAAGAATTACCCGTCACGGCGTTCTCGTCGAGGTGTACGGTGAGGGCATCCTTCTCCTCGGAGACTCCGGAGTAGGTAAGAGCGAGACGGCTATAGAGCTGCTGAAGCGCGGACACAGGCTTATTGCCGATGACGCGGTGGAGATCAAGAGGGTTTCTGCTACCACCCTGGTTGGTAAGGCGCCTGAGATAATCCGTCACTATGTTGAGCTGCGCGGTATCGGTATCGTTGACGTCCGCAGACTTTTCGGCATGGGAGCTGTTAAGGAGAGTGAAAAACTCGACCTCGTTATTAATCTCGAGGAGTGGGATAACAACAAGATGTACGACAGACTCGGCCTTGATGAGCAGACTACGAATATTCTCGGCATCGAGGTTCCCAGCATAACTCTTCCCGTATCTTCAGGACGTAACCTTTCTGTGGTTATCGAGGTCGCAGCTATGAATAATAGGCAGAAGCGTATGGGATATAACACAGCCAAAGAGTTTAACAAGAGACTTATGGAGTCCATGGGCGCTGAATAAGCGAACAAGAACTGAATTGACTGTAAAATGGTATAAAACAAAGATTTATGCAATGATGTGCAGGACAAAAATAGGACAAAACGCTTGGATTTCGCTTTAGACACTCATATATTACCGCAAAAACGGGCTGACGGGACGTCGGCCCTTTTTTCTTTTTTCCGGCATAACATCGATATCTGTTGCATAGATTGTACCGTGGAAAATTTACCGGAGGTGTATATGCAGACAGAAAAGGAATATTTGATAGGCAGAGAAATAGCCTCTTTGAGGTGTGAATCAACGGGTGAGTACTCATTGCCTGATTATAACGGGGATGTAAAGAAGATTTTGGCTGTAAAATGCAAGGCTTTCCCCTCGGGGTGCTTCTCATCCGACGATTCTCTCGAGTTTTCTGGCTCGGTTGGTTATGATGTTGTATATCTTGATAGCGAAAATAACATTACCCATGCCGAGTTTTCGACAGATTATGAGTCAAGTGTGAGAATGAAGGCTGAGAATTACGTTAGTTCGGATGTTAAGACATCGATCTCGTCTTGTAATTTAAGGCCGCTGGGACCGAGAAAGCTGTCGGTCAAGTGTACTCTGGAGAATGACATCAGAATATGTGAGAAAAGAAGCTACAACATTGAGGGGGATGCATTTGTTGAGTATGAGCCGGAGCTTTCTACCTCGACAGCAAACGTTTTCAGACCTGTGATATTGTGCGGGGAGGCTAAGGAGTATAAAGAAGATGTTATGACTCTTGAAGGCGCTATCGTCGATGAGGTGGAAATATTGATGACGGAGGCTTGCTTCAAGGAGGAGAGCATAAATGTAAACGATGGATCTTTAAGCCTTGAGGGGTACGTAAAGGTGAATATCTTGTACTCTAACGGAGATGCCGTTCCGCGCATATGTGAGGCTCGTATTCCGGTGCGTGAGGATATTTTATCGGACGAACCGTATGAAGCTTCGTCATGCGAGTCGAGGTTAGATATTTCCGAATTAAAGTCCTACGTAACTCCCTTTGAAGAGGGCGTTTATATCGGCGTATCGCTTTCTGCAAAGCCCGTTGTATATGCAAGAGTCAACGATATCCTTGAGATTGCTGAAGACGCTTATTTGAAGGAGCGTGGGACAGAGAATGAGTATAGAGACTTTGATTATACCGAACACATTCTGACCGAAAGATGCGAGGAGAGCTTTGACTATAGGCTGCCGTTTTCGGAGGTTGGTGTTGAGTCTTGCGGACAAATAATATGGCTTGATGCTTCTACAAGGTTGGAAAGATGCGATTTTTGCGCAGACGGTGTCAAAGTAGAAGGTGAAATCAGGTTTAGTGCCATAGCGTGTCAAGTTTTAGAAGATGAAAGGACGAATTATTTCCCAATCAAGTTTGGTGTTCCGTTTGTGAAAAATGTAAATATAAATTTACAAAAACACGGAAATATGCAGATCTGCTGCTCTGTTAACGCTACGGACTTGAAAATGGAGTGCATCGAAAACGAGGTTCTGGCATCTGCAACGCTTCTCACTTTTGTCTCGGTGAATTCGGAGCGTAGGCAGCGCTGTCTCGGTCGGTCTATTCTTACGGGTGATGAGTTCACTCTCGATGAATCTGTAGTTACCGTATACTATCCCGATCCCTCGGAGAGCCTTTTCGGTGTTGCAAAAAGGTTCCATACTTCGGTGAAGAAAATAGCCGAAACGAATATGCTTGCGGAAAGTGTCTATGCTTCAAGCACAGAGCCGCTTGTTGGTACCGGAGTTAAGAGGTTGATCATTAAATAATCTAATAAAAAGGGCAGGGATCTTCACTTGAAAAAGTGATAGGTCCTTGCCTCTTTCATTATTCCTGCTCGAGCCAGTTTTTGCCTGAGGTAACGTCGACTGTGAGCGGGATAGAGAGTGCCGCTGCCTTCTCCATTTCCTCTTTGACGATCGTCATACAGGCTTCTTTTTCAGAATCCCTGACCTCGACTATAAGCTCGTCGTGTACTTGCATTACGATATTCGCATCAATGCCTGATTCCCTTAGCGCTTTATCGACATTTATCATAGCTATCTTCATGATATCTGCGGCGGATCCCTGTATAGGTGCGTTCATTGCTACACGTTTACCGAAAGCGCGCAGAGGAGCCTTAGACGATCTGAGCTCCGGAATATATCTTTTTCTGCCCATTATCGTCGTAGTGTATCCGTCGCTTTCTGCATTCTTTACCACATCGTCAAGGTGGTTGTCGATCGAAGGGTAGTTCATCAGGTAGTTTTTGATGTATTTTGTTGCTTCCGATACAGTTGTGCCTATATCCTTGGAGAGTGAAAATCCACTGATGCCGTAAACGATACCAAAGTTTACAGCCTTTGCGCGCTTTCTCATCTCATCGTTGACATAATCTTCCGGGATGCCAAAGACGGCTGCTGCTGTTTTTCTGTGTATATCCTCGCCCGAAAGGAAGGCTTCCTTCATTGTGTAGTCGTCGCTTATGTGTGCGAGGAGTCTCAGCTCTATCTGTGAGTAGTCCGCGTCGACGAGGGTGTAGCCCTCTTCGGCAATAAAGAACTTCCTCATTTGTCGGCCAAGCCTTGTTCTGATAGGTATATTCTGAAGATTCGGTTCTGCGCTTGACAGTCTTCCCGTGGCTGTTAGCGCCTGCTTGAAATCGGTATGAATCCTTGAGTTTTCATCCGCTGCTTCGACAAGTGCGGTAGTGTACGTGCCCTTGAGCTTCGTAACGTGGCGGTATTCAAGGATGTCGTCGATAATGGGTGATTCACCCCTCATCTCCTCGAGCGTCTGCGCGTCTGTAGAGTAGCCTGTTTTACCTTTCTTTTTGCTGCTGACGAGTCCCATTTTTTCATAGAGAATGGTACCCAGTTGCTTTGGCGAATTGATATTAAACACCTCGCCGGCCTGCATATATATTCTGCTTGCCAGGCTGTCTGCGAGCTCTCCGAGAGCGTCGCCAAATTCTACTATAGATCTCGAATCGACCTTGAAACCGACCTTTTCGATTCGCGCGAGAACACCTATGAGCGGAATCTCTATATCGAAGAGAATCTTTCCGAGTCCATCTTCGCGTATTTTTTTGCCAAGATTCTCTTCGAGCTCAATCATAAAAGGAGTCGCGGGAGCATCTTTTTGCACGGTTTTGCCAACAAACATTGACAAAAGTGAGGGTATTCCCGCATTTCCGCTTCCCGGATTGAGCACATATTCATACATCATTATGTCAAGAAATACGATCTTATCGCAGTCAGCGCCGGCCCTGTCGAGCAGGTGCCAGAGCGCCTTTCCGTCGTAGCAGACAAGCTCTTTTCCCTCAAAGGCTCTTGCTATTTTTTTGAGTTCACCATCATATACGAGGTTCTCGCCGCCTGCGGTAAGATAGGTCTTACCATCCTTGACCTCTATAGGCACTCTCTTTTCACTGATTTTTGCTATTCTTTCTGCCGTAGCTTCGGTAAAGCTCGGCAATTCCGTTAGCTCCGTGTCGGAGAAGAGCTCCTCCATCTCGGGCTCAAGCTTGAACTTCGTGATAAATGAATTGAGCTCGAGCTCGGAGAATTTTCTGTATAGTCCGCCCTTGTCAAAGCCTTTGTATTCTATGTCCTCGAGGGTAATATCCACGGGGGCGTGTACGTCTATTCGGGCTAAATCACGGGATAAGTACGCGTTTTTCTCATCGCGCAAGAGCTTTTCGCGTACTCCCTTTGTGATTCTCTTGTCATCAATATTTTCATAAATATTCTCGAGTGTGCCGAAGTTCTGGATAAGTCCTGCCGCAGTCTTCTCGCCAACACCCGCAACTCCGGGGATGTTGTCCGAAGAGTCACCCATAAGTGCCTTCATATCTATGAACAGCTCGGGCTCGATGGCATACTTTGCATAGAATTCGTCGCGCCTCATGGTGAGTGTATCATTGTTTGTTGCGAGAAGCACGGTTACCTTGTCGTCTATAAGCTGCAAAAGGTCGCGGTCGCCCGAAAGAACATAGCTTTCCATGTCCTTGTTTTTGTGCGCCATTTTAGCTATAGTGCCCTGTATGTCGTCGGCCTCCCAACCCGGGAGCTCAAGTACCTTTATTCCCATAAGAGAGAGACATTCCTTCGCATCGGCAAACTGTGAGAGAAGCTCGGGGGGTGTAGGGTGTCTTCCGGCCTTATACCCGTCATACATTTCATGCCTGAATGTCGGGTGCTTTATATCAAAAGCTACCGCGCAATAGTCGGGCTTTATAGCGTCGAGCTGGCGCGTTATCATGTTGACCATACCGTATATTGCGTTGGTATATTTTCCGCTCTTTGTGGTCAGTATTCTTATACCGTAGAAAGCGCGGTTTATTATGCTGTTTCCGTCAATTACAAGTATTTTTTTCATATTTACGTCTCTTATTTTTCGTTTTCGGAGTCTTCACCAAGTAGCACATCTACCGTATTCAGTATATCCTCGGCGATTTCCTCGGGCTCGCGTTCGTCGACGGGCTCCGCCTCCTCGGTGGGCTCTTCCTCTGCGGGCTTTTCGGGCATTTTGCCGAAGATTGCCTCGTATATGGCGTCATCGGAGATGGTTGGCTCCGCTGTCGTCTCGTCTGCGATCTCGTTTGTTTTTGTGCTTTCCTCGACGGTATCCTCATCTGTGGCGATCTCTTCACCGTAGAGGTCGAATATGGATAGCTGCTTTGCCGCGAAGATTTCCTGGTGTCTGTCAAAGGATTCGTTTACCCTGTTTTCTCGCTCGCGCGCATATTCACCGAGTACTTTTATAAGTTCATTTTCCTTTTCTTCTTTAAGAAAGGCGGTCAGGCACATTCTCGCAGTAATGAACACAAAGAGGGCCAGGAGGAACAAGTATTCTTCTAAGGATGCCAGGGACTTAGCTCCCGATCCGGAAATGACCTCGGCGTTTACGTAGTATGTCACGATTGCGGGAATAGACGTGTAGGCCGTCAGAGAGGCTGATGCGAGCCCGAAAGCTGTGTATATGCGCCACATCTCTCTACCGAGCGATATTCTCGCTTCAAAGAGGAAGAAGACAGCGGCGAGCATAAATGCCATCTGGCGCAGCACCTTAGTGGGATCGTTTATGGCTACGGTCTCGTCGATGTATATAAGTATAGAGTAGAAACAGAGGAAGGCTATCGTAGCCACTGCAAAATAAGCGCGTGTCGTATCCTTGCTCTCGACTGTAAACGCATTAAAGAAATGGTGAGCTACGGACAGTATTGCCAGTACGCCTGTAAGTATACCTATTAGAGTCTCGGGGCTCTTAAGGGTGAGCATTTCAACCGAGAGTATGGGGTATTTGCAGGTTGCAATAGCGTGTGTAATAGCCCTGATTCCAAGAAATGCAGTCGCTACTCCAAGAATACCTGTGGGCACGTAAGTCGCACCGGTGGAGAAGCTTGAGCGCAGCTTTACTCTCGTCGCGACCAGCATATAACTGAGCATGCCGAAAATGGTCAGGACTATAATGATATCCGACGCTTTCGTGAGTGAGGTATCGGTGAAAAGTCCGCTGGCATAGTCAAGATGCATAATGCATGCAACGGTGCGCAGAGAGGTTGCCACTGCTGTCAGGACGAGCATTACCGATAGATATATTCCAAGACGCTTTGAGTTCGTATTCATTGAAAAATTCCTTCATTTGAATTACTATAAGAAAAATAATATCATCGGCAATATGACCGGTCATTTCGGATAAAGACTTATTTTTTTGACCGTTATACGGTACCGATTGAGTATATTTTACACCAAAACTGAAATTAAATCAAGCGAATTGGTCAAAAATGAGTAAAAAAGACGTCGACACGCCTCTACGAAGGCCTGCGAAAAGCCTCTTTTTTTCGAAAAACAGTAAAATTTGTGCAACATAAACAAAAATATGATAAAAAATTCGTGAAATATTTTCTTAAAACGGCCTGACTTTTTTTCAAAAACTATTGATTTTTTTCGACTTATAATGTATAATTATTAAGCTTGATATGCGATGAAGCGGGAGGTGGCTACCCATTGAGGTAGGGAATTTCCGTGGAGTATGTCCGATATTTAACCGGGCGAAGCTATAGTTTACCCTCATTAGGGGTATTCTGCGTTTTTTCGGTTCGTGGCCTTGTGCGGCAGGGCGTAACGAACTGATTTTGTTAGGGCGGGTTTGATACGCCCGGCGCAGTGTGAAACTTGTCGCCCTTCTTAAAACGGTATTAAGCAATACTAACAAGGAGGACAAAGAACAATGGCACAGAACAAGATCAGAGTGAGACTCAAGAGCTATGATGCAACCATCATTGACGCCGCAGCACAGAAGGTTGTTGAGACAGCAAAGAGAAACGGAAGCAAGGTCAGCGGTCCTATTCCGCTTCCTACCGACAGAGAGATCGTAACCATCCTCAGAGCGGTTCACAAGTACAAGGACAGCCGTGAGCAGTTTGAAATGCGCACTCACAAGAGATTGATCGACATTCTTGAACCCCAGCAGAAGACCGTTGAGGCTCTTATGAACCTCGAGCTTCCTGCAGGCGTTGAGATCGAGATCAAGGCTTAATTTCAAGCCACCAAACAAAGTTAACCCAAGGGAGCTTCAAATCCCTGGAACGTAAGTTCCGAAAATACCACGACCTCGTGGTCACGTTGGCGGTTCGCTACGGCGGAAATTCAAAACCGTCAACCAATAACCTAATAGGAGGAAAAAATGAAAAAAGGCATTATCGGTAAGAAGCTGGGTATGACTCAGATCTTCGACGAAAAAGGCAATGTGATTCCCGTAACCCTGATTGAAGCAGGTCCTTGCGTGGTAGCACAGAAGAAGACCATCGAAAACGATGGCTATGAAGCAGTACAGCTTGCATACGAGGACACGACCAAGAAGCACGTCAACAAGGCGCAGCTCGGTCACTTCGAGAAGGCTGGTATCTCTCCCAAGAGACATCTCAAGGAGTTCAGACTTGAGGATTGCACCGGACTTGAGGCAGGATCCGTGGTAACCGTCGATACCTTCACCGCTGGTGAGAAGGTCGACATCACAGGTATCACAAAGGGTCGCGGATACACCGGTTGCGTAAAGAGATGGAACCACCACGTTCTCAGAGCGACTCACGGTACCGGTCCTATCCACCGTCAGCCCGGTTCGATGGGTGTTATCGACCCCGCGAGAATCTTCAAGAACAAGAAGATGCCCGGTCAGTACGGTAACGAACAGGTCACTATTCTTAACCTCGTTGCAGTTAAGATCGACGCAGAAAAGAATCTTATCGCAGTGAAGGGTGCAGTTCCCGGCGCAAAGGGCGGCATCGTGTTCATTCGCGATTCGGTTAAAGCATAATGGAAAGGAGAAGTAGAAATGCCGAACATTAAAGTTGTTAATATGGCGGGCCAGGAAGTAGGCGCACTCGAGCTTTCTAAGAAGGTTTTCGGCGCAGCTGTTAACGAAGCAGTACTTCACACCGCAGTAAGAGCTTATCTCCTTAACCAGAGACAGGGCACACAGTCTACTCTCACCCGTTCTGAGGTTTCCGGCGGCGGCAGAAAGCCCTGGAAGCAGAAGGGTACCGGTCACGCAAGACAGGGTTCCACCCGTTCTCCTCAGTGGGTACACGGCGGTATCGCGCTCGGCCCCAAGCCCCGCAGCTATCGCGTAAATCTCAACAAGGCAGTAAAGAGAGCCGCGCTCTTCAGCGCTCTTTCCTCTAAGGTTGCTGCAAGTGAGATGGTTGTTATCAACGAAATCACCGCTACCGAGTACAAGACCAAGGCTATGGTTGAGATGCTCGCAGCAGTAGGCGCTGCTAAGAAAGCGCTCATCGTACTTCCTGAAGTAAATGAGTTCGTAATCAAGAGCTGCGCAAACATTGAGGGCGTTAAGACCACTCAGTGGAACACAATCAACGTTTACGACATTCTCAACTGCGACACTCTCGTTGTTGCTGAGGGTGCAGTAGCTAAGATCGAGGAGGTATATGCAAGATGAAATCGGTTGCAGATATCATTGTAAGACCTCTTATCACCGAAAAGAGCATGGACGGTATCGCAAGCAAGGTTTACACCTTTGAGGTTCAGAAGGACGCGACTAAGGCAGACGTTGCTCTTGCAGTTGAGACCATGTTCAAGAAGACCAAGGTTGTAAAGGTCAATATAATCAATATGAAGAAGAAGCCCAAGAGATATGGCATTCACTTCGGTTACACCAGCGAGTGGAAGAAGGCAGTCGTTACTCTCTCTGAGGATTCCACCCCCATCGCTTTCTTCGAGAGCATGAACTAAGGTAGAGGAGGATAAGGACACATGGCAATTATGAGATATAAGCCGACAACTCCGTCGCGCAGAAATATGACCAGCCCTTCCTTCGAGGAGATTACCAAGTTCTCTCCCGAGAAGAGCCTGATCGTTAAGAAAAAGAAGAATGCCGGCAGAAACAGCTAC
>JAFTIN010000013.1 GCA_017456895.1 Clostridia bacterium
ATTATTTCTTCTTTAAATGTTATTGATTTTTATGCGGATTTCACTGAGTATATCATTGGTAATCCTTTTATTGAAATATTATTAATCATTCAGTACGATGAAGTTACAATAGAAAAAGAAATAGATAGATTATCCAATTTATCAGTAAACAAAACTACATTATATGACTCCAAGAATTTCCCATTACCTGCATATATAGCCCGCGCAAATACTCAGGTATATATTTACGCCCTTGTAGATGAAACAAAAAATACAATTAGCTATATTTATGTTCAACACAAAGATTTTGAAGATATAAATACAATAAAGAGCTTATTGCCTCGAAACTACGCCAACTCGACATTGAACGATTTTTCTATCTTTGAGTATTAATTTCATAAAAATATAGTTTTCTCCGCACTTCTTTTGAGGTGCGGAGCTTTTTATTGACTTATCTCGTTTTGAATGATATAATATAATTGCATTCAGCTTATATGCTTTGAAAGTTTAAAAAAGGAGATGACACATGAAATTTTTCGTAATCAATCACGACAAAAAAGCTGATACAAAAGTCGAGAATAACGGCTGGGTGTTATCTTCAAAATCCAAAGGTAAATTAAGCTGGTTTTATTTGAAAACTCCCAAAACAAAAGAGGTGACACATAGCAAAGGGCCAAAAGTTCGCTATTACACTCATTTTGTATATGGCATAGGACACATTAACCGAAGAGGAGAATTCAAGGGTATTGCTCTTTTTGACCCACACATCAGGCTTTCTGTTTTTGTCGCTACACTGATAGGTGTCGCTTATTCTTCAATGAAACTTCATATTGGGTTAATTTGGGCAATCCTATTTTATCTGCTTGTCCTATTCTTATCGTCAGGAGATGATGAACGTCTGATGTGTTGCTGTAAATCGATGTTTGAATTATAAAAAAAGCGTGAGGCATTATTTATGAATTCTGAAAAACTTACAAAATCCGAGCATATGCTTTTTGACAGATTTGCAAGCTATGATGAAAATGCACTGCCATCTGTTGTACGTGGCGTCTTTGATGCATATAAGGATAATTTGTTTATGCATGATATCTTCTCTATTATCGTCGAGGATGTCTCACTCGTTTTATCAATAGATGATTGGAATGAAGCTTCATATAAAAAGTTGATATTTACTGCAAAGCAAATATATGATACAACCGATTGTTTTTTCCCTGCGAATGAGCACTTTCTTTTTGCGCTGTCTATTGTTTGGATATCATATTGTTGCAAGTATAAAGATAACAAACACATAATCGATACACCGCAGAGCCTGAAAAGCAGGATTAACGACTCTATACATTTAGAGCATTCCTTGTGCGCACAGTTCTTCAATTTTTTTGCCGGTCCTACGGTGAATAAATCTAAAAAGTTTGAAGCATATATGTTTAAAATATATGGCAAGGCCTATCGTGATCTACCACAAAATAATGATCATTTTAAAAACTTCAGCACTTTAATACATCTTCTGAAGCTTATGAATTTCAAATACGAACCGCTAGAATTAGATTCAACTAATTTGTCTCAGATTTAATTCAACTAAATTGAATTTAACTCCGCACTTCATTTGAGGTGCGGAGTTTTTATTTTTTCAATCATGACAACCATTGTCTCAATTATACTTTATAATCTATTCATAATAAAAAGGAGGATAGGTATAAACTATTAATTCAGTTATCGTTACATTTTGACAACAAAAATAAGCAAAAATCAAAAAGATCCGAGCTAAGGCTAAAAACCTGGCTCGGATTTTTTAATGAATAAATTAAAATATGTTATGTGTAAGCTGCTTGAATTATGGATAGTTTTAGGCCGATCAATTTACGTAGGGGCGATTCGTGAATCGCCCGTCTGTATCAGAGAGGCATATCCGGTGTAGATTACCTCTTATCTCCGAGCTCCTCGAGGAATTCGCCAATCCTCTTAAGCGCTTCCTTGATATGCGCGAGGGAATAGCAATAGGAGGCTCTGACGTGACCTTCACCGCTTTCGCCGAAGGCGTCACCGGGGACTAAAGCGACCTTCTTTGAATAGAGGAGCCTCTGGCAAAACTCCTCGGAGGAGAGACCTGTCGACTTTATTGAGGGGAAGGCGTAGAAGGCGCCCTTCGGCTCACGGCACTCAAGGCCGAGATCGTTAAAGCCCTTGACTATGATCTTTCTCCTTGCGTCGTACTCCTCGAGCATCCCTGCAACGGCCTCGTCACAGCTGCGCAGAGCCTCGATGGCGGCGTACTGCGAGGTGGTCGGAGCGCACATAATGGCGTACTGGTGTATCTTGGTGATCTCCTTGATTATCGGGGCGGGGCCGCATGCGTAGCCGAGGCGCCAGCCGGTCATGGAGAAGGCCTTGGAGAAGCCGTTGATGACGACCGTCCTCTCCTTCATACCCTCAAGCGAGGCTATGGACACGTGTCGCGCGCCGCCAAAGGTCAGCTCGGCATATATCTCATCGGAGATGACGAGAATATCTCTCTTTCTTAGGACCTCTGCTATTTTCTCGAGATCCTCTCTCTCCATAATAGCGCCCGTCGGGTTGCAGGGGTAGGGTAGTATCAGGGCCTTCGTCCTCTCGGTTATAGCCGATAAGAGCTCCTCCTTCGTCAATTTAAAGTCGTTTTCCGCCCTTGTGTTTATCACCACGGGCACACCTCCGCTAAGGCGGGTTATCGGCTCGTAGCAGACGTAGGACGGCTCGGGTATTATGATCTCGTCACCGGGGTTGGTGATGGCTCTGACTGCAGCGTCTATCGCCTCACTTCCTCCTACGGTCACGAGCACCTCAGAGGCGGCGTCATACTGAATATTATATTTTCTGTAAACATAACTTTGTATTTCTTGGCGTAAAGATTCAAGACCGCGGTTTGCGGTGTACTTGGTCTTTGCGAGCTCGAGCGATCTTATACCCGCCGTGCGCACCGCTCTCGGGGTGGGAAAATCCGGCTCGCCGACGCCGAGGGAGATAACGTCCTTCATCGTGTTTGCTATATCGAAGAACTTACGTATGCCCGAGGGCTTCATCTCCTTTACCGAGTCTGCAAGTATCTTATCGTAGTTGATCATAGGGAAATAGCTTCTCTTTCATCGGTTTCTTCATCTGTTAGGAGGACACCGTGGTCCTTATATCTTTTCATAATAAACTGGGTGGCGGTCGCGGTCACCGAGTCTATGGTCGCCAACTCCTTTGCCACAAAGGTGGACACGTCACGGAATGTCTTTCCTGTGACAACGACGGAGAGGTCACATCCGCCCGACATAAGCGAGACAGATTCAACCTCGGGGTAGAGGGCTATCCTCTCGGCCACCTCCTCAAAGCCGCGCTCGGCCTTGGGTACGACCTTGAGCTCTATCGTTGCGCTGACCGAGTTTTCGTCAATTCGCTCTCTGTCAATGATGGTCTTGTAGCCGCGGATGATACCCTCGGCCTCCATAGCTCTTATAGCCTCCTCGACCTCGCTCTCGCTAATACCGACTACGGTCGCTATATCGGCGGTGGATATTCTCGCGTCGTTTTCCATAAGGCGTAAAATTTTTCTGTTCATATTTTTTCTCCCGTGATTATTTCCGTCCCTAAAATTCGATTGACAAGACGGAGCGTTTATTGTATAATGATGATATAATTACCTATATTGGAGTAGATTATGTATATTGTGGATACTCACTGTGACAGTCTGCTTACGGTCAATGCCGACCGCGGACTGATCAACTCTCACAATTTGTCGAGGAAATATCCTCAGCTGCAGCTCTTTGCCGAGTTTGTACCCAAGGACGGTATGCCGCCCGAGGTCAGGAGGAAGAAGGTCTTCTCACTCCTTGACGTATATATCTCGGAGTGCCAGAGGCTCGGTATACTCCCCGTCAGGGATTGCCAGGAGCTCAACTACGCGGTCGAGAACGGCATGCGCTCGTCCATCCTTGCTATTGAGGGCGGCGGAGGACTTATGCCCGACTCCCGTGAGATCGACACGCTCTACCGCATGGGCCTCAGGGTTATGAGTCTGTGCTGGGATACCAATGAGCTGGCGACCTCTGCCTGGGACAGAGAGGATCTCGCCCTTACCGAGGAGGGCAGGCTTATGGTGGATATACTCTCGGCCTATGGCATAATCATCGACGTCTCGCACCTCTCGGATAAGTCCTTCTACGAGGTGGCGGAGCGTACCGCATATCCCATTATCGCCACTCACTCCAATTTCCGCGATATATGTCACAGCCCGCGCAACCTCACGCTCGATATGGCAGAGCGTATCGCAAGGCGCGGCGGTATAATCGGACTCAACGTCTATCCCGCCTTTCTAAGCGATTCCGGCAGGGCGGACAAGAGCGATATATGGCGCCACGTGGACTACGCTCTCGAGAAGCTCGGTGAGGACGTCCTCTGCTTCGGCTGCGACATCGACGGCGTGGAGTGCTATCCTGAGGGCTTCTCACAGGACGAGAGCATACACGATCAACTCGTGGATATTCTGCTCGAGAGATACTCCGAGGGCGTGGTCGAGAAGATAGCCGGACTTAACGCCATCAACTTTTTCAGGGGCAACCTGTAGGATGCTCACGATGTGAGCGTGAAATACACCTTCGGTGTGTGAAATAAATTCTTGCGAATTTGTGAAATGACCTGCGGTCGTGAAATGTTCGCTCCGCGAACGTTGAAAGGAATACTTTTTAAAAGGAGATATAAAGCTATGGAAAGATATGCATGGAAGGGTAGAGTAAAGGGAGACATCGCTGAGTATAAGCGCCGTCACGACGAGATCTGGCCCGAGATGAAACAGGTTCTCCACGAGGCCGGTATCACCAACTATTCCATTTGGAACGTTGGCGACGAGCTCTTTGGCTACTACGAGTGCAAGTACGGTGTTGAGTATGCCGCAAAGGTGCAGAACGAGAGCCCCGTTATTGAGAGATGGAACGAGTATATGGATGATATTCTCGAGCTCGAGATGGAGCCTAACGGAGCGCAGAAAAAGCTCGTTGAGGTCTTCCGCTTCGAGTAAACGCGGGGCGCATGGATTGGCTGACGCCATGAATTGACCTACGGTCATGAATTGCGCAGAGGCGCATGAAATGAAGCCTATGCTTCATTAAAAAAATGAAGGAAATCACACCCCCGGGCGCCGCGCTTGTCGGCGCCCTTTTCCTTATCCTTTAGCGGCCGTTGACTCTTGAGTGACGTAAGAGAATTTACCGAGGACAGTACTAAGGGCAGCACGAAGCTCGGGGGCGTGGAAGTGGAAAGTGGAAAGTGGAAAATGGAAAGTGGAAAGTGGAAAGTGAAGAGGGGGGAGGGGAAAAGAGGTCAGGAGAGGGAGGTGAGGGTGTCCATTACGTAGTTGCCGAACTGCTCGCAGGTGGCACCCGTGTCACGTCCTGTGATGGTCAGGCGCTTTTCCTCAAAGGCGCAGATGTCGAGCGCTCTCTCGAGCCTATCCGCCTTATCCTGATGGCCTATGTGTGAGAGAAGCATTACCGCGGCGCGGAGCATGGAGCAGGGATCGGCGTAGATGGCGCGCCCCTCGTTTACCATTCTCGGCGCAGAGCCGTGTATAGCTTCAAACATAGCGTATCTCTTTCCGATATTGGCGCAGCCCGCGGTACCGACACCGCCCTGGAACTCGGCCGCCTCGTCGGAGATGATGTCACCGTAGAGGTTGGGGCAGAGTATGACCTTGAAGCTCGCGCGCCTCTTTTTGTCGACGAGCTTTGCCGTCATTATGTCGGCGTACCACTCGTCCGTGGTTATCTCGGGGTATTCCTTCGCGACGGCGTGACAGTCCTCGAGGAAGTTGCCGTCGGTGGTCTTTATTACGTTGGCCTTGGTGACTAAGGATACTCTGTCGAGGCCGTTCTTTCTCGCGTAGTCGTAGGCAAGGCGCGCTATTCTGTCCGAGCCCTGCTTGGTAGTGATGGTAAAGTCGCAGGCGAGATCCTCGGTGACGTTGAAGCCGGAGGAGCCCACTGCATAGCCGCCCTCGGTATTCTCGCGGAAGATGGTCCAGTTGATCCCCTCCTCGGGCACCTTTACGGGACGTATGTTGGCGAAGAGGTCGAGCTCCTTACGCATAGCAACGTTGGCCGACTCAATGTTAGGCATTCCGCTGCCCTTTTGCGGAGTAGTTGTCGGGCCCTTGAGTATGACGTGGCAGGCCTTAAGCTCGGCGAGTACGTCGTCGGGGATAGCCTTGCCCTTGGCTATACGGTTCTCTATCGTGAGCCCGTCAATATCGCGGAAGACGACCTTGCCCTTTGCCACCTCGTCCTTCAGCATAAACTCGAGCACGCGGCGCGACTCCTTGGTGATGGTAGGGCCTATACCGTCTCCGCCGCACACGCCGATAATGAGTGTGTCGAGCGCGCTGTAATCGATAAAGCCGCCCTGCGCCTTCATATTTTCAACTCTCTTTAGCTGTGACTCGAGAATTGCTCTGAATTTATCACAAGCTAAATCAAGCTCATTTTTGTAAGTTTCAGTTGACATTTTACTATCCTTTCTATTGACTCGACTTGGTGTATGCCAAGAGTCCTCCGGCGAGGAGGATATCTCTTTGCCTCCTCGAGAGATTCAGGGTCAGCTCCGCGGAGATACCCTTTGTCTTGTCTTTGAGGGTGGCGGTGTCGCTTTGCTCTACTGCCTCGCGTAAGCCTTCGATAACTATACTGTCTCCCTCGTCTATTCTGTCATAGTCACTCTCGTCTCGGAGTGTGAATGGGATAATACCGAAGTTGATGAGGTTGGCCGCGTGTATTCTTGCAAAGCTTTTGGCCACGACCGCTTTAATGCCGAGATACTGAGGTACCATTGCCGCGTGCTCGCGTGAGGAGCCCTGACCGTAGTTGGAGCCGCCGAGGATGATTCCCTCGCCCTCCTCCTTCGCTCTTCTTGGGAAGTCGGGGTCACATACGGTGAAGCAGAACTCCGAGAGCTTCGGCACGTTGGAGCGGAAGGGGAGTATCTTGGCTCCTGCGGGCATGATGTGGTCTGTGGTGATATTGTCGCCTACCTTGAGCGTTACCTTTACCTCGAGGCGCTCCTTGGTGGGCTCGCCCTTGGGTACGGGCTTTATGTTCGGACCTCTCTCGACGGTGATGCTCTCTGCCTCCTCGGGGGTGGCGGGCATGTCGATGAGGTTGTCGCATATCTTGAAGTATTCGGGTGTCTGTATCTCGATTTTTTCTCCGAGCTCAGTCGGATCGGCAAACACACCCTTTATGGCTGAGGCTGCCGCGCACTCGGGTGAGACGAGGTAGACCTCGGCATCCTTTGTACCGCTTCTGCCGAGGAAGTTACGGTTGAAGGTGCGCAGACTTACGCCTCCCGACCTTGGGGAGAAGCCCATGCCTATACACGGACCGCAGGCGCACTCGAGTATTCTCGCGCCGGCAGAGATCAGATCGGCAAGAGCGCCGCACTCCGCGAGCATGGTGTATACCTGCTTAGAGCCGGGGGAGATGGAGAGCGAGACGTCGGGGTGGAGGGTCTTGCCCTTGAGCATTGCCGCTACGGTGAGCAGGTCGCGTAAAGAGGAGTTGGTGCAGGAGCCGATACAGACCTGGCTGATCCTCATACCCTTCAGCTCGGAGACCGGCTTGACGTTGTCGGGGCTGTGCGGACAGGCCGCCAAGGGTCTTAATGAGGAGAGGTCGACCGTGTAGCTCTCGTGATAGTAAGCGTCGGGATCGGCCTTTATTTCGGTGAAGCACTCCTCGCGCCCCTCTGCCTTAAGAAAGGCTCTCGTCACCTCGTCGGAGGGGAAGATGGAGCTGGTCGCGCCGAGCTCAGCTCCCATGTTGGTTATCGTTGCTCTTTCGGGTACTGAGAGAGTCCTTACACCCTCGCCCGAGTATTCGATCACAGCGCCGACGCCACCCTTGACTCCGAGGATCCTTAACACCTCGAGTATGACGTCCTTTGCTCCGACGAAGGGAGAAAGGCGGCCGACGAGCTCGATCTTAATAACTCTCGGCATAGTAATGTAGTAGGCTCCGCCGCCCATAGCCACCGCAACGTCGAGACCGCCGGCACCTATTGCCAGCATACCTATACCGCCCGCAGTCGGGGTGTGGCTGTCCGAGCCTATCAAGGTCTTGCCCGGGGCGGAGAATCTTTCAAGGTGCACCTGGTGGCAGATACCGTTGCCGGGACGGGAGAATCTTATGCCGTGCTTCTTTGCCACGGTCTGTATGTAGCGGTGGTCGTCCGCATTCTCAAAGCCGGCCTGCAAGGTGTTGTGGTCGATATACGCGACCGAGAGCTCGGTTTTTACTCTCGGTATATCCATAGCCTCAAATTGCAGGTACACCGCGGTGCCCGTGGCGTCCTGTGTCAAGGTCTGATCTATCTTAAGTCCTATCTCCTCTCCTGCAACCATATTACCGGACAGAAGATGGTTTTTTATTATTTTTTCAGCAATTGTGTAACCCATAGTTTACATATCCTCGCGTTTGGATGCAATAATTATATTGTTCATCGCGTTCTCTATGTGCAGAGAGGTGAGTTTATCCGCCAGGTCGGCGTCACCCGAGCGTATCGCCTCGAGGATGCTCTTGTGCTCCTCTATAGACCTTTCGAGCCTGCCGGGAACTCCCAGTGACATACGTCTGTAGGACCTTATATTCCTGTGCAGCTCGGTCAGTATCTTACAGAGCATACGGTTGCCCGACGCTTTGTATATTATCACGTGAAAGTCGGTATCCAGCTGCTTTAATTTATCCACGTCACCCTTTCCGAGGTAGAACTCCGCGAGCTCCACGGTTTCTCCGAGCTTCTTGAGGCTCTCTTCATCCATCCTCTCGGCAGCCATAGACGAGGCGAGTCCCTCGAGTCTCATTCTTATTTTGTAAGCGTCTGCGAGGTCGTCGCCGTTTACTCCCACCACCACGGCGCCGCGGTTAGGCGAGATCTCGATGAGTCCCTCCTCGTATAGACGGTGCAGAGCCGAGCGTATAGGAGTACGGCTGACGCCCAATTTTTTTGACAGTGACATTTCGGTCAGGGAGTCGCCTCTTCGGTACTCACCCGTCAGTATCGATTCCTCAAGCAAAAGGTAGACCTTTTCCTCAAGGGATTTTGTAGTTTCATTGATGATCATGATCTGTCATTAAAGGTTATCAGCCCTCTTCCTTGACCGAGGGCGCTACCGACTCGATAATAGCTATCATTTCGTCGTCGCCGAGCAGAGTCGTTCTGCCGTCCTCGTAGAGCTGATCTACCTTCTCCTTTACCTTGATAACTACGTCGTCCTGCTTCGTCACGGCGCGGAAGCCGGGCAGGTTGTAGTGCTTGTTTATCCAGTACGCTATTCCCGCAAGGCCGGAGGTGTTGGATATAGCTACCTCGGCGGGACGGTTGAGTATGGTCTCGGTGTCGAAGATGTTGTATATCTCCGAGTCCTTCATCAGTCCGTCGGCGTGTACTCCTGCGCGTGTGACGTTGAAGTTATCTCCGACGAATGGGGTCATCGGCGGTATCGCGTAGCCGAGCTCACGCTTGAAGTACTCGGCTATCTCGGTGATGACCGTCGGGTCCATACCGTCAAAGCTGCCGCGGATGGCGGCGTACTCTATAACCATTGCCTCAAGCGGAATGTTGCCTGTCCTCTCTCCTATGCCGAGCAGGGAGCAGTTGACACCCGAGGCGCCGTAGAGCCAGGCGTTCACCGCGTTGGAAACTCCCATATAGAAGTCGTTGTGACCGTGCCACTCGAGCATATCCGAGGGGACGTCGGCGTAGTGGTGCAGACCGTAGACGATACCCGGTACACTTCTCGGCAGGGCAACGCCGGGGTAGGACACACCGTATCCCATAGTGTCGCACATTCTGATCTTCACAGGTATATTTGCCTCATTTGAGAGGTCTGTGAGCGCATTGACGAAGGGAACTACGAAGCCGTAAAAGTCCGCACGGGTTATGTCCTCTAAGTGACATCTCGGCTTTATTCCCGCGTCGAAGGCGCGCTTTACCACACCGAGATAGTGGTCCATAGCCTCTCGGCGAGAGAGCCCGAGCTTCTTGAATATATGGTAGTCCGAGCAGGAGACGAGTATGCCCGTTTCCTTAATGCCTATATCTTTTACGAGCTTGAAGTCCTCCTTCTTAGCCCTTATCCACGTGGTTATCTCGGGGAACTCGTAGCCGAGGTCCATACATCTTTCGACCGCCTCACGGTCCTTCTTCGTATAGACAAAGAACTCGCTCTGGCGTATAATTCCGTTAGGTCCTCCGAGACGCGCGAGCATTTTATACATATCCACTATCTGCGCCGCGGTGTAGGGCGCCCTCGACTGCTGTCCGTCGCGGAAGGTCGTGTCGGTGATCCATATCTGCTCGGGCATATCCAAGGGTACGCGCCTATGGTTGAAGGCCACCTTGGGTATTTCGACGTACGGGTAGATCTCGCGGTAGAGGTTGGGCTCGTCCACGTCCTGCAGGGTGTACCTGTATTGATGCTGCTCAAGTAGGTTTGAGTGCTTATTCTTTGTAATCATATTTTTGCCTTTCGTTTTTGTGTGAGCTGATAAAACACGGTGGATCGACACCTCGCGTAAAATAATACTCCGCGCGCAAGATCTCGATAAAAACATACCGCTTGTAAAGATTGTATACAAGTGTACAATGTAAATATGCCTCAATTATAATATAACGCGCGTAGTGATGTCAATAAATAAACGTAATATTTCTGCCGATTATGGTTTTGTTTTTTCGCATATAGGTATTAGAAATACTCATATCTAAATCGCCGACCAAAAGCGTAAAACCGTATTGCAAATAGTACGTGCGCGTGATATAATTAACATATAAGCAAAAAACGTACATATGGCTTCAAGGAGGATTTATGAATCTTTTGGGTAGAGGCGCTGATCCCTCGTTCTGGCAGGGATTAACCGAAAAAAAGGAATTTGCAAGATACGTAAGAGAATTAAATAACTATTGGAAAAAAGAAGGCGAGAGCTATGAGATAAGCGTGCTTCCGTACTCCAAGTGGAAGCTGTTTTGGGAGACGGGAGACCGCGGAGAGTATGAGAGCCTCTACTTCTCGAGAAGGCGTTTAATTGAACACGCCCTGCCGCTTTCCCTCATTTATCCCGATAAAACCGAGTATGTAGATAAGCTGACCGACGTCGTATTTGCCATTCTCGACGAGTATACTTGGTGTCTGCCCGCTCACCAGGATCAGAACGTGAGAAACGATAACTCGAGAGTCGACCTCTTTGCCTCGGAGACCGCTTTTCATTTAGCCCTCATATACACTCTGCTCGGTGACAGACTTGAGCCGCTTATCCGCGACAGAATACGCGTTGAGGTGAGGAGAAGGGTGTTTGACACCATACTCTCCTGCGACAGCTACGGCTGGTGGGAGACGGGTAAGACCAATTGGACCGCGGTATGCACCGGCTCCGTCGGCTGCGCGATGATGCTCCTTGAGCCCGAGCTTATGGACGAGTATATGACAGAGAGGCTCACGAGGGCCATGGACGGCTTCCTCTCGGGCTTTGAAGATGATGGTGTGTGCACTGAGGGCTGCGGCTATTGGGGCTACGGAGTCAGCTACTTCGTATACTTTGCCGATATGCTCAAGACCTTTACTGACGGTAGAATTGACTACTTCAAGAGAGAAAAAATGCGCGCTATAGCCACCTTCCCGCAGAAGATGTTCCTCTCGGGAAAGAGTGCGGTGAGCTTTGCCGACGGCAACCTCACCCTCGAGTATCTGTTTGCGGTCATGCATAGGCTCAAGGACGAGTACCCCGAGGACGTGTTGATTTATTCACCCGATTTCGGCTCATTCTCGGGCGGCTGCGGCCGTCTTGAAATGCGGCTTTTCGGCGCTATATGGCTAAATGCGGATTACTATAACAACCCCGCGGACTCGGACACCTCCTTTGAGGAGTACGCTCAAAACGCTATGTGGCTCACCAAGCGCACCCCCTCCTACGGCTTTGCCGCCAAGGCGGGACACAACGCCGAGATGCACAACCACAACGACGTCGGCTCCTTTATCTTTGCCAAGGGCGGCCGCCAGATACTTGCGGACGTAGGCTCGGGAGTATATTCAAGGCAGTATTTCGGCAAGGAGAGGTACACCATTTTTGAGCCCTCCTCTCGCAGTCACAGTCTGCCTCTTATCGACGGTGAGGAGCAGTTTGTCGGCCGTGACGCCGCCGCCCGCGACGTGGTGTATGAGAGGGGTAGCTTCAGTATGGATATTGCCGGCGCTTATTCGACGGGCGCGGTAAGGAGTATTAAGAGAAGCTTTGTTATGGACGACGAGAGCGTAACGCTCACCGACGTTTTCGAGAGGACGAGGGAGTGCAGGATAGTCGAGCGCCTCGTCACGTTTATCGAGCCCGAGATGATCGGCGACCGGGTGATAAGAATTGGCGACTGTACGCTTGAGATCTACGGTGATGCGAGCGTGAGTGTCGGCACCGAGAAGGCGGCCGCAGGCACCTGCTATCTTATAGACTTTGCTCTCGCGGACGGTACTGATGAATTTAAGGTAGTAATGAAATAATGAATGAGATAATCAGAATTGAGGATTTCTCTGATCCGAGGCTCGACGTATTCGTCAGACTGACGGGCGCGCAGCTGCGCTCAAGGCTCGAGCCGGAGAAGGGCGTGTTTATCGCAGAGAGCCCTACGGTCATAGAGGTCGCTCTCGACTCCGGGTGCGAGCCCGTTGCCCTGCTCACAGACGAAAGACTCATCAACGGAGCAGTACAGAAAATTATAGACAGGTGTGGGGGCGTGCCGATTTATTCGGCTACAAAGGACGTCTTAGAGCAGCTTACCGGCTTTGCTCTGACACGCGGAGCGCTCTGCGCTATGAAGCGGCCGAGACAGAAAACGCTCGCCGAGCTTCTCGACGGAGCGCGCACGGTTGCCGTGCTCGAGACCATAGCCGACTCGACCAACATCGGCGCGGTCTTCCGCTCTGCGGCGGCCCTCGGCATTGATGCGGTGCTCGTCACCCCCGATTGCTGTGATCCCCTCTGCCGACGCGCGGTCAGAGTCAGCATGGGTACTATATTCCGCGTGCCGTGGGGAGTCATAGGCGAGAATCACGAGGACTGGAGAAGGAGGGGCATTGACCTGCTCCACGCCCACGGCTTTAAGACGGCGGCCATGGCTCTCACCGACGACTCGGTCAACATAGACGACGAGGCGCTGATGAAGGAGGAGAAGGTCGCCATCATCCTCGGCACCGAGGGTACCGGCCTTTCGAGAAGCACTATAGAGAACAGCGACTACACCGTCAAGATCCCTATGTCCAACGAGGTCGACTCCTTAAACGTTGCCGCGGCGGGGGTTATCGCGTTCTGGCAGCTTACGCGCAGAATGCGATGAATGAAGCGCACCCTTCGGTGCATGAAAAATGAAGCAGCCTTTGGCTATGAAGCGTGGCTACAGCCACACGGAGAATATATGAAAACAATATCACTTAACGGAATATGGAACGTAAGAGGCAGAAAAGAGGGCTATCCCGACACGGAGATCAGACTCTCTGCCGAGGTGCCGGGCTGTGTTCAGCTCGACCTGTCGAGGGAGGGGTATCTTCCCGCCGATCTCTATATGGGCGAAAATATAAGGGAGGCAGAGAAGTTTGAGGGCCACGAATGGTGGTATGAAACGAGCTTTGAGTGCCCCCGTGTGAAAAATAACGTATATTTGGTGTTCGAGGGCGTGGACTGTCTTGCGGACTATTATCTCAACGGCGAGTGGATCGGGGAGAGCGAAAACGCGCTGATCCATCACGAGTTCAGAGTGGACGGCTGCCTCCAAGACGGTGAGAATACTCTCACGGTACATATACGCTCCGCGATGAACTATGCGAGGGAGCAGGACTACCCGATAAGATCGCTTCTCAGCATCAATCCCGACGGCTCGTATTTACGCAAGCCTCCGCACTCCTTCGGATGGGATATTATGCCCAGGGCGGTGACCGCGGGGCTCTGGCGCGGAGTCAGACTTGAGGTAAGAGATGAGATATACTTCTCTCAGGCCTACGCTGTGGCAAAGGTTGGGGAGTCGAGATTCTTCTATACGCTCGAGTGCGAATATGAGAATGTCTCAGACGTTGAGATAGAGCTTGATTTCTCCTCGGGCGAGAGCGTACTCAAAAAGCGCTTTCCCGCCTTCAAGAGGGGAGGCGTGTGCACTTTTTCCATAGAAAACCCAAAGCTTTGGTACCCTTATGGCTACGGTGAAGCGAATATTTACGACGGCGAGGCGAGGATATACAAGGGCGGCGAGCTCGTCCACGTAAGACCTGTGAGCTTCGGTGTGCGCGAGGTAGTGCTTGACAGACGCGACCCCGACGGCGCCGACAACGGACAGTTCCGCTTCCTTATCAACGGAGTGGAGATTATGTGCCGCGGCTCAAATTGGGTACCGCTCGACGCCTTCCACTGCCGTGACGCTTCAAGATATGAAAGAGCGCTTGCTCTTGTCAAGGATATAGGCTGCAATATACTCCGCTGTTGGGGCGGTAACGTGTACGAGGATCATTACTTCTTCGACTTCTGCGACAGAAACGGAATTATGGTATGGCAGGACTTCTCGATGGCGTGCGGTCAGTACCCCGAGACCGAGGAGTTCATCGAGAATATAAGAGCCGAGGTCACCTCGGTCATCAGAAAGCTCCGTCAGCATCCCTCGATAGTTTTGTGGGCGGGAGACAACGAGGTTGATGCCTGCTTCCCCGAATATAACCCCAACGACAACTACTTAACGCGCCACGTAATTCTCGCGTGTGTGAGGGATAACGATCTTGACAGACCCTATCTTCCGTCCTCTCCCTATATTTCCGAGAGGATGTACCGAGGGGGTGAGCGCTCGCAGATCCACGGCTCAAGACTGGTTGAGGATCACCTCTGGGGACCTCGCGACTACTTCAAGAGCGACTTCTACAAGGGCAACCGCGCGCACTTTGTCAGCGAGACGGGTTACCACGGTTGTCCGTCGCTTGAATCCATAAAGAAATTTATCACGCCCCCACGCGTTTGGCCGTATAAGGATAACCCCGAGTGGATACTTCACTCCACCGATCAGAGGGGCAACAACTCAAGAGTAATGCTGATGGAAAAGCAGGTAAGACAGCTCTTCGGCCTCGTACCTACCGAGCCCGAGGATTACATACTCGCCTCGCAGATCTCCCAGGCTGAGGCGAAAAAATACTTCATTGAGCGTATGAGAGTCGGACGTCCCGACAAGACGGGAATTATCTGGTGGAATCTGCTTGACGGATGGCCTCAGATGTCGGATGCCGTGGTGGATTATTACTTCGAAAAGAAGCTCGCCTACTCATATATCAAGCGCTCGCAGGCTCCCTTCGTTATCGCGGCGGACGAGCTCACAAACTGGCATTTGCCTATCTTTGCCTGCAACGATACCTTGAAGGAGAAGAAGGGGCATCTTAAGGTTAAGGTGGCGCTCACCGACGAGGTGATATACGAGTGCGGCTTCACCGCGAAGGCAAACACGAGCACCCTTATCGCAAGACTGCCTATTATGTACTCTGACGAGAGAATACTGATACTGGAGTGGACGGCTGACGGTGAGGACGGCTTCAACCACTACGTCCTCGGCAATCCTCCGCTTTTGTTTGATTACTACCGCTCAGTGATGGAAAGGTACGGACTTTAATGTATATACTTGGATTTGATATAGGCGGTACAAAGTGCGCCGTCAATACCGCTTTTTGGGATGGCGAGAGGGTGACGCTCCTGAAGAAAGAAAAGTGCCCGACCGACCTCTCGATACCTCCCGAGAAAATGATAGATAAGCTTATCAAGATGGCGGAGGGAATACTTGACGGCAGGCCCGACTCCATCGGCATTTCCTCGGGCGGTCCGCTCGACTCCGAGCGTGGCGTAATACTCGGTCCGCCGAACCTTCCGGGGTGGGGGCGTGTTGAGATAAAGAGGCAGATTGAGGAGCATTTCGGCGTATCCTCGCACCTTGAGAACGATGCTAACGCCTCGGCTGTTGCCGAGTGGAAGTTCGGCGCGGGAAGGGGTACACGTAATATGGTATTCCTCACCTTTGGCACAGGCCTTGGCGCGGGACTTATCCTTGACGGAAGACTTTACCGCGGCACTAACGGAAACGCAGGTGAGGTCGGACATATAAGACTTGCGCCCGAGGGTCCCGTGGGCTTTGGCAAGGCAGGATCGTTTGAGGGCTTCGCGAGCGGAGGCGGAATAGGTAGACTCGGGTGGAGCAAGGCTCGGGAGGCTGCCATAGAGGGAGTGATCCCATCCTACTATCACGAGGGAATGGACGAAAGCGAAGTTACCGCGGGTACGGTTGCCGAGGCGGCATTTCTTGGGGATAAGACCGCAAGAGAGGTATACCGCATATCGGGTGAGAAGCTCGGGCGCGGACTCTCGGTGCTTATCGATATACTCAATCCCGAGCGGATAGTTATAGGAAGTGTGTTTGCAAGAAGCGGTGAGTTGCTTCGCGAGGCTATGGAAAAGGAGCTTGAGGCTGAGGCACTCGCGCCCTCGCTCGAGGTGTGCAGGGTAGTACCCGCTGAGTTAGGTGAAAATATCGGTGACTACGCATCGATCGCCGCGGCACTGCTCTGAGGCTTTTGTAAAGGAGATATTATGATTAAAGAATTGATAAAAAGGTATCCGGCGCTTGAGTGCTGTAAGGAGCAGATAGAGGCGGCGAGGGATACTCTGATAGAGTGCTATGAAAAGGGCGGAAAGCTGCTTCTGTGCGGAAACGGCGGCAGCTCTGCCGATTGCGATCATATCGTTGGTGAGCTGATGAAGGGCTTCCTTCTTAAAAGACCGATCAACGAGGCGGATAAAGCGAGAATGAGGGCTGACTCTCCCGAGCTTTCCGACAAGACGCTTAACAGTCTGCAGATGGGACTTCCCGCGATTTCGCTCACCTCGATAAATGCTCTTAACTCCGCCTTTGCTAACGACGTTGACCCCGAGCTTATCTACGCTCAGTCGGTATTTGCTCTTGGTAAGGCAGATGACGTGCTCATCGCCATCAGCACCTCGGGTAACGCAAGGAACGTATGCGAGGCTGCAAGGGTGGCAAAGGCCGTGGGAGTGAAGGTCATAGCCCTTACTGGAAGGGATGGCGGCGACCTGAAGAAGATTTCCGACGTGTGCATTATAGCGCCCGAGAGCGAGACCTATAGGATCCAAGAATTACACCTGCCCATCTATCACTATCTTTGCGCTGAGGTGGAAAAGCACTTTTTTGGATAATTGTAACCCGAAAGGAATGAAAAAATGAAAAAGTTGATAGCTTTTGTATGCTTAATATCGGTGTGCTTAACTCTATTTTCCTGTGATCCCGTAGGACATAAGGCTGGGGATTGGCTGGAGCCCGAAAGAATATCAAGCATTGAACTGATACAGTATGACAACTATGAGCAAAAAACATTTGATTCATGGCCTGAGAGTAAATACAAATTCAGACAACTTCTATTCTTTGATGAGACTAAAGTAACGGTTCTTAAAACGCTAAACAAAGAGGACGTGCCCGAGTTTGTTGAGACCGTATCTGAAATGCATATTTGGAGCGGTTATTATCTCTTTAATTCCCCAAAGGATAAATGTATAAGAATTAATTATTCCGACGGTAGCTACACTGTAATCTATGCTGACCCTGAGCAAGTCTACAAGGGCAAAGGGTTTGTCGCAGAGTATGCGTCGGACGGAGAGGTAAAAATATATTGGGGCTCTGTCGGTAATATAGATGAATACGATAGTTTGATCGAACTTTTTGAATACGAGACTTAACGAGACTATTGCGCATTTTCATTTTGTTTCTCAAACATAAAAAGCCAATCTCAACACCGAGATTGGCTTTTTCTATTACATTTTACGGACAGACGTGTAGCGAAGCGAAACCAAAGGCGAGACGGTCTGTCCCTACGAATAATGTTCTAATATGTCAACTGTTATTTACTTATTTGATGATTAAGGTGCTCCTGCCAAGCGATTTTATATATCTCCTCTGTGGCAAGTCGCGCCTTTGCCACGGGTATAGTCTGATCCTTGGGGAAGCAGTAGTAGATACAGTCGGGGCCGGAAAGGGCGATGATGTCGCCTACCTCGTAGAAGTTGAAGTCTGCGCAGATGGAGTGTGAGGAGAGGGGCTTGTGCTCGTAGTTTATCTCACCGTCATCACTCGTCAGTCTAAAGCCTTCCTTGGTGTGTACGAGTCTGCCTTCGCCTACTCCGTGGACGCCCTTGGTGTCAACGCTGATCCAGATATCCACGGGTGTGTCGAGCAGGTACTTGCCCTCCTCGATCTCGCGCCTTACCTCCTCTCGCTCCCACCTGTACCAGTCGGGAACGTGGGTGAAGGATTCGTCCGTGTCATCTATTGCGATAAGCTCGCCGTATTCGCTGAGCTCGTATTTTGCTCCGCACTTCTCGCAGGTGAGGTGTATGCCCTTGCCGACCATCTTACCCTCGGTCTTACATTCGGGGCACTTGTAGAGGAGTCTTTCAAGTCCGTCTGCTCTGAAGTCCTCGGAGATCCTTACCTTATTCTCCTTCTGCCACTTGAAGGAGTCGAAGGAGAACTGCTCGTTTATCACGGCGTTTATCTCATCGACCGACATATCCTTTATCTGCTCCTTTGAGAGCAGGTACTCGACCGTGGCAGATACCTTGACCTTTCTTCTCTGGAGATTGTTGTAGAGAGGGTCGCGGGAGAAGGCGCCGTAGGTCTTGATCATAACGAGGGGAATACCCAGCATTTTCACACACTTACCGATCGTGTCGGCCATAGTCGTTGCAGTACCGTCGAGGGTGTAGCCCGCCTCGGGGAACATCACGACGTTGCTCTTTAGCTTCTTTGCGGTATATATCATATCTCTTACGAGAGTTGTGTCGGAGTAAAATTTCTTGGTGGGTATGCAGCCGATCTGTCTCATTAGCCACTCCTTGCCGAAGAAGGCGTCGGTGGTCGCGACGATGTTGAAGGGCTTCGGATAGAGTACGGTCGCCGCGATCTCAAGGTCGATAAAGCTTGAGTGATTCATCAGGTAGAATGCGTTCTCACCCTTTTCGAGCTTATCCATACCGATGCTTTGGAACTTGAATTTGGTCGCCATAAGGTCGGGGACAGACACCAGCCTCATCAGAGTTCTGAAAAAGATGTTGGGCTTCTTCGGCTTTATATGCGGGTGGTTTCTCGCCTTATATTCATCGATGATCTGTCTGTATGAGCCGTTCTTTACCTTGATCTTCATAACGTTAGCCTTTCGGTTTTTAAAATGTCGTGTGAGGTACTTTTTGGACAATTCTGATATATTGTAACATAAACGTGGGTGTTTGTCAATTATTTTTTTATAGGTGTCACTCTTGACGCCGTTCCATAGCGCGCGTCTTTATCTCATATTTTTGAAGGCTCGCGCTCCTCTATGTAAAACAACACGGGATATCCGGTGTTCGTACGTTGAAAAGCAAGAATTGTATTTTTATGTGTTTTTTGGCAAAAATGACAACTATAATATACAAAAAAGAGCAAAACGGAAGAAAACCGCCTTGCTCTTTATCTTATTTGATCATATCCTTGATGATCTCTCCCGCCATAATAAGGCCTACCACGGAGGGCACGAAGGAGACGCTTCCCGGAGTTCTTTCGCCGCTTGGATTTATCGGCGGCTCGTCCGAGAAAACGACCTTGAGGTGACTGACACCTCTTTTTCTAAGCTCCGTGCGGATCACCTTTGCCAAAGGATCGGTGTGAGTCTTGGAGATATCCGCGACCTTGAAGCGAGTTGGATCGAGCTTATTACCCGCTCCCATAGATGAGATCATCGGCACACCCTTTGCGTTCGCCTCGGTGATGAGGTACAGCTTCGACCTTACCGAGTCGATACAGTCGGCCACGTAATCAAATCCGTCGAGGGGGAGGGAGGAGTCCTCGGAGTAAAATTCGGTGACGGTAGTCACTATACACTCGGGATTTATATCGGCTATCCTCTCCTTCATAGCCTCGGCCTTATATTTACCGACCGTCGATACGGTGGCTATGATCTGTCGGTTAAGATTTGACACGGATACCGTGTCGGAGTCGATGAGAGTTAACCTTCCGACGCCTGCTCTTGCCAAGGCCTCGGCCAAAAAACCGCCGACACCGCCTATGCCGAAGATGGCAACGTGCGAGCTTTTCAGCTTATCCACCGCCCCACTGCCGAGCATCATCTCGGTGCGGGTGTAGATGCTTTCCTTGTTTTCCACTTCTCAACCTCTCTTCCAGTACTTGCGGTCGAGCGAGCGGTACATTATCGCCTCGGCGATGTGATCGGCGTTGATATTCTCACAGCCGTCGAGGTCAGCGATGGTTCTCGCCACCCTTAAGACTCTGTCGTGACCTCTTGCCGAGAGGCCGAGGGATTCAAATGCATCTCTCATCAGGGTGGAGGCCTCCTCGTCGAGCGCGCAGTGACGTCTTAGCATCTCAACCGACATATTCGCGTTGAGCACGCCCGTCTTGTCGCCCGAGCGGGCGAGTCTTTCGTTGGTAAACCTTCTTGCGGCGTTGACTCTCTCGCGGATCTTTGCCGAGGGCTCGCCGTGGTTGCCCTTGCCCGCTATGTCGTCATAGGAGATGGAGGGCAGCTCTATTTCTATATCTATTCTGTCGAGCAGGGGACCGGATACCTTTTCCAGATATTTTGCCACGGTCTGGGGGGTGCAGGTACATTTTTTGTTCGGGTCGCCGAAGTATCCGCATCTGCAGGGGTTCATCGCGCACACTAACATAAACTTGGATGGATAGGTCACCTTTGCCGCCGCTCGGGTTACCGTCACCACTCCGTCCTCGAGGGGCTGACGGAGCGACTCGCTCGTCCTCTTTGAAAATTCGGGCAGCTCGTCGAGGAAGAGTACGCCGTTATGCGCCATGGATATCTCTCCGGGACGAGGGTAGGTACCGCCGCCGATAAGACCGGGGATCGTTACGGTATGGTGGGGCGAGCGGAAGGGACGGTCGGTGATGAGTCCGCGCCTTAGCTTGCCGCTCACGGAATGTATCTTCGTGGTCTCGAGCGCCTCCTCAAAGTCCATATCCGGAAGGATGGAGGACAGTCTCTTGGCAAGCATGGATTTACCCGTGCCGGGAGGGCCTATCATCAATACGTTGTGGCCGCCTGCCGCCGCTATCTCGAGCGCTCTTTTCGCCTTAAGCTGGCCGCACACGTCGTAGAAATCCGGCGCGTCCGAATGATTGGAAAGGTCGAGATCGGGCAGCGCAGAGGGGACGGGAGTCATACACGCCTCCCCCTTAAGGTGAGAGACGAGCTCTTTAAGCGTCCTTACTCCGTATACGGTAATGCCTCCTACAACGGCCGCCTCGTCGCGGTTTGCGTATGGGACGTATATCTCCTTTTTGCCGAGGTCTCTTGCAGACACCGCCATGGGTAATACACCGGCTACTCCGCGCACCTCACCCGAGAGTGAAAGCTCTCCGAGTATGCACTTGTCGGAGAAGTCGTACTCTCTCGGAATAACGCCGTCGCTCTGAAGGATAGCGCACATGATGGCGAGGTCAAAGACCGTGCCCTCTTTCTTGATGTCCGCGGGGGCAAGGTTGATCATAAGATCCAGGGGAGGGAAGACATAACCGCTGTTTTCACAGGCGGACATTACTCTGTTTTTTGCCTCCTTTACCGCCGCGTCCGGAAGACCGACAAGCTCAAAGCGGGGCATCCTGTCCCATGCCGAGCACTCAACGGTAACCTCGAAGCCCTCTATACCGAGAACTCCGGATGAATATATCTTTGAAAGCATACGCATCTCCTTAAATTCGGATTTTAACATTATTATACTTCATAAGCCTAAAGAAATCAAGAGGTGGAAAAGATTATTTGGGCTTAGCAAAAAAAGAGGCTCGCCCTCGGTCGCGCTGCCAAAGGCTCGGCCGCCCGTGATGGCGAATTAAATCTTTTTGGTAAAAAAGTAGAACTTTGTGTTCAAAATACCCAAATATTTTAAATCCCGTTGCAATGTTATTTTAAAATATGATATAATTTTCTCGATAAAAAATTTTCTGCGCGTAAAAGGAGAAAAACATGAGAAATATTAAGAAAATGCTTGTGGCTATCTGTGTGTTTGCTCTTCTTGCGGTCGGCTGCATATTTGCAGCTATTGCCGAAGAAGCAAGTAACGTAGGTACCGTCGCAGAGCTCAACGAACTTATAGCGGAAGTTGAGAACGGCGACACCGCACCTGCAAAGTATAGCGCTATGCTCAAGGTTTCCGAATACCTCAGCACAAAGAAAATATCTGCGAGTGAGGAGGGATATGACGAGGCTATTAAGGCTGCCCATAAGGCAAGCGTTACCGCCGCTCTTTCATATCTTGACACCCTTACAGTTGATAACCTGACCGCAAATGCGGCTTACGAGGGTATGGTCAGAGCTAACGAGCTTCTCGCTCTCTTCGAGCTTTCGGAGGACACCGAGGGACTTGCAGACGCTAAGGTCAAGAACGACGCGGCTCTCGTCAAGGCTGTCGAAGCTCTCGTAGACGCGCTTGATAAGGATATAGAGACAACCCTCCACACTGCGAAAAACAAGGTTGCGATCAACAGAGTGAACAGAGTTCTTGCCGAGTCCACTCTTTACGGTGATGCCACCGCTCTTGACGAGGTGCTCGTTACCTTTGAGGAGCTCGTTGCCGCTCACGAGAGAGCTACCCTTCAGAATTTAGTTACTCTTGATGAAAAGAACCTCATTAGCAACTACGACCTTCCTATCTATCTTGATGAGGATTGGCAGTCAAAGACTGTTGGTCTTTCCTCGGTCAACATCGGCTCGGGCTGGAGCGTGGAGGCTAAGGGCTCTACCAATGACATCGGTATTCTCGAGGAGCCTGACGGCAATAAGTACTTCATACACCGTTACAATGATCCCAGAAAGCTCGGATCGTACATCCAGTACGCGCTTAAGGGAGTCGATTCCACTAACGGACTTGTATTCACCTTTGACGTTACCACGTTTGACGAGCTTCCCACTCAGGGCGTGTTCATCGAGACGGGTAGTGTTGCCGGCACTTACTTCCCTGAGCATTACTTCGTTATGAAGGCTAACGGAGACATCTGCTCCAACAGCGGCTCCACCGTCGTATTCCCGAACGCGATAGTCAAGGGACAGTGGCTCAACATAATGCTCGTATTCGATTATTCCGACTTCACTTACTCGCTCTACATTGAGGGTGAGTACATCACCAAATACAGCGCGATCAAGCCTGACCAGGAGAAATTCAGCCACGAGAAGGTTGCCTTCAGAATCAGCGGTCACGCTACCGATAAGGGTGAGATTTCATACGACAACATTTCTATCTATGCAGGTAATTCCTTCCGCTTCCATGACAAGCTCGAGAAGATGACCGATGCCGAGAAGTTCCTTTACTACGTAGATTATCTTTCCGACGAGGAAAGAGAGATCTCGGGAAGAAGTAAGGCGTACGATCTTGCCGAGAAATTTATCAGTAAATATTGGACGGTTACAGATGAGGAGACCGGCGCAGGTGAATATACCGACCTCGCCAAGGAGTCTGAGGAGCTTATGGCTGCGGTAGACGCCTTCCTCGACTTTGACCTTGATATTCTCTTGGCAGACATCAAGGATAAGAATCTCGATAAGTACGTCGAGCTCGTTAAGGATCTTAACAGCGTTGCGCGCAGCATGAACTCCGCCTCCACCAGAAAGCAGAAGATCGAGGCTATCAATATCTTCATCGGCGACACCAAGGACCTTATCGACCGCAGCGCAGATAAGAACGGAAACGGTACCCCCGACTACACCGAGTACAATCTTATCTTCAACCAGATCTCCCGTGAGGCCAATTACGACCTTAATGCGCCCGACTTCATAAGACATATCAACAGATTCCAGACCGCGACTACACTTGCGGCTAAAGAAAGATATTACGAGAGAGCGAAGAAGCTCGTTGAAGGGGACGGAATCGATCTCGCTCTTATCCGTGACACCACCAATCCTTACAGAAACAACTTTAAGGATCTCATCGCGGCTTACGCGACATACGAGAACTTCGACTCTATCATATACGAGCTCACTAAGGAAAACAACTCCACCAAGATCCTGCACTGCATAGACAAGATCGATGAGTTCAAGACCGAAGAGGAGTGGGAGGAAAACAGAGAGATCATGGAGAAGTATCTCTACATCATCAAGCCTATCGTGCTTGGCACAGATGAGAACGGAGAGCTCCTTTACGATCCGACCTATGAGGGAATCGGCGGCGCGATCGAATTCTTCAACGCGAGCTACGGTTACTTCTACGGTATTCTCCAAGCGGAGCACATCGTTTACCTTAACGACATTCTTGATAAGGTCAACGCTACCGAGGCCTACATTGAGAAGATGGGTATGATCTCCGTTATCGACAGATATCTTGCAAGCAATGATATCGATTACTCCAATGCAGAGATACTCGACATAATTAACAATCTCGATACCTGCAAGGCGGAGCTCCTTCTTCGCGAGGAGGACTACGCCAAGATCCTTGTACAGAACGCGACCTACTTCATCAACTCCGTAGAGAGAATGCGCACGGCCGCTGCCTACTCCGAGCAGAAGAAGTACTTCGAGGAGGCGGCTGCCCTTTACTTCTACCTTGACGTGAGCGTTGAGGGCGCGGCAAGAGCGGTTGAGATCTACGACGAGTACAAGATCAAGCTCCAGAACATCGAAGAGTCCTCTCTCAAGTTCATTGAGGCAGTGGCTATCTACAACGCCTGCGAGACCGATGACGACAAGTATGCGGCTCTCGTTGAGTGCTATTACAACGCTCAGTTCGTTGAGATGTCCTACGAGGGAGCCGAAGAGGCTATGGCAGAGTATCAGGCGGCATACGACGCTTATATGAATTACGTAAACGGAGTTAACGAGGATATAGTCGAGAGCGGTAACGTCACCGGCTCCTTCGCTTCCGCAAGCGGCATTGTTACCGTTATCGCGGTAATCATAAAGAAGATCTTCGGTATATAAGACGACAGGCACATCAACCCCCCGAAATTTAACACGGGGTAACCCAAAATAACAACAGGGCTGCCGCAAAAGGCCGTTTTGCAGCAGCCCTGAATACGTAGATATAAAGGCAGGATAAAAATATGAGTACAAAGTATGAGGCTCTGTTTACACCTTGGAAAATAGGCAACGTAGAGATAAAAAACAGAATCGTAATGTGTCCTATGGGCGGCACCTCGCTCTTTGGATGGTTTGAGCTCACGGGCTGCGGCTTTGACAAAGAGGCGGCAAAGCTCTTTCTTGAGAGAGCGAAGAACAACGTAGGTCTTATCATCCCCGGCATCGCACCCCTCCGCGACACCTTCTGGGGTAAGTGGCTCTGGCAGAATCCCAAGATGTTTGAGGAGCTCAAGGTCTTTATGGACGAGATACACAAGACCGGCGCAAAGCTCTTCGTACAGCTTACCGCGGGTATGGGACGCTCTTGGGCTATCACCGAGCTCGTAGGTCCTCTTCATAAGAATAAGGTCACACGCGCCCTTATCAAGCCCATTCTCGACACCTCTCACGAGCTTGCCTCTCCCTCCGCTCAGCCCGCAAGATGGGCGCCCGACATCACCTGTCCCGAGATGACTAAGGAGCAGATACACGAGATCATCGAGGCCTTTGCCAAGACTGCGAAGCTCTGCCGTGACGCCGGTGTCGACGGTGTGGAGGTACACGCGGTGCACGAGGGATATCTTCTTGACCAGTTTGCTATTGAGTTCTTCAATAAGCGTACCGACGAGTACGGCGGCTCCTTTGAGAACAGATACCGCTTTGCCGTCGAGGTAGTAAAGGCTATCAAGGAGGCCTGCGGACAAGACTTCCCAGTATCTCTCCGTTATTCCGTGGAATCCAAGCTCAAGGGCTTTGCCGAGGGCGCTGTTCCCGGCGAGGATTACGTTGAAGTAGGCCGCGGTATGGAGGAGTCCGAGAGAGCGGCTAAGTATCTTCAGGATGCGGGCTACGATATGCTCAACGCCGACAACGGCACCTACGACTCCTGGTACTGGGCTCATCCCCCGATGTACATGCCCGAGAACTGTAACCTCGATGACGTAGCGCATATAAAGAAATTCGTTGACATTCCCGTCGTTTGCGCGGGACGTATGGACCCCGAGGTCGGAGCTGAGGCTATTGCCGAGGGCAGGATCGATGCTATGGGTGTCGCGCGTCAATTCCTCGTTGATCCCGAGTGGATCACCAAGCTTATTGAGGACAGACTCGAGGACATCAAGCCCTGTATCTGCTGCCACGCAGGTTGCTTTAACTTCTCCTCATCCAAGGGCCACTACAACACCCAGGATCTCACCGACACCATGGGCCTTGCGCGTTGTGCTCTCAACCCCGAGACCATGCAGTCGAAAAAGTATAACGTAAAGCCCGCCAAGAAGCAGAAGAACGTTGCCATCATCGGCGGCGGCATCGGCGGTATGGAGGCGGCTATACTTCTTGCAAAGCGCGGACACAAGGTGACCGTGTATGAAAAAACCGATAAGCTCTGCGGTGTGTTCATCGCTGCGGCCGCTCCATCCTTCAAGGAGAAGGACAGGGCGCTTATTCAGTGGTATATCCGTGAGCTGGCCAAGTATCCCATTGACGTTAAGCTTGGTACCGAGATCACCGACGTAAAGTCGCTCGGAGCTGATGAGGTTATTATAGCTACCGGCTCTACTCCCAACGTTATCCCCGTGAAGGGCGTTCGTGAGTACGGTATTGAGGCTGTGGACTTCCTCCTTGGCAACAAGCCCGTCGGAGAAAAGGTTGTTATCGTCGGCGGCGGTCTTACCGGCTGTGAGATCGCGTATGAGCTCTACCTTCAGGGTAAAAAGCCTACCATCGTTGAGCTACAGGACGACCTCGTTACCACCAAGGGCATCTGTCTTGCCAACACCAGCTTCCTTCGTGACTTCTTCAAGACTAACAAGGTACCCGTGTATCTTGAAACCGCTCTTACAGAGGTTCTCGAGAACGGTGTTAAAGCCAAGACTAAGGACGGTGAGGAGATCACCGTCGAGGCAGACAGCGTAATAATGTCCACAGGCTACAGACCCGCCCCCATAGCTAAGAAGTCCCGCCACGTACACATCATAGGAGATGCTCACAAGGTAGGAAATCTGAGGACGGTAATTTGGCAGGCTTGGGACGTCGCCATGAAAATTTAATTAGGGCTTCGATATTTGGGCGGAAATTACCGTCTCCTCGATCGCTGTATAAAATACAGCTTCACTCGTCGGCCGATAATTTACGCTCCAAATCCCTTTGCCCAAATTAAATTTTACTGATTTCGTCATAAACCGTCGTTTTCTCGATATGTCAGCCGACGGTTTCTGATCAAAACTTGATTACGCATATTGCATACTCGGCTTTGAAAAGCCAAAAAGAATTTCATCTAAAGCATCATCGCCGGCTCCTTGGAGTCGGCGATACCAAATAAAACGGAGATATATATGAAGAAAATAATCACGCTAATTTTGCTTTTGTCGCTTTTAGTCGGCGTGTTCGCCTCCTGCAAGAAGGACGACGACCTTCCCGAGGGCGAGGATAACGAAAACACCGAGGGCGGTGAAAACGGCGGCACCGATGGCGATGGCTCGGGCGACGGCTCGGGCGACGGAAACAACGACTTTACCGACGGTGACATCGGTAATAAAGAGGATAAATTCAACATCATGACCGAGGATCTTTCCGACTATATTGCGATAGACAAGCAGTATTACAAGGACTACGAGGTAGTCATTGACCGCAGTATGGTCGATCTGCTTATCGAGCACGAGGTCATAAAGGCTCTCTACAAGCACAAGGGTAAGGAAAAGATTGAGGGTGACGGAGTCATCTCGGTCGGCGATACCGTTAATATTTATTATAAAGGATATTATATGGATGGAGAGGAGAAGGTCTTCTTTGATGGCGGAGACAATACCGCCGCGGAAAAGCCTCACGCTCTCGGCATCGGCTCGGGCGGATTTATCCCCGGGTTTGAGTATAACCTTATAGGAAAGAATCCTGCGGATTACAGCGAGGACTCACCTCTTATCGTTGAGACTTATTTTCCTGACGGATACAGCTCGGATGAGCTCGCAGGGAAGATCGCGTACTTTATCGTCACGGTAGAAAGTATAGAGGAGTATGACGCGCCCGAGTTCACCGATGAGTTTATCACCGACAAGCTCGGTGTAAGCCAAGACGAGCTCGAGGGCTTTGAGGGAGAGGGACTCACCGACAAGTACAGAGCCTCCCTTAAGGATCAGATCATCATGGAGTACGGTCTTGACGACGATACCAAGGCGCTTGCGGCCTTCTGGGAGATATCTCTTGAGGGCGCTGTGGTGAAGAAGTATCCCGAGACACTCTTAAAGGAGCTGTACGACGGTCTTATCGAGCAGCTCGACTATTACTACAGACTCTACGGCGGCTACTACGGACTTGAGCGCGATGAGTTTATGTGCATGTACATAGGCCTTGAGGAGGGCGCCGACTGGGAGGCTGAGGTTGATAGGATAGCAAAGAGCAATCTTAAGCAGCAGCTTATCTTCTATCATATTATGAATATTGAAGGGCTTAAGCCCGACGAGCAGGAGTACGACGAGATCTTCAACGACTACGTTGAGCGTGCTCTTGAGGATGTAAGCATTACCAGAGAGGACTTTGCCACCGAGGATGAATACATAGCAAAGAGAGATAAGTATAAGTCTCAGCTCATTGAGTCCAAGGGCGAGGAATACTTTATGTCTATGTTCTATTATCAGATCGGTGTCGAGGCAATACTCGGTTATGCAAACATTACCGTAATTGAATAATAAGTAAATTTAAGTAGTCAAAAACAAGCAAAAAGCCAACCTTGGGAATACAAGGTTGGCTTTTTGTATAACAAAAACCACGCGATAGTCGCGCGGTTCAAAAGAGGCTCCCACCTCAGGTAGCAAGCATAGCGTAGCGAAACCGAGCCCTCTCCGTCACCTTCGGTGCCACCTCTCCCGTAAGGAGAGGCTTGTTTGCAGCTCGCTCCCACTCTAATTAGGCTCCCACCTTGGGGGAGCTGTCGCGGAGTGACTGAGAGGGTAGGCTCCCCTGTGTAAGGTAGCGAAGCGAAACCGAGGGCGTTGAATGACAGTCCGGTGGACTGTCAGATCCCGAGGTGACCGAGCCCGCAGGCGAGACAGCTCCGCGTAGCGGTGAGGGGTTGTCCAAGCCTCCCTCCGAGAGGGAGGTGGCACCGAAGGTGACGGAAGGAGCCTGCGTGCCGTTCAGTGTACGAAAAAGCCGCCGATAGATAAGCAAACTAACGCGTTCTCCCTCCGCTTCGCTTTGCTCAGCACCTCCCTCCCAGAGGGAGGCTCATTCAACCTTCCCCTTTGGGGAAGGGGGACCACAAAGTGGTGGATGAGGTTTTTAAAAGTTAGCATATCGCAACCTCATCCGTCACTCGCTTTGCTCGTGCCACCTTCCCCAAAGGGGAAGGTTGTTCACTGCGGCTCGCCCTCTGGGAGAGCTCCGCGAAGCGGTGAGAGCGGAGGCTCCCCGGCTTTTGACTCGGATAACGTCAGGTCGGTGCGCCTCTGCCCGGGACGATGGCGATACCGCCGAGTACACTCTCAAAGCAATCGTCCGTGATATCCGCGTTCAGTCTGACACCGAGGATCTTTATATATCTTGAGAAGTCGTAGGTATATGTTGATAGGGGGCGCGCAAACGCATCATCGGTTTGCGCCGCTACGAGTGGGTCCTCCCCCTCAAAGCCGACGACAAGCAACGTATGGTAGAAGCCGTCCTGATCGTTGCCGAGCTGTATGACGTCGCCTACCTCGATCTCGTCGGCCGTCACCTCCTTGCCGTAAGGGCCGACGTCTTTATTCTCGGTGATGAAGTTATAGAAGAATTGCACTCCGGTCCATGACGGAGAGCGATCATCCAAAGACACGTAGTACCATCCGAAGGTCGGGGTGTAGTTCATTACGCAGGAGCCCGCGTAGATGCATTGTGAGACAAAGTTTGTACAGTTACCTCCGATCCCTCTGAAATTGCCGAATATCGGATTTTGGCCAAAGGCGTATTTTCTGGCGTAGGTGATCGCCCTTTCTCTTAAATAAGGCTTGGTTACTAACACGTGATCCTCCTTTTTCTTTCTCTTATCATCAAGATATTCTTCCGGGGAGGAAAATGCCACTTGTAAAAAGATTTAAAAATAAGGATAATATTGACAAAGCGCTGATTTTGGTGTACAATTGATGTACCAATATATTTTGTGGAGTATGATATGAAAAAAATACTGAGACTTACGTCCGTTATCACTCTTTGGGCGTTGCTTCTTTGCATCCTTGCATCCTGTAATCTGTTCAGCAAGGATCCTGCCGAGGTTATTTCCGCTGCAGAAGAAGCCCTTGCATCCACCCCTTACAAGATGGAGCTGGGAATACAGCTCACATCTGAGGATGAGGGAATGAAGGAGACTATAGACAAGCTCTCTTTGCCCACGCTCACTCTCGTCGTTGACGGAGAAAGCTTTATGGCATCCTCGTCCTACCGCCTTGACGGCAGGCTATTAAGCAGTAAGTATACCGCCATTGACGGTGTCATCTACTACGAAGGGTATGAGGAGAATACCGAGAAGACCGAGTTCGTGAAGGAAAAGACAACCCTCACCGATGAGGTGAAGGATAGGATCCTTGAGAGATTTTCCGGTGTTAGCTATCTTGATCCCGACAGCTTCGGCAAGGTATCCGCTACCGGATTTGGCAAGGATTGCGTTATTACCTGCACTGAAATAAAGGATGAGGCTCTTAAGAACGTCGAGGACGTGCTCTCGGGCAGTCTCTCTCACCTTAGCGCGGTTGTCGGCGTTAAGGACGCGTCTCTCCTTCTCCAGGTATCCGACGGTAAGTATCAGGGCGCAGTCTTTACCTGTACGTACGTTGTCACCACCGACTCTGACGTCTATACCGTAGTTATGACCGCAGGCGCTCTGTATGAGTACAACACCGGCGCTACCGTAGTGTCACCTACAGATGCAGCCAATTATAAAGAAGTGCCTTTTATCTAAAAAAGAAAAGTATTATTTACATAATTAATAGATAAGACGCTTAACGGAGAATAATATGAAGAGATTTAACAAGAGCTTAATTGCGGTAATACTACTGCTTACCTTAATATTTACCACGCTCCTGCCCGTATCCGCGGCAGGCACGACTCTCGAGTACTCGGATAAGTACAACTCGGGACAAAGAGACGTTGTATGTACCACCCTCGACGGCACAAACGCCGAGAATTACTACAACGGCAGCTACACCTACGACAGGCTATCCGAGCTTGACTCGGACGATCTGCTCCTTCAGCTCCGCGGACTTATGAAGTCCACACATAAGAAGATTTCGAGCTACGATAACTGCCATTATATGGCAGACAGAACCGACTGTGAGAACGAGAACGGCAGAGTCCTCCTTATCTACACCAGCTACTCCGCTACCATGTCTCAGTGGAACGGCTGGAACAGAGAACACGTGTGGCCTAAGTCACTCGGCGGTAACAACACCAACGGCGGCGGCGCAGACCTTCACCACATCCGTCCCTCGGATGCGGGAGTAAACAGCTCGCGCGGTAACAAGAAGTACGGTGAAGCGGGCACCGGCGCCACCGCAAAGTACGGTACCGATCCTGCTGTCGGAGTGCTCGGCGGCTACTATAACTCCACATACTTTGAGCCGCTTGATAACGTCAAGGGCGACGTTGCGAGAATTTGTCTTTACGTTTGGGTAAGATGGGGCTCCGAGTGGGGAGCAACCAGCATCACCAAGGTGTTCCAGAGCGTTGACGTGCTTCTTGAATGGTGCGCGCTCGACCCGGTTGATACTTGGGAAATGGGCAGAAACGAGGTCGTTGAGGCATACCAGGGTAACAGAAACGTGTTTATCGACTATCCCGAGCTTGCATGGCTCCTCTTTGACAGGGAGATCCCCGACGATATGGTGACTCCCTCGGGCGAGGCTATGGAGGGTTCCGGCGGCGTTACTCCCGATCCCAAGCCTGATCCCGATCCCAAGCCCGATCCCGGCCCCACCGTCTGCGAGCACGACAACACCGAGATCAGAAACGAAAAGGCGGCCGACTGTAAGAATAACGGATACACCGGTGACGTCTACTGCACCGACTGTGACGAAAAGATATCCTCCGGTACCAGCATTCCCTCGACGGGGGAGCACACCTGGTCCGAGCCCGTGGTAAAGAATCCGGCTACCGAGCGTGAAAACGGCAGCGCGGAGTCTGTTTGTACCGTGTGCGGAACGACAAAGTTTATCGTCATTCCCGCTCTCGGCGCTCTGCCCACCGACAATCCCTTCTGGTCAAGCGATGAGGAGATGATCGTCTTTGCTATTATCAAGGACGTCTTCGACCGCACCTTCCTTGGTCTTGTTGTAAAGGAGACCTCGGCCGCGGAGTAATTACCGCCCGAGAATATAAGGTATGAAAAAAATATTATCCCTGATCCTTCTTGCATCGCTTCTTCTGTCCTTATTTTCATCCTGCTCGAGGACGCCCGAGAGCCTGATAGAGAGGGCGGAAAGGAAGCTCAAGAAGGGTTCGTACGAAATTGAAGTAAGCGTTGATTACACCGTCGCTGATGAGGAGATCGCTCTTATATTCGAGCAGCTTGAAAGCTCCGAGACGAAAATACTCGTCGAGAAGGACGGAGTCGCGATAGAGAAGGCTCTCGTGATCGACTACGGCGAGGTCAAGAGCGAATTTATCAACACCTACGTCCTCACAGGGGGCAGGGTTTTCCTGGACATGGCGTATAAATCAAACGGTGCCGTCAACTCGACAAAGAGCTCTGCGGCCCTCACCGATGCCGAGCGCGAGGATATCGTGAATAGGGCAAAGCTTATCGGAAGCATCGGAATAAACTCCTTTAATGAAGTTAAATGCGAGAGGCTTGACGGTGAGTACCGTATCATCTGCACCGAGGTCAATGAGGATTCGAGAGCAAGGCTTGAAGGTATCCTGATCTCGGAGCTTGAGGGCGCGGTCGAAACCGTAGGCATCCGTTCGTCAAGGCTCACGGTGGTGATCGAGGACGGCTCGTACGACTCTGTGACTCTTGAATGTGAATATGAGCTTAAGCTCTCGGGCAAGACATATTCACTAAGGGCGGAGTATGAGCTTGAGTATGACTATGACGAATGGGTGGACGTCACGATCCCCGAGAACTACGCGAGCTACTCCGAGGTCGATCTTAACGCGATACTCGATACGCTTTAAAAAAACACAGATTCCCCGCCGAGGATAATACGGCGGGGAATATTTTTGTACAACGAAAACGCAGCGACTATCGCGTGGTTCAATGGAGGTTAACCGATGAAAAGAATGAAAAGCAGCGAATGGTAGCTTTTCCAACCTTCCCCCTTGGGTAACGTAGTGAAACCGAGGGTGTTAGAAAACGATTGAATATCGTTTTCCCCCGAGGTGCCCGAGCCCGCAGGCGAGACTAGGGGGACCACAAAGTGGTGGATGAGGTTTATTAAAAGTTAGTTTATCGCAACCTCACCCACCGTCATCACGCGAACCCCTAAACTCGACTTCGCTCGTTTTGGGGAACCCCGTGGCGGTCCCCCCTCCCCAAAG
>JAFTIN010000018.1 GCA_017456895.1 Clostridia bacterium
AATTTTAAAGAGAATAAATTTTACGTAAGGCGAGGCTGAAAATTTGAGATAATATGAGAATATTATAAGAATTTTTGCCGATGGATTATGTGAAATTTATCTCTTTAAAACTAGTTCGTATTATTCTCTCTTGCCTAAGAAAGGAAAAACAATGGAAAAGAAATGCTGTGCCGGAAAGGATCCGGCAAGACTCAATAAGGTCGGCGGACAGGCAGTCATTGAGGGCGTAATGATGAAGGCCGGAGAAAAGACCGTCACCACCTGCAGAAAGGATGACGGCAGTCTCGTCGTCTACGACTCCGAATTTGTCTCGGTGAGAAAAAGAAAGCCTATACTCAACCTCCCCATTATCAGAGGTGTCGTAAACTTTATCGAGATGATGAAGTTAAGTATGAAGACGCTGAACGACTCGGCCGATGCGCTCGGCATTGAGGAGGAGGACGGAAAGTTTGAAAAGTGGTGTAAGAAGCACCTCGGCGCAAGAGCGACCGACGTCATCATGATCGTAGCTCTGATCCTCGGTCTCGGTCTATCGCTCTTACTCTTTATGTTCCTGCCCACGTGGTTGGCCGACGGCATCGACTGGCTCTGGCAGAACCTGTTTAAAATGGATCCCATACATCCGACCGTTATAGCGGTTATCGAGGGTGTACTGAAGGTAGCCATCTTTATCACCTACCTGCTCCTCGTATCCTTGATGAAGGACATCAAGCGCACCTTTATGTACCACGGAGCCGAGCACAAGACCATCGCCTGCTTTGAAGCAGGTGAGGAGCTCACTCCCGAGAACGCGGCAAAGCACCGCCGCTTCCACCCCCGTTGCGGCACCAGCTTCATGTTCCTCATGATAGCCATCGGCATCGTAGTCGGAATGTTCGTGCGCAACATTCTCCCCGATGACACACACACCGTCGTGATCTCGCTCGTTAAGCTCGCCCTCCTCCCCCTCACTATGGGCGTTGGATACGAGATTCTTATGCTCGCGGGCAAGCACGACAACATAATCACCAGGATCATCTCCGCGCCCGGTCTGTGGGTTCAGAGAATAACCACCAAGGAGCCCACCCTCGATATGCTCGAGGTCGCTATCGTCTCCACTAAGTGCGCTCTCCGCGACGAGTTCCCCGAGTTTATGGAGTTCTACAACGCCAAGGCTTGGGAGCCGAAGAAGGAGGAGCCCACAGAGATCACCGAGGACGCAGAGGTTCCAAAAGCAGCCGAGGAGTCCGAGGCTGTTGAAGCCGCAGAAAATTCCGAAAGCGCAGAGGTCAACACCGAGGCATGACGCTTAAGGAAGCGATAGAAATATTAAAAAAGGCGGGCGTTGACTCCCCAGATTATGACGCGCGCGAGCTCTTCCGCGCCTACGTGGGCGAGAGCCTCATAACGCTGAATACCGCGTCCGACTCCGAGGAGCTCACCGAAGCGGTAAGTAGGCGAGCCGCTCGCGAGCCGCTGCAGTATATACTCGGCACGGTCGGCTTTTACCGTGAGGAGTACAGAGTTACACCCGACTGTCTTATCCCGCGCTCCGACACAGAGATACTCGTCGACTATGCGGTAAAGCATATTCCCGATGGCGAGAGATTCGCGGATCTCTGCTCGGGAAGCGGATGTATCGGCATTTCAACGCTGAAAAACACCACGGGTACCCACTGCGACGCCTACGATCTGTCCGACGGAGCCATAAAGCTCACGCTCGAGAACGCAAGACTGAACGGCGTTGAGCACAGACTTACAGCGCACAAAAGGGATCTATTAAGGGAAGATATAGAGGGCGAATATTTCGCCATACTCTCAAATCCGCCGTACATACCGAGACGTGTGTACGAAGGTCTCGAAAAGGAGATCTTCCACGAGCCTAAGATGGCCTTTGTCGGTGGGGAGAGCGGCCTTGTCTTCTACGAAAGGCTCATACCCGTGTCGATAAATTCGATAAAGAAAGGCGGCTTTATCGCCTTTGAAATAGGCTACGATCAGGCCGAGGCAATAAAGGATATAACCTGCGCGCACAGACTTACCTGCGAGATAATCAAGGACTACTCGGGTAACGACCGCGTTGCCGTGATCAGAAGAAAATAAAATAGCAATTATCACCTCCGGGGCATAAAATGTGCAAGGAAGAGAGGTGATAAAATGAAAAAGAGAGTAGCCCTTCTATATGGAGGGACCTCAAGTGAGCACGAGGTGTCAAGGCTCGGATACGAATACGTAAAAGAGCTGATTGACAGATCGGACTACGAACCCCTGCCCGTCTATATAGATATATCGGGTGAGTGGCATATTACCCTGCGCGGCAAGGACCTTGCGGCCTATCCGACAGGGCGCGAGGGTGGCAGCCTGTACACCGACTACGGTTTCATCAAGATAGACGCGGCGATCCCCCTGCTCCACGGAGCGGGAGGCGAGGACGGAAGCGTACAGGGGGCGCTCGAGATAGCGCACATTCCATACGTTGGCGCAAGGGTGTCGGAAAGCGCGGTCTGTCTTGACAAGGCCTATGCCAAAGCCGTAGCCTCCTCACTCGGCATACCAACACTCGGTTGCGTGTATCTCACAAAAAGCGAGAGCGTCGACGAGGCCTTAAGGAGGACGAAAGAGACCGTCGGTCTTCCCGCATTTATCAAGCCGGCAAGGCTCGGCAGCTCGGTCGGTGCCTACCCCGTGAACACCGAGGATGAGTTCACAAAGCTCTATCCCCTTGCCCGTGAGGCGGCAAACGGGCCTGTAATGGTTGAGAGCCTGCTCACCGATAAAAGGGAGCTTGAGTGCGCGTTTTGTGAAATAAACGGTAAAAAACTCATCACGCCCCCGGGTGAAATACTCATCGAGGGCTTCTACGGTTACGGTGAGAAGTACGGCGGAAAGACCGAAACGCGAGCCGTAGCCGACGTTGATGGGGAGATACGGGATAGGCTCATCGGCTACTCAAGACTCCTTGGCGAGTCGCTCGGACTAAGACACCTTGCAAGACTCGACTTCTTTCTCTCGGGAGAAGAAATATACTTCAACGAGATCAATACCTTCCCGGGATTTACAAGAGAGAGTCTATACCCCAAAATGCTTTTGGCCGCGGGTATAGATCTTAAAAAAGCTCTGTCTTCATTTATCGAGGACGCTATCCGTGATAGGCCTATTTGACAGCGGCAAGGGCGGACTCAACACGGTGAGATACGTAAAGGAGCTTGACGAAAGAGTCGACCTCGTATATCTCATCGACAGAGAAAACGCGCCCTACGGACCAAGAGGTGAATGTGAGCTCGTAAGGATCTCGGAAGAAAATATAGATAGGCTCCTCGATATGGGAGCCGAGCGCGTGCTCATAGCCTGCTGTACGGCGAGCACGGTGTACCCACTACTTAAAGATAATTACAGAAAACTCGCTGTTCCAATCATAAAACCCATAGCAAAAGCGGCGAAAAACTCGACACGGTCGGGGCGTATCGGCGTTATTGCGACAAAAAGGACCGTCACCTCACACGCCTTCGCAAAAGCGCTCGGAGGGTGTCTTGTGAGCGAGTGCGAGACAGGTGAGCTCGTCAGACTTATCGACTCGGGGCTCTCGGACAAGACGGTCACGAGAGGGGACGAGAAGCTGATAGAAAGGATGATCGTCCCTGTCTTCAAGACAAGTCCCGACACCCTGATACTCGGCTGTACGCACTTCCCCGCCCTGAAGAAAACGATCGGAAGGATAGCTAAGAAATACGGCACGGAGAGCATCATAGACTCTGCCCTGATAGGAGCAGAGCTGATCCGTCGGGAATACGAAAAACTAAACGAGATAAAAAATGATGCTTAAGGCATCGGAAGGATATAAAAATGGCAAATTACAGACGCGGAAGAATAAACGACGCGGTGGCAAAGGAGCTGGCTATAGCGATAGGCAACGTCAGAGAGCCCAAGGTGATCGACAACTTTGTCTCCATCACCAGAGCCGAGGTTGCTCCCGACCTCAAGTACGCTACCGTATATTTCTCCTGCATTGGAGACTTCAAGGAGGCGGCAGAGGGCCTCAAAAAGTGCACGGGTATGCTCCGTCACCACTTAGCGCACACGCTCAACCTCCGCATCACACCCGAGCTTAGCTTCGTCAAGGACGGCTCTATGGAGCACGGCGCGAGAATAGCCGAGCTTCTCGAGCAAATCAAGACGCAGGACGAGAGCAAGAGCTGATATGGACTTCAGACGCTCTATCCCTGCGGATGCCACGGGTATAGCCGCGCTCGAGGAGGAGATCTTTCCCGACGCGTGGAGCTACCGCGACGTGCAGGACCTTATCTGCACCGAGGGCGGAATGTGCTTCTCGGCGGTTGAGGACGGCAAGGTCGTGGCCTACGTTATAGGCAGACTTATCGCCCCGGAGGGCGAAATATACAGAGTAGCGGTCGCTCCCCACAAAAGACAGAGGGGTGTAGGCTACCGCCTGCTCGACTACGCGGTAAAGACCTCCAAGGGACAGGGCCTTGAAAGACTCTTTCTCGAGGTGAGATCAAGAAATATACCCGCCATAAAACTCTACACGGCCTACGGCTTCAAGCATATAGGCGTGAGGAAAAACTACTACAAGAATCCCACAGACGACGCGATAGTTATGCTGCGCGCCTCGGCCTGTGATATGCAAAACTGAGACTTTAAAATGAGCGAAAGACTTTCTTTGCGCTCGGGAGAAACAATGAACATTCTGGCATTTGAAAGCTCGTGCGACGAGACCTCCGCGGCAGTCGTCTCAAGAGAAGGCGACAGCTTCAAAATAAAATCGAATATCATAGCCTCGCAGGTCGAGACTCACAAGCTCTACGGCGGTGTCGTACCCGAGATAGCGTCACGAGCGCATATCGAGGCCATATCCTCCATCACCTACGAGGCGCTGAAGGTCGCGGGAGTGACGATGGACGACATAGACGCGGTGGCCGTAACGGCAAACCCCGGACTCATAGGCGCCCTGCTCGTCGGAGTGAACTTTGCCAAGGCTCTGGCGGTGGCAAACCGAAAGCCTCTCATCCCGGTCGATCACATAATGGGACATATCGCTGCCTGCTATCTTGACGAGGACGGAAACGTACCGAAGCCGCCCTTCATCGCCCTGACGGTTTCGGGAGGCCACACGGGTATCTACCTCGTCGAGGACTACAACGACATAAAGCTCGTCGGCTCAACGCGTGACGACGCCATCGGTGAGTCCTTCGACAAGATCGGCAGACTGATAGGTATACCCTACCCTGCGGGCAAGGGCTTTGACGCGCTCTCGCGCGAGGGCTTCACCGAGGCGGTAGGCGAATGCGAGGACTACCTCGCAAGATATAAAAAATCCGCCCAATACAAGTCGCAGGACTTCATCCTCCCCTCCCCCGCGCTTAAGGACGACACACTCGACTTCTCCTTCTCGGGACTCAAGACCGCGGCGATAAACCTCCTTCACAGATATGAGCAGCTCGGCATGGAGCTGCCGAAGGCGCGCTTTGCCGCAAGATACACCTTTGAGGCGGTAGAGGCCGTGGCAAAGAAGATGAGTGCGGCGATCGACAAATACGGAGTAAAGACCATAGCGCTCTCTGGCGGTGTGGCGGCAAACTCGCATCTAAGGCACAGGCTGAAAACGCTGGCAAAAGAGAAGAAAATCACCCTTTACACCCCACCCGTGTCACTTTGCGGCGACAACGCGGCTATGATCGGAGCGCAGGGCTACTACGAATATATAAGAGGAAATCTCGCAGACTCGTCGCTGAACGCGAGCGCCTCGGACAGCATACTTCCAAAGGACTGACTACGAATAAGACACAAGGAGAACATAAATGGAAAGCATCGATAAGGTAAACGGAACGTTCGGCAAAAGACCGATCGAGCAGAAGACAAACGTCTCCTCTGCGGTAATCAGAAGATTGCCGAGATACCACAGATGTCTTGGCGAGCTCTTAAGAGCAGGCAAGCTCAGAATATCCTCGGCAGAGCTCTCGGCAATAATGGACGTCACCGCATCCCAGATAAGACAGGACCTAAACTGCTTCGGCGGCTTTGGTCAGCAGGGCTACGGCTACAACATCAAATTTCTCTACAATAAGATCTCCGAGCTGCTCGGTGTTGACGAGGGCTATAACGCCGTCATCATCGGAGCCGGTAAGCTCGGCAGAGCCCTCGCGGCAACACACATGTTTGAGCGCCGCGGAGTCAACAGACTCGCTATGTTTGACATTGATCCGTCGGTCATCGGCACCAGAATATACGACGTGCCCGTATACTCTATCGAGGAGCTCGGTAAATTCTGCAAGGAAAACAACGTACATATCGGCGTGCTCACAGTACCCAAGGAGGCAGCCTACGAGGTAACGAACGTTATAGTCGAGGCAGGTGTCAAGGGAATCTGGAACTTTGCCAACATGGAGCTAAGGCTCGATAACCCCGACGTCATAGTTGAGAACATCCACCTCGGTGACTCGCTGATGACTCTGTGCTACGAGATCAAGACTGCAAACGAAAAGAGAGAACAAAATGACTGAGTACACCTTCAAGGTAAGACTCAGCGGTATATCAAAGCTCGATTGCTTCAAGGAAGCGACAAAGGACGAGTTAAAGGTCCTCTTAGCCATCGCATCGGTGGAAGGCGCGAGTATAACCGCTGAGAATATAGCAAAGGCGCTCGACGTCTCCATAGCGAGAGTAAAGGCGGCCGTAGCCCTCTTTGAGGAGTGCGGAGTCCTCGTAGGAAGAGGCGCCCTCCCCTTAGCTAAGGTGGAGTACGAGTTCGAGCCCGACGAAAAAGATATCAAAAAGACATCCATAGAGACCTCCGAGGCTATGCGCGACGGCAATCTCTACGATATGAATATGGATATGGAGCGCATATTTGAAAAGACACTGGCGCTCCGCGAGACCGAGAGGATCACCTCACTCTACAGTGACAAAGGACTCTCCCCCGCATACATAGTAGCCCTCGCGGAATTTTTAAAATCCGTAAAGCAGACGCTCACGGTCGAGGGGATGTACAGAGAGGCTACGCGCCTTGTTGACAAGGGAATAACCAAGCTCGAGGAGCTTGAGATATACATCAAGGAAAAGAGCGAGGAAATAGCGGGTGAGGCCGAGATGAGAAGACTGTTCGGCATCTACGGCAGGACTGTAACTCCATCTGAAAGAAAGTATTTTAAGAGGTGGCTGCACGAGTTCGCCTTCGGCACCGTTATCATCAAGGAGGCCTACGACATCACCGTCAACGCCACGAGTCAAAGGTCCCTCCCCTATATGGACTCCATACTCACAGAGTGGCACAGCGCCGGATGTAAGACTGTCGAGGAATGCAGAGCGAGAGTGGAGATCAAGAAGCACGAAAACGCTAAAAAAGTAAAGAATAATAGTCAAAAATCAAGAAAAACCGTCGAGGCGGAAACGCCCAAGTATGCAGACTTCAACAGTGAGGATGCGCTAATGTCCGCGCTGGAAAGAAGCTACGGTGACGAATAATAGGAGTGACTGATATGTATACACGCGACAATTACGCAGCGTCAAAGCAGGAGATCGAAAGACGCAGACTTAACGCGATAAATACCGCCGAGGAAAGAAACGCAGAGCTTGCCCTCGAGTCGGAGGAAATAAGAGAGATCGACGCGGAGCTCAAGGGCACCGGCCTTCTGCTCTTCAAGACCGCTTGCATGGGCGGAGATATAGAAGAGATAAGAAAGCGCAACGTAGAGCTCAACGCCAAAAGAAGAAGAACTCTCGTAAAGCTCGGCTACCCCGAGGACTACACCGACGTGCACTACACCTGCACCGCCTGCTCCGACACAGGCTTTGTAGGCACGAGGATGTGCAACTGCCTAAAGCAGCTCCTTATCACCAAGAACATCCAGTCCTCCGGCATGGGCAACCTTATAGACAAGCAGTCCTTCGACAACTTCAATCTCGAGATATACAAGGACTCGCCCGACAACTGCAAGAGAATGGAGAAAAACCTGAAGATAGCGCGCGACTTTGCAGACAACTTTGCGCGCCATCACGGAAACCTCCTTTTGATCGGTACCACCGGCACCGGAAAGACTCACATCTCCACCGCTATCGCAAGAGTGGTCATCTCCCAGGGCTTTGACGTCCTCTACGACAGCGTGCAGAACGTGGTCAGCGACTTTGAGGCGGACAAGTTCAGATCCGGGTACGGCCACACCGACTCGGTCTCGGAGAAGTACCTCGAGTGCGACCTTTTGATACTTGACGATCTCGGCGCGGAATTTACCAGTCAATTCTCCGTCTCAGCGCTCTACAATCTCATCAACACAAGACAGAACAAGGGACTGTCCACCATAATCTCGACCAACCTCTCGGCAACAGAGCTGGCGGGAAAGTACGAGGGCAGGATCTACTCGAGGATCATCGGCTCGGACTTCACGGTGCTCCGCTTTGAGGGTAAGGACCACAGGATCTCGAGATAAAACTATATAGGAAAAATCAGTAATTTTGGAAAAAAGACTTGAAATTTCTCTGAAAATGTAGTAAGATATAATCCATTGTAATTAATAACAGCAAGAATTTGGAGGAATTAATGGCTAATATCAAGAAGATAGCTATTATGACGGGCGGCGGCGACTGTCCCGGACTTAACGCAGTAATCAGAGCGGTAGTAAACACCGCAATCAGAAAGCACGGACTTGAGGTAATGGGTATCAGACACGGCTACCACGGTCTCTATCACGGAGATTTCATTCCGCTCGGTCTCGACGACGTAAGCGAGATCAGCACACTCGGCGGTACGGTGCTCTACAGCTCCAACAAGGACAACCTCTTTAAGTATCCGAAGAAGGATCAGGACGGCAAGATCCTTAAGGACGAAAACGGTAACATCATCTACGACGACGTCTCCGACGTAGCTGTAGAAAACCTTAAGAACGCGGGCATTGATGCCCTGCTCATCTGCGGCGGTGACGGAACTCTCACCTCCGGCAGAGACTTCTCCCGTAAGGGAGTAAACGTCGTGGGTATCCCGAAAACTATCGACAACGACCTTGCTCTGACCGACTACACCTTCGGCTTTGACACCGCTATCAGCGTTGCGACAGAGGGACTTGACAGAGTGAGAACGACCGGTATGTCCCACCACAGGATCATGGTAGTTGAGATCATGGGCAGAGGCGCGGGCTGGATGGCGCTCCACGCAGGTATTGCAGGCGCGGCAGACGTTATCCTCATTCCCGAGATCCCCTACGACATAAACAAGGTAGCGGAAAAGATCAAGGCAGATAAGGAGCGCGGCAAGGAGTTCTCCATCGTCGCGGTCTCCGAGGGCGCAAAGGATATCTCCGGAGAGAGAGTTATCCTCAAGATACGTGAGGACAGCCCCGATCCCATCAGACTCGGCGGTGTAGGCGCTATCGTAGCGGACAAGCTCGAGGCCCTCGTTGGCTCTGAGGCAAGAGCGACCACTCTCGGCCACGTGCAGAGAGGCGGCACTCCCACCGCTCACGACAGAGTCCTCTCCGCAAGATACGGCTATGCGGCAGTCGAGCTCGCTATGGAAGGTAAGTTCGGCAGAATGGTCACTCTCCAGGGTGACGAGATAAAGGACGTATCCCTTGAGGACGTTATCGCAAAGCACACCGAGAACGTCGAGCCCGACGGCGAGCTCGTCAAGGTGGCTAAGGCTATGGGCATCTGCTTCGGCGACTGATCTAAATAAAATAAAAAAACGCTTATGAGTGATATTACCTCACTTATAAGCGTTTTTTGTTATCTTTGGTTAGCATATTACTCTCGCAAGAGGTAATGATGCTTTTTATCGCGCAGTCTTTACGGAACGAGAAGCATTATCCTAAATTGGATATTACTTAAAGTTATCCATAAACTCTTTTATTTTTTTATCCTGATATTCACCGCCAAAGGTACTGTTTCCGAGTCTTTCGAGCCCTTCGTCGACAAGCTCCTGCCAGCTCTCGGCCTCGCGGCCCGGAAGTATCGGGAAGTAGTAGACTCCGTTCTGCCTTGCGGCGTCGAGGTCGCCCATGGCGTCGCCGACCATAAGAGTCCTCGTCTTATCATAGCCGAACTTCAGCATCTCGCCGATGCAATAGGCCTTGCTGCCTATATCCTGCGTGAGCATAATATCGGCCAAGGGGATGAGTCCGAACTTCTCCCACTCCTCTACCACTGCCTCGCGGTTAGCGCTGGAGACTATAGCGACGTCACAGACAGCGTGCGCCGCCTCGAGCCCCTCCTTGGCGCCCTCAAAGGGTACCTTGAGCTCCTCGGGCAGACGGTTTATACTCTCGTTTACCGCCTGGCTCCACGCGAGCGCCTTGGAAAGACATTCCCTTCCCTCTCCCTCGGAATAGGTGGGTATAGCCTCGCGGAGCGCGGGCATAGAAAGAGCGTGGGTGGTTGCGCACCACTCGTTAAGAGTGTCAATGCCCGGTATGCGTGTATACTTTTCATTGATCTCGGTGAGCGCCATAGCAAGTCCCTTGAAGCGGTTTATACCCCTGGTCACCTGATAGAGATTTATTTCATTCCAGCGCTTAAGGATCTGTGCGCGCCACTCGCCAAGTCCCCACTCCTCAACCATACACGGACCGAAGGAGTAGATGTGCTTGCAGTTCATAGTATCCATAGCACAGCCGTCGGAGTCGACACAAACGAGGAGATCGCGGCGCTTTACAAAAGTATTAAGTGAAGACATAGACTACCCCTTATCAGAGTCTGGTATCCCACATACCGCAGAAGCTGTCGATGGGATCCTTGCCGCGGAATTTCTCGGGACCGCCTACGAGCGCCTCAACGAGCGCGTCCATGGTATCGTCGTTCGAGTCGTAGGTGTTGATATAGGTGCGGAGCATGGGGCAATCCGCAAGCATAGTGGGCTTGTTTACGGAAATACCGATTACGGGGAGCTCGTGCACGTACCACGGAATCTCTCCGCCGCCCTTGGAAAGACCGAACACGGGGTGTCCGTTGGCAACGTCGAAGAGCGAGATAACGAGATCCTGACCTGCGACGAAGTCGGCAATAGAGTTCTTGCCCGCGAAGTAGAGATTAAGGCTGGGCTTCTCGCCCCCCGCCACCATCTTCTTCATCTTCTCAACGGGGCTCTCGTAGATATATGCATCAAAGCCCTTGGCGATAAGTCTTTCACAGAGCTTCTCCGCAGGAGTCTTTTTTGCCATACCGCCGCCCATAGCCATCATAGCAAGGGCCATAAGGGGGTTATCCGGGCCCTTGATGGGAACGATCATAACTCTCTTGGTCTTCTCGGGGCTGATGGGGAGCACGTCCTTATCAAGGCTCTTTACAAGAGTGATACAGTCCTTAGCGATCCTTCCGGAGTAGGCTCTGAACTCGGGGTTCCCGAGAGCAGTGGGGAGCTGATCGGCGGGAGGACAGAGCTCCTCCTTAGCCTTCTTGTTGAGGCCCATCTTAGCCTTGAGGCCAAGGATCCTGGTGAGAGCCTCTGCCATTCTCTCCTTGGAGATAACGCCGTTTCTGTAAGCGCTTAGCATGGTGTTATAGTCCTCGTCGGGATCATTGAAGAAGAGGAACATATCACAGCCGGCGTTGATAGCGAGTGGGAGCATATCGCATCTCTTCATCTGATTGGTCATGCCTACCATGTGGGATGCGTCGGTAACGACCATGCCGTTGAAGCCGAGCTTCTCACGAAGGAGCACGGTCATAATATCGTAGGAAAGCGTAGCGGGAAGGAGCTCGTCGTAGCTGATACCGGGCTTAACGTCCTTCATATAGTTGGGCATAAGGATATGTCCGCCCATGATAGCGTCAAGACCGCCGTTGATAAGAGTCTTGTATACGTGGCCGTAGGTAGCCATCCACTCTTCCTCGCCGAAGTTGTTTATATTATTGGAAATATGAGCGTCACGGTAGTCCTGGCCGTTTCCGGGGAAATGCTTGGCGGTACACGCCACGCCCTCGGTCCTGTGGAGGCCGTCCATATACGCCTTTCCCATAGCTGCGACTCTCTCGGGATCGTTACCGAAGGAACGCGCAAGGACCTCCTCGCACTCGTGGTTGTAGAGAATGTCCACAACGGGAGCGAAGGCCATGTTACAGCCTGTTGCAGCGATCTGCACGCCGGATACGTAGCCCATAGCCTCGGCGTACTCGGTCTTGCCTGTAGCGCCGACCTTTATACCTGAGCCAACCGGGGTACCGTCGGGACAGACACCGTCGCCGCCCTTCTCGGGATTGCAGGCGATGAAGACGGGAACCTTTGCATATTTCTGAAGAGTTCTGTTTTGTTCAAGGACCATAGCTCCGGGCATAGCGTTGTAGCGACAGCCGCCGAGATGGTACTTCTCCATAAGCTCACGGAGGTAATCCTCCCCCTGACCTGCGGTAAGCTGCCAGAAGAGCTGGCCAACCTTCTCCTCCTCGGTCATAGAAGCGATCGTATTCTTTACCCACTCGATATCCGAGTCGGAAAGACAGTAGGGTTTTTTGCGTAAATCTACCATAGTAAAAAATCCTTTCCGTAGTTTATTTTTATTATTTACAGAATAATTATAACAAAATTTTTGAAATAAAGCAAGAAGGAAAAAGAAGTGTTGGACATTTTGTGGTAATTGTCTAAAAACACAAAAAAAGATCCCGCGGTGGAGCTGTGCCACCGCGGGAAAAAGGGGGTATCCGTGTGAAATTATTTAACCATCTCGGCTACCATTTCCTCGAGCTGAACGTAGAGCTCCTCATCCGTGAAGGAGAGAAGACCTGCGTAGTCAAGGATCTGTTCGGTATTCATCTCGGGATCAACGTCGGTGTAGGTAAAGAGCTTGAGGTAAGCGTCCTTTGCCGCGTCAAAGCCCTCGTCATCGGCCATATCGTAAAGCTGAAGCACCGAGAGAGCGGAAACGGAATAGGAGACGTAGTAGCAGGGAGCGTTGATGGTAACGTATCTCCAGTACTCCGCCATCTGGTAATCGTCGGTACCGAAGTCGATAAGAATGCCCTTATAGAGCTTATCGTACTCGTCGGAGGTGATGGTGCCGTCCGCCATGATCTCGGAGGAATACGTACCTGTGTAGGTGTCGGTGTAGACCGCCTGCTCGAAGCTGTCAACGGCGAGAGCCGCCATTACCGTGTCGAGCATAACGAGCATCTGGTAGCTCTCACAGAGCTCAAGAGCGTTCTTGGTGAGCTGATCCTTAACGAAGTGGAGGTAGAGCAGCTCGTTACCCTGAGAGTGCATCTCGAGGAGGTCGTAGGACTGATCGTACTCGCTATTGTTATAGATCTCGTTCATATAGTGGCCGAACTCGTGTACAATGGTGGAGGGGTTATCGTAGCCGGGACCAAAGTAAGCGATGGGCAATTCAAGATCCATAAGGTAGGTAACGTAAGCTCCCTCGTAATCACCGCGGAAGAGATTACCGTCGGATATAAGGTTGTTGAACTCGTCGGAGAAGGTGATCTGCTTATCGGGGTTGGAGGTGAATGCCATAAGATCTATGTAATCGTTGACAGTCTTGTTGCCCTTTTCATCCTCGAAGAAGCTGTAGAGGACCTGAGAATAGTAGTCGCTGATATCAGCCTGAGAGAATCCGCCGGAGCTGGTCATGTACATATATTTATCGTAGATGTCACAGTATACGTCGACGAGATGCTCCTTGACGTAGCTTACTACCTCAGAGACCTCCTGATAGGTATACTCTCTTGAATATACGTTCTCGTAAGCGTACTCGAGATAGTTTTCGTAGCCCATGATCTCTGCCATTCTCTTGTTGTTGGCAACGAACTCGGCATAGAGGGTGAGGACCTCGGGATCCTCCTCGGGCTTGGTAAGATTGTTGAAGGCGATCTGTATCTCGTTGTTTCTGTCGGTCAGAGCCTTGTACTCGGGGTTGGATACCGCGTCGGAGTCAAAGATGAAGGCCATGATCTCCTGCTCGGTCATACCGTAGTAATAGAAGTCGCGGTACATAGAGTCGTAGATAGGCTTGGAGAAGCTGTAGAATCTGGAGACGAGCTCTGTTCTGACCTCGGATACGTGGTCGTAGTTATTCTCCTTCTCCTCGCTGTCCATATCGAGATGGTACTCAACCTCGGCTATCTGACACTGAGTAGCTACGTACGCGAGCACGTCATAGAGCTCCTCATACTTAGCCTCCATAGCAAGATAATCCTCGTGAAGAGGTGTGCCCTCCTCGTAGGCGTGGAGCTCAGGATCATACGCGTCAGCCGCGTCGATAATAGCCTTGAGCTCGTCGAACAAGACGTTGAACTCGTCAAGATCGGAGTCGACGAAGGTGTATACTATAACGTCCTTGTACTTGTTATCGCCGACGGTGAAGGTGTAGTTGCCGCAGCCTCTTTCACAGTACGCAAATCTCGAAGGCTCGCCCTTCTCATAGGAGTGGCCGAGAGGCTCAAACTCCTCGGAGGAGACGGTGTGGCATCTCTGGCAGTCGTACTTTGCTCTGCCGCCCTCGGTACAGGTGGGCTCGATCTTGAACACGGTCTTATTATCGTGGCCGAGAGGCTCGCCGTAGGGCTCAACCTTGCTCTCACCGCAGGCGCAGATGTACTTGATCCTGCCGGCCGCGAGGCAGTCGGGCTCCGCGAGCACCTTGGACTCGGAATAATCGTGGGTGTGAAGCTTTGCGGCGAGGCTCTCGCCTACAAAGGGGATACCCTCAGCAAAGGAGGCCATATTCGCTAAAACGTCGTCGGGAATGAGAGCGCATCCCGAGAGGGCGAATACAACAACCATAGTGAGTGTTAAAAGAAGTATCTTTTTCATAGCTTTTCTCCTTGGTCGGTATAAAATAATAAAAAGATAATTTATTTTAGCACGGTTATTAGTAAAATTCAAGTATAAATACAATTTTAAAGGTATGACATTTTCTAATAACCATATAATTATCTTAATATTCTGATTGTGCGAGGAGTTGCGCTATACTCGTTTTTTATGCATACTCGGTAGTTAACAAGCGCGTTAACAGTCCAAATTGACAATAATTGTTGTCAAAAACAATAAAAAATCCCCGGTAAAACCGGGGTATTTCAGTTTCGGGTAAAACTCTAAATGTTACTGGCGACGCACAAGCGCGTTTAAGATTGGCCTGTCAGCCATGCAATTGTTACTTGCTACCCGTAAACGGGGTCAAGAATAAGCGCGCACTACCACCCACAGGCGAGATTGGCGAAGCAAAGCTATGCACTCCCCTTTGGGGAGGGGGGACCGCCACGGGGTTCCCCAAAACGAGCGAAGTCGAGTTTAGGGGTTCGCGTGATGACGGTGGGTGAGGTTGCGATAAACTAACTTTTAATAAACCTC
>JAFTIN010000023.1 GCA_017456895.1 Clostridia bacterium
CCTGCAGGGAGGTGCGCCCTTTCGTGTCATCCTGAGCGGAGGCGGTATGGAGCGAAGCGAGTTTCCGCCGTAGTCGAACCCGTAGGGCGATGCGTAGCATCGGGATCCACGATGGAAAGAATGCTGTTCTCGCCCGAGATCCTGCTCGGCTACGCCTCGCACTGCTCCGCAGTTCGACTTTGCTACGCTACGCTCAGGATGACACGGGCGGATTGCGCTTCACAAGAAAATATGTCTTTAATTAAGTCAGTGCTTGTAAAGAAAAAAAGGACAGAGAATGTAAAACGCTCTCTGTCCTTTTCCTGTCAGTTCGAGTATACTGCTCTATGGCAGACGCCCTTCGGGGCGCCCTTGTTTTGTTGTTTATTCAACTATAAAAGTTTACATTTGTTCCATTTATACGATAAACGTCTTGTTGTAAAAACAAAAGAGGTGTCCCGCTTTTTTATTTTCAAGAATGTGCATCTTCCATTTCGCTCAAAAACCGAAAACGATCGCCACTTTTCTCTCCTTTCTCTGGCTGTGGGTTTGTGCATTTTGTTGAAAAAAATCAAGTTTTGCGCGCTTTTTTGTCAACCTAATTCTTCAAATTATTTATTGACATTCTAAGATATTTGTAATATAATATACTTAGTTTTAGCGATTTGAGGCTGAGCCCGGACGCAAACTTATCCCGTGACTGACGGATCTTCGCGGATTTAACCGCGGTGCCACGGAGATATACATAAAAAATGCCGACCGTCTGGGCGCACTTCCTTTTTATCGGGTAAGTGCGCCTTTTTGCATTTTTAAAAACAAAATACATTGGTTTTGGCGCTATCGCGCCGGAAGGGAGCTTTATATGAAAAAGGTTGGAATCGTTATGGGAAGCGCAAGTGATCTGCCCGTAGTGAAGAAGGCAATCGATACGCTCGTTTCATTGGACATTCCGTATGAGGTACACGTTTACTCTGCGCACAGAACGCCTGATGAGACGAGCGATTTTTCATCCACGGCAATTGACCGTGGCTTCGGAGTAATAATTGCGGCGGCGGGAATGGCCGCCCATCTGGCCGGTGTTGTCGCATCCAGGACGGTTCTACCCGTAATCGGCATCCCCTGCAAGTCGACAAATCTTGACGGGCTCGATGCTCTCCTGTCCACCGTGCAGATGCCCTCCGGCATCCCTGTAGCTACCGTAGCCGTAGACGGAGCAACCAACGCGGCGCTCCTGGCGGCCGAGATTCTCGCTCTTGGCAACAAAGACCTTGCGGATAAGCTCATCGCAAAGAGAAAAAAAGATGCCGAAGCGGTCCTCTCAAAGAATGCAGAAATAGAAGCACAGTTTAACAAATAAAAAACAAAAAGCGAAAGGAATAAAAAAATGAAGCTCGTTTACACAGGAAAGACAAAGAACGTTTATGCACTTGACAACGGCAATTACCTCCTTAAATTCAAGGACGACTGCACCGGCAAGGACGGTGTTTTCGATCCCGGTGAAAACTCGGTAGGTCTTACCATCGACGGCGTCGGTGACGTCAATCTTCGTATGTCCATCCATTTCTTCGAGAAGGTCAACAGTGCCGGCATCAAAACCCACTACGTAAATGCAGATCTTACTGACACTACTATGGAGGTCCTCCCTGCAAAGCCCTTTGGCAAAGGACTGGAGGTCATCTGCCGTCACAAAGCTGTGGGCAGCTTCTACCGTCGCTACAGCGACTATATCGAGGAGGGCGCTGACCTTCCCGCATACGTTGAGACCACCTTTAAAAACGACGAGAAGGGTGATCCGCTCGTAACCAAGGACGGCCTCATTGCTCTCGGAGTAATGACCGACAAGCAGTACGACGACATCAAGCTCATGACTCAGAAGATCACCGAGATCGTAGCAAACGATCTTAAGGAAAAGGGTCTCATTCTCTACGACATCAAATTTGAGTTCGGATACGATAAGGACGGCGAGGTAATGCTTATTGACGAGATCTCCTCGGGCAATATGAGAGCGTACAAAGGCGGTAAATATGTCGATCCTCTCACCCTCTCCAAGCTCTTCTTCGCTTGATAATATACAGAAATAGGAGTAAATATGGGCGGTTTTTTCGGAGCGTGCCTTAAGTCTGACGCAATATCCGACGTATTCTTCGGCACCGACTACCACTCTCACCTCGGAACAAAGAGGGCGGGAATGGCGGCCTACAGCAAATCGGTAGGCCTGCAAAGATCTATACATAATATTGAAAACTCACCATTCAGAACCAAGTTTGAGCACGTGTTCGACGAAATGAACGGCCACAGTGCTATAGGCTGCATCAGCGACTACGCGCCACAGCCCCTTTTGATCAGATCGAGGCTCGGAAAATATGCCATCTGCATCGTAGGAGTGGTAAATAATACCGAGGATCTAGTCGAAAAATACATCTCCTCCGGTGACGGTCAGTTTGACGCTATGACAGGCGGCGCGGTAAATCCCACCGAGCTTATCGCCGCTCTGATAAACAAAAAGGGCAGCTTTAAGGACGGTATTCGCTATGCGCAAAATGAGATAGTCGGTACTGCCGCTATCCTTATTCTCACAGAGAACGGAAGCATAATTGCCGCCAGAGACAGGGTAGGCAGACTCCCTCTCGTCATAGGCAAAAACGAGCTCGGCTACTGCGCCACTCTTGAGCCCTTTGCGGCGACCAAGCTCGACTATGAGCCCGTCAAGGAGCTGCGCGCGGGAGAGATCGTAGAAATATCCAAAGACGGTATAAACGTGCTCTACGAGGGCTCGTCCGAAATGAAGATATGCTCCTTCCTCTGGAGCTACTACGGTTATCCCACCTCAACGTATGAGGGAAAGAACGTTGAAACTATGAGATACCGCAACGGAGCGATACTTGCGGATAATGACAAGAAAAAAGGCAGGGGTGAGAATATCGACTATGTCGGAGGCATCCCCGACTCGGGTACACCCCACGCTATAGGTTACGCTAACAGAAGCGGTATTCCCTTTGCCAGAGCGTTTATCAAATACACGCCCACGTGGGCAAGAAGCTTTACTCCCGCAAAGCAGACCGAGAGAGAAAAGGTCGCAAAGATGAAGCAGATACCCGTGCACGAGCTCATCGATGGAAAGGATCTGCTTTTCGTCGACGACTCGATAGTACGAGGCACTCAAATACGCGAGACTGTAGAGTTTCTCTACGAGAACGGAGCAAGATCGGTGCATATGCGTTCTGCCTGCCCTCCCATTATGTACAGCTGTAAATTCCTTAACTTCTCAAGAGCAACGAGCGATATGGAGTTGATCACGAGAAGGATCATCGCCGAGCTCGAGCCGGACGAAGGAGAAAAATACATCGACGAATACAGTGACTTCACGACAGAGCGCGGAAAGAGACTGCGCGAAAAGCTGTGTGAAAAGCTCCATTTAAAAACGATAGAATTCCAGTCGCTTGAAGGTATAACCGAGGCTATCGGCCTTGAGCCGTGCAAGCTCTGTACCTATTGCTGGAACGGAAAAGAATAAAGAAAGGACTACCGTTATGCATTCTCAATCAAGATCCGACTCCTATGCAAGCGCCGGAGTTGATATTACCGCGGGCTACCGCGCAGTCGAGCTTATGAAGGCTCACGTTGCGAGGACTGTTATCTCAAATAAATCCTCGGATATAGGCGGCTTCGGCGGTCTTTTCGAGCTGGATATTACCGATATGCCCCACCCCGTGTTAGTTTCCGGCACCGACGGAGTAGGCACTAAGCTCAAGCTCGCATTTCTTATGGACAAGCACGATACGGTCGGAATAGACTGTGTCGCGATGTGCGTTAACGACGTTATCTGCTGCGGTGCAAAGCCGCTTTTCTTCCTCGACTATATCGCCTGCGGAAAGAATTTTCCGGAGAAGATCGCAGAAATTGTCAGCGGTGTTGCCGAGGGCTGTGTACAGTCAGGCTGTGAGCTGATCGGCGGCGAGACCGCGGAGATGCCCGGATTCTACCCGATAGACGAATACGATCTCGCAGGATTCACCGTCGGCGCAGTCGACAGATCCGGAGTCATCAACAACAAGCTTATGGTGGAGGGAGACGTGGTGATAGCCATTCCCTCAAGCGGTGTTCACTCCAACGGCTTCTCACTCGTAAGAAAGGTCTTTGACGTCGAGAAGTGCGACCTCAAGGCGCCCGTCGAGGAGCTCGGCGGACATTCTCTCGGCGAAACTCTTCTCACCCCGACGAAAATATACGTCAAGCCCATGCTCGCGCTTATGAAAGAGATTACGGTAAAGGGTGTTTCCCACATCACGGGCGGCGGCTTCTACGAGAATATACCGAGAAGCATACCCGACGGACTCGGCGCTAAGATCGACAAGTCGGCTGTAAAAATACTCCCCATCTTCAAGCTTATAGAGAAGGTCGGAGGCATAAGCGAAAGAGATATGTTCAACACCTTCAATATGGGTGTCGGAATGAGCGTCGTCGTGGCCAAGGAGGATGCAGAGCGTGCCCTCGAGATACTTAAAGCCAACGGAGAGGACGCATATCTTATCGGAGAGATCGTAAGATCGGACGATAAGATCATACTTGAGTGATCCGGAGCTGTAACTATGGATAAAATTAAGATTGCCGTTCTGGTTTCGGGCGGCGGTACCAACCTCGGCGCGCTTATTGAAGCCGAAAGAAAAGGAATAATCAAAAGCGGAGAAATTAAGCTCGTGATCTCAAACAAGGTCGGAGCATACGCTCTTGAAAGAGCAAAAAACGCCGGCATTGAGGCTCTCACAGTAACAAAAGCGGACTGCGGCTCACAGGCGGAGTTCGAGGACAGATTGATTTCGCTTCTCACATCGCACGGCATAGAGCTTATTGTTTTAGCGGGCTTTATGTCCATACTTTCCGAGAGATTCACAAAAACCTTCTCTGACAGGATAATCAACGTACACCCGTCTCTCATCCCCTCCTTCTCGGGTAAGGGCTTCTACGGACTGCGAGTTCACGAGGCTGCGCTTGAGTACGGCGTCAAGGTCACGGGCGCTACAGTCCATTATGTCAACGAGGTGCCGGACGGAGGTAAAATAATACTGCAAAAGAGCGTAGCCGTAAAGGATACGGACACCCCCGAGGTGCTCCAAAGACGTGTTATGGAAAAGGCAGAGTGGATCATACTTCCAAAAGCATGTGAAATGGTGTCAAAGAGGTTGATTATTGAAAAATCGCATAAATGTTAATTTTATTTTACATAATTTATGACCAACAAAGAAAAAATTACTGAAAATTTTGGCGTAATGCTTTTTAGCGAAAGCGTTATGAAGGCCAGGCTTACTCCCGATGTGTACGAATCGGTGAGGCTCGCCAAGGAAAGAGGTACACCGCTCTCCCACGACGTAGCAAAAAGCGTGGCAAAAGCTATGCTTGACTGGGCGGTCGAGCACGGAGCGACACACTATACGCATTGGTTCCAGCCTATGACCGGAATAACCGCAGAAAAGCACGATGCGTTTTTGGAGCCGCATAAAGCCACGAAGGAACCTATACTTAAGCTGTCTGAGAAATCCCTTGTCAAAGGAGAGGCCGATGCCTCGAGCTTTCCCTCGGGAGGCTTAAGAGCCACCTTTGAGGCGAGAGGCTACACCACCTGGGATCCCACGTCCTACGCTTTCGTCAAGGATGGAAGTCTTTATATACCTACGGCGTTCTGCTCTTACGGAGGAGAGGCTCTGGATAAAAAAACTCCTCTCCTACGCTCAATAGACGCCCTTAACACGCAGGCAATGAGAATATTACGTATTTTCGGTGATGAAAAGACAAAGCGTATTATTCCGACCGTAGGAGCTGAGCAGGAATACTTTCTTATTGACAAGAGCGTGTATGAAAAGAGAATGGACCTCATCCACTGCGGAAGAACTCTTTTCGGCGCCCGTCCCTCAAAGGGCCAGGAGCTGGAGGACCACTATTACGGCTCGATAAAGCCAAGAGTAGCCTCCTTTATGAAAGAGCTCGACACCGAGCTTTGGAAAATGGGAGTGTACGCCAAAACAAAGCACAACGAGGCAGCCCCCGCGCAACATGAGTTGGCGTGTATCTATGACTCATCCAACATCGCCACCGACCAAAATCAGATAGTTATGGATCTTATGAAATCCATCGCGGGTAAGCACGGTCTTGTCTGTCTCTTACACGAGAAACCGTTTGCGTCGGTCAGCGGCAGCGGAAAGCACAACAACTGGTCGCTCTCCACCGACACGGGCGAAAACATTTTTGAGCCGGGCGCTACCCCAAACGATAACGCTCGCTTTCTGCTTTTCCTGCTCGCCGTAATTTCCGCGGTGGACAAGCATCAGGATCTTCTGAGAATAAGCATAGCCTCTGCGGGCAACGACCATCGTCTCGGCGCGTCCGAGGCTCCTCCCACCATCGTTTCCATATATCTCGGCGAGGAGCTCGAAGCTATTCTTGATGCTATCGAGCGCGGCAAAAGCTATCATTCCGCAGAAGCGTCCATTCTCAACGTCGGTATATCTACTCTCCCTACGATACAAAAGGATTCAACCGACAGAAACAGGACGTCCCCTTTTGCATTCACAGGAAATAAGTTTGAGTTCCGTATGGTCGGCGCGCCTTCTAACATCGGCTGTCCTAACTTCATTATAAACACTATCGTCGCAGACGAGCTTTGCGCATTTGCAGACGAGCTCGAAGGCAAAGAAGATTTAAGATCCGCGTTATCCGAGCTGTTCAGAAGGACGGTAAAGGAACACAAGAGAATTATCTACAGCGGTAACAGCTATTCGGAGCTGTGGCGTCGCGAAGCGGCGGAGCGGGGCCTTTTGAATCTTGAATCTACCCCCGACGCGCTCCTAGGGTACCTTGATAAGAAGAATATCTCTCTTTTCGAGCGTCACAAGGTGCTCACCGAAAGTGAGATCACCTCCCGCGGAGAAATATTGCTTGAGAACTACGCAAAAACAATACACATAGAGGCCCTGACAGCGCTCGATATGGCGAGAATGGAAATCATTCCGAGCATAATTAAGTACCAAAGCTTTATTCTTGACGAGGCTATAAAGAAGAAAAACTTCCCTGCCCTAAGCACAAAGCCGGAGGACGACCTCATCTTTCGCATCAGCTCGCTTTTTGACGTCTTTTACTCCGAGCTTTCACTCCTTGAAAAGGCTATTGAGAATTACCCCTCGGACGCCTCGGCAAAGGAAAGGGCCTTTTATTCAAAGGACCGTCTTCTCGCCTCGATGGAGAGACTCAGGGACAGCGCAGATAAAATAGAGCTTTTGACAGGCAAAGAGTTTTTACCGTATCCATCTTACGAAGATATTCTATACAGTGTTAATTATTAAGGAGTTTTTGCAAATGAATATTTACAAAATCAATAATATTGGCGAGCTGATCAGAGATAACCCATATGTAGGACGCGGAATAGTTATTGGAAAAAGTGAGAGCGGTGAGTACGCCGTAAGTGCATATTTTATTATGGGAAGATCGGCAAACAGCCGTAACCGTGTTTTCACAAAGCGCGACTTAGACCTCTACACCGAGCCGTATGACGCGAGTAAGGTCGAGGATCCCTCCCTTATAATCTACGCCGCGATCAGAAAGACGGAGCGCGGCCTCATAGTAACCAACGGCGACCAGACCGACACGATCTTTGACGGCCTTAAAAACGGACTCTCCTTCTCCGACTCCTTAAAGAGCCGCGAGTTCGAGCCCGACGCTCCAAACCTCACCCCGAGGATCAGCGGTTATCTGACCTTTATGGGTGACGGCTTCTCCTACGAGATGAGCATACTCAAGTCGGCAGATCCGCTCGGCACGGCGTGTAACAGATACACCTTCTCCTACCCCTCCCTCCCCGGTCTCGGACACTTTATCCATACCTACGTGACCGACGGCAATCCTATCCCCACCTTCCAGGGTGAGCCCGAGAGAGTGGCTATCCCCGATGATATCGACTCCTTCACAAACGAGCTGTGGGATAATCTCAACGAGGATAATAAGATCTCCCTGTACGTAAGATACGAAAGTCTTAAGAGCGGTGAGGTTACCGACAGACTCATAAACAAAAACTCCTGAAAGGATAATAAAGATGAAAGAATTTGAGCTTAAGTACGGCTGTAACCCCAACCAGAAGCCGTCAAAGATATATATGCACGACGGAAGCGAGCTCCCCATAGAGATCCTTTCCGGCAGACCGGGATACATAAACTTCCTCGACGCCTTCAACTCCTGGCAGCTTGTCAAGGAGATCAAGGAGGCTATCGGTATGCCCGCAGCTGCGAGCTTCAAGCACGTTTCCCCCACCTCCGCAGCTATAGGTAAGCCGCTCTCCGACGCCCTGAAGAAGGCATGCTTTGTCGACGATATCGAGGGCCTTGACGACTCACCTCTTGCCTGCGCTTATGCAAGAGCGAGAGGCACGGACAGAATGTCCTCCTTCGGCGACTGGATCGCCCTCTCCGACGAGTGCGACCTCACCACGGCTAAGATCATCAGCCGCGAGGTGTCCGACGGAATCATCGCCCCCTCCTACTCCCCCGAAGCGCTTGAGCTGCTCAAGGCTAAGAGAAAGGGTAACTACAACATCGTTAAGATCGATCCCGACTTTGTACCCGCGGATGTGGAGAGAAAGCAGGTGTTCGGCATCACCTTCGAGCAGGGACGCAACAACTTCAAGATAGACCGCGAGCTCATCTCCAACATTGTGACGCAGAACAAGGAGCTCCCCGAGGAGGCGAAGATAGATATGATCATCGCCCTCATCACACTCAAATACACCCAGTCAAACTCGGTATGCTTTGCCAAAGATGGTCAGGCCATCGGTGTCGGAGCAGGCCAGCAGTCGAGAATACACTGCACACGGCTGGCAGGTGATAAGGCCGATCTCTGGCATCTCCGCCAGAGCGAGAAGGTCCTTTCCCTTAAGTTTGCAGACGGCATAGGCAGACCGGACAAGAACAATATCATCGACCTCTATCTCTCCGACAGAGACTCTGATACCGTCCTCGGAGACGACGTATGGCAAAACTACTTTTCCGAGAGACCTGAGCCCTTCACCCGTGAGGAAAAGGACGCGTACCTTGCCACAATTACCGGTGTGACCGTAGGCTCCGATGCATTCTTCCCCTTCGCGGATAATATAGACCGCGCGGCAAAGAGCGGTGTTAAATACATCGCAGAGCCCGGAGGATCAATACGAGATAACCTCGTCATAGAGGCGGCAAACAAATACGGTATGGTAATGTCGTTTACCGGCATGAGACTCTTCCATCATTAATTAACCAAGGAGCTTAGAATGAAGGTTTTAGTCGTTGGCGGCGGCGGACGTGAGCACGCTATCATAAAATCAATAAAGAAGAACCCTGACGTAGAGGTGATCTACGCCCTCCCCGGCAACGGCGGTATAGCCGAAGACGCGGTGTGTGTGGACGTAGGAGCAAAGGATATAGACGAAATTGTCGATTTTGCAAAAAGAAACCGCATAGACTATGCCGTGGTCGCCCCGGACGATCCCTTGGTGCTCGGAGCCGTCGATGCTCTCGAGAAGGTCGGCATCCCCTCCTTCGGCCCCAGCAAGGCCGCGGCAATAATTGAGGGCAGCAAGGCCTTCTCTAAGGAGCTGATGAAAAAATACGGGATACCGACCGCGGCATACGAGACCTTCTCTGACGAGGAGGCGGCTGTCTCTTATCTTGATACCGTCGGCTACCCAACGGTAATTAAGGCGGACGGACTCGCGCTCGGTAAGGGCGTTATTATAGCTAAGGATAAAACCGAGGCCGAGAATGCGATACGCTCGATGATGTCGGGCGCAATGTTCGGAGAGAGCGGAAAGCGAGTTATCATAGAGGAGTTTCTCGAGGGGCCGGAGGTATCGGTATTGGCCTTCACCGACGGAAAATGCGTAGTACCCATGATCTCATCCATGGACCATAAGAGAGCTCACGACGGTGATGAGGGACTCAACACCGGCGGTATGGGAACCATCGCCCCCAACCCTTACTATACCGAAAAGATCAAGGAAAGGTGTATGAAAGAAATATTCATACCCACCGTGAACGCTATGAGAAGCGAAGGCAGAACGTTTAAGGGCTGTCTTTACTTCGGACTTATGGTAACCAAGGACGGACCTAAGGTTATAGAGTACAACTGCCGCTTCGGAGACCCGGAGACACAGGTGGTTCTCCCCTTGCTCAAAACCGACCTGTTGACGGTTATGATGGCCGTTACCGAGGAAAGGCTCTCCGAGACAGAGGTCGATTTCTCAGACGAGTCGGCCTGCTGTGTCATAATGGCATCGGACGGATATCCCGAAAAGTACGATAAAGGCTTCAAGATCACTATTCCCGAGGACGTCATTGACAGCGTTTTCATCGCCGGAGCTAAGGAAAAGGACGGCGAGCTCTTCACATCCGGCGGCAGGGTCCTCGGAGTTACGGCTACAGCAGATACGCTTAACGAGGCGATAGACAGATCATACTCTCTCGTAAAAAGGATACACTTTGACAACGCGTACTATCGCCGTGACATAGGCGCGAGAGCCCTCGAGGCGATAAAGTAACGTTTGACCTTGTATACCGCATTTTAACCTTTTAAAGCAAAGGAGAGTAAACTATGGTTTACAGAATATACGTAGAAAAGAAAACAGAGCTTGCGCACGAGGCTCACACGCTCCTTGACGAGCTACAAAATCTCGTCGGAATAAAAGGGCTTGACGGAGTACGTATACTCAACCGATACGACGTAGAAAATATCGGACAGGAGCTATTCGAAAAGGCGGTGCGAACCGTTTTCTCCGAGCCTCAGCTTGACGAGGTGACAAGAGAGCTTGACGCGCGCGGCGGCAGAGTGTTCGCCGTTGAATATCTGCCCGGCCAATACGACCAGAGGGCGGACTCCGCGGCGCAGTGCATACAGATAATCTCCTGTAGCGAGCGCCCTACCATCCGAACAGCGAAGGTGTACGTGCTTTCAGGCAGTATCACCGATTCCGAGCTTGAAGAGATAAAAAAGTATGTTATCAACGCGGTTGAGAGCCGCGAGGCATCTCTTGACAAGCCCGAAACCCTGGTAGTTAAGTATGCCGCACCCACCACCGTTGCGACCGTGGAGGGCTTTACCTCCCTTGACGGTGACGGGCTCTCCGAGCTGCTTGATAAGCTCGGACTTGCTATGGACACAGATGATCTCAGATTCCTTCAGACCTACTTCAGAGACGAGGAAAAAAGAGATCCCACTATCACAGAGATCAGAGTTGTCGATACCTACTGGTCTGACCACTGCCGTCACACCACCTTCTCTACACATATCGACAACGTAAAAATAGATGACGAGGCGGTAGCCGCCGCCTACGAAAGATACCTCTCATCCAGAGTAGAGGTGTACGGAGAGGACGCGGCAAAGCGCCGCCCGAAGACTCTTATGGACATCGCCACTATAGCGGTGAAGGTTCTTAAAAAGAGAGGCGAGCTTGCCGAGCTTGACGAGAGCGAGGAGATAAATGCCTGCTCCATCCACGTCAAAGCAGATATAAACGGTGAGGAGCAGGACTACCTTCTCATGTTCAAAAACGAGACCCACAACCACCCCACAGAGATCGAGCCCTTTGGCGGCGCGGCCACCTGCATCGGCGGTTGTATACGAGATCCTCTCTCCGGTCGCGCATACGTTCATCAGGCTATGCGTGTCAGCGGTGCGGCAGATCCGAGAAGGCCTCTCAAGGAAACTCTCAAGGGTAAGCTGCCGCAGAGAAAAATATGCCAGACTGCGGCCGCGGGATATTCCTCATACGGCAACCAGATCGGCCTTGCTACGGGACACGTAGCGGAGATCTACCACGACGGCTACGTAGCAAAGCGCCTTGAATGCGGCGCGGTAGTAGCAGCGGCTCCCGCGTATAACGTCCGCAGAGAGCGCCCTAAGGCAGGGGACGTGGTAATTCTTTTAGGCGGAAGGACCGGCCGCGACGGTATCGGCGGAGCAACGGGCTCCTCTAAAACGCACAATATGAAGTCGCTCACGACCATGGCCTCGGAGGTGCAAAAGGGTAACGCCCCCGAGGAAAGAAAAATACAGCGTCTGTTCCGCAATCCCGAGGTGACACGCCTTATCAAGCGATGTAACGACTTCGGCGCCGGCGGTGTCTCAGTAGCTATCGGTGAGCTTGCCGACGGCCTGTCGATCAACCTCGATGCGGTACGCAAGAAGTATGACGGTCTCGACGGTACCGAGCTTGCTATCTCGGAATCCCAGGAGAGAATGGCAGTCGTTGTTGAAGCGGCCGACAAGAATAGATTTATAGCGCTTGCAGAGAGTGAGAACCTCGAGGCCTACGAGGTCGCTACCGTCACCGAGGAGGCGCGAATGGTCATGACCTGGAAGGGACAGACTATAGCAAATCTCTCAAGAGAATTCCTAAACACAAACGGCGCGAGCAAGCACACAAGAGTTGAAGTAAGCAAGAAGGATCTCGGAGTGTTCTCCGAGTCACTCTACAAGAGCGTAAGAGAAATGGCCTCCGACCTCAAGACAGCCGACCGAAAGGGCTTGGTTGAAAGATTTGACGGTTCTATCGGCGCGGGCTCGGTGCTCATGCCCTTTGGCGGCAAGACGCAGAGGACTCCCGCTCAGGCTATGGCCGCTCTCATCCCCACCCTTCCCGGCGAGGTGACAAGCACCGCCAGCGTTATGTCCTGGGGCTTTGATCCCGACGTTATGAGCATCGATACCTACTCGGGAGCTCGCGCAGCGGTATACAATTCGGTCGCAAAAATAGTAGCCGCAGGCGCCGACTATAAGGACGCCTACCTCACCCTCCAGGAATTTTTCGAAAGGCTCAAGAACGAGCCCTTACGTTGGGGTAAGCCGTTTGCCGCGCTTCTCGGCGCTATGGACGCCCAGCTCGAGCTATCCATAGCCGCAATAGGCGGTAAGGACTCAATGTCGGGAACGTTTCTTGATAAGGACGTCCCCCCCACCTTGATCTCCTTCGCCATAGCTCCTATCAAGGCGAATAAGGTTATTTCCCCCGAATTTAAGGAAAAGGGACACCCCGTGTACGTATTTGCGCCCAAAACTGCCGATGCAAACAGCACCAAGGCGGCATGGGAAAGCTTCCATAATTACTGTGAAGCGGGAAAGGTAAAAGCCGCGTGGGCTGTAGAAAACGGCCTCGCCGAGGCAATAATGAAGATGTCATTCGGTAACGGCATAGGCTTCAAAGCGATACCCGGCGCCGCTAAGGGAAGCTGGTATAACACGATGATGTTCGACTTCATCGTGGCCGAGCTTGGTGAGGAGATATACTCCGACTACGCTCTGAAGATCGGCTATACAACTGAAGAACCTGTGATCGTACTTGACGGTGAAAGCGCTACGATCGAGGAGCTCTACACTCTGAACAGCGCCACTCTCGAGGGCGTATATCCTACCGTGAAAAAGGCCAAGGAAACGAGCGTTCCTTCCTTTGAATACAACATAGATAAGGTCGCTGCTCCCCACGTAAAGGTAGCAAGGCCAAGGGTACTCATCCCCGTATTCCCCGGCACTAACTGTGAGTACGACTCCGCCAAGGCAGTTGAGCGCGCAGGAGCGGAGGCCGACGTTATAGTTATCAGAAATCTAACACCCGACGACGTGTCAAGAAGCGTCGATACGGTAGCAAAGAGAATAGCCGAGTCTCAAATGATCTTTATCCCCGGAGGATTTTCCGGCGGTGACGAGCCTGACGGCTCCGCAAAATTCATCACCGCCTTCTTCAGAAACCCCGAGATAAAGGATGAGGTCACAAGGCTCCTTGACGAACGCGACGGCCTTATGCTCGGAATTTGTAACGGCTTCCAGGCACTCATTAAGCTCGGCCTCGTTCCCTACGGAAAGATAATCGACACGGATGCATCCTGCCCGACTCTGGCGCACAACATCATCGGCCGCCATCAGTCTAAGATGGTAAGGACCAGAGTATGCACAAACAAGTCGCCATGGCTCTCGGGAGTGAATGTCGGAGATATCATCACCGTTCCGATCTCTCACGGTGAGGGACGCTTCCTCTGTGATGAGGAGCTCGCCATCTCACTCGCAAATAACGGACAGATCGCGACGCAGTACGTCGACCTTAACGGCGCGCCCTCTATGGATACCGCGTTCAATCCCAACGGCTCCGTGTTCGCTATAGAGGGTATCACCTCTCCTGACGGACGAGTGCTCGGTAAGATGGGACATAGCGAAAGAGTGGCAAAGGGCCTTTACAAGAACGTGCCCGGCGATTACGATATGAAGCTCTTTGAGTCCGCAGTCAAGTACTTCAAATAATATTTTTACCGAGAAAAGTCGGGGTTTTCTTTACACGCCCCGTCCCTTCTCGGTTACTAAGGAGATAATATGGCATATTTATCGGATATAGAAATTGCTCAGCAATGCAAGATGCAGAATATATGTGAGATAGCAAAAAAGCTCGACATCCCCGAGGAATATATCGAGCAATACGGAAGGTATAAGGCTAAGATAGACTACAGTCTGCTGAAGGACTCGGACAGAAAACCGGGAAAGCTTATCCTCGTCACCGCTATCACACCCACCGCGGCAGGCGAAGGTAAGACAACGACCACCATCGGTCTTGCTGACGGTCTCACAAGAATAGGCAAAAGATGCGCGGTAGCGCTCCGCGAGCCCTCGCTCGGTCCCGTGTTCGGAATCAAGGGCGGCGCGGCAGGCGGCGGCTACGCCCAGGTAGTTCCCATGGAGGACATTAATCTCCATTTTACCGGTGACTTCCACGCTATTGGCGCTGCAAACAACCTCCTTGCAGCCATGCTCGATAACCATATCCATCAGGGTAACGCCCTCGGCATTGATATAACCAAGGTCACCTGGCGAAGATGCGTGGATATGAACGACCGTCAGCTCCGCTTTATCAAGATAGGACTCGGCGGTGAGAAGAACGGTACTCCGCGTGACGACGGCTACGATATCACGGTAGCCTCCGAGATCATGGCTGTCTTCTGTCTGGCAAGCTCGATCACCGACCTCAAAGAGAGGCTCTCGAGAATAGTTGTTGCGTACACCCACGACGATAAGCCCGTAACAGCGGGTCAGCTCGGTGCGGTAGGCGCTATGACCGCCCTGCTCAAGGACGCACTAAAGCCCAACCTCGTACAGACTCTCGAGGGCACGCCCGCATTCGTACACGGCGGTCCCTTCGCAAATATTGCTCACGGCTGCAACTCGGTCATAGCGACGAGAATGGCTATGAAGCTCGCCGACTACGCGGTTACCGAAGCAGGCTTTGGTGCTGATCTCGGCGCTGAAAAGTTCCTCGATATTAAGTGCCGCATGGCAGACCTCAAGCCCGACGCGGTAGTCGTCGTAGCAACCGTCAGAGCTCTCAAGCTCCACGGAGGAGTGGCAAAGACCGAGCTTGGTGAGGAAAATCTCGAGGCTCTCGAAAAGGGACTTCCCAACCTTCTTCGCCACGTTTCCAACATAAAGAACGTATATAAGCTCCCCTGCGTGGTAGCGGTCAACCGCTTCCCTACCGACACCGACAAGGAAATAGCTCTCGTCATCGAGAAGTGCCGCGAGCTCGGTGTGAACGTACGTCTCTCCACAGTATGGGCAGACGGCGGCAAGGGCGGCGTAGAGCTGGCCGAGGAGGTAATAAAGCTCTGCGAGGAGAAGAACGACTTCACCTTCAGCTACGAGCTTGACACAACCGTAGAGGAAAAGATTGACGCCATCGTCAAGAAGGTATACGGCGGCGACGGAGTAGTCTTTACCGACGAGGCGAGCGAGGAGATCAAAAGACTCACCGCCCTCGGCTACGGCTCCTTACCCGTATGTATGGCAAAAACACAGTACAGCTTCTCCGACGATGCGACAAAGCTCGGCGCACCCACAGGTTTTACCGTAACGGTAAGAAAGGTCAAGGTGTCGGCCGGCGCCGGCTTTATCGTAGCACTCACCGGCAACATCATGACCATGCCCGGTTTACCTAAGGTCCCCGCAGCCGAGAGGATCGACGTTGATGAGAACGGAAAAATCAGCGGTTTATTCTAATTTAAATTTACAAATTCACCTAATTTCGAGGTAATAATATGAATTCTAATGTAAGACCGGAAAACATGACACGCATCACCACCAAGGCTTTGGCAGACGAATTTATCAACAAGCAGATAGATCTTATAAGAGAAAAGGTGGGGGATAAGAACGTGCTCCTCGCCCTCTCCGGCGGAGTTGACAGCTCGGTTGTTGCTGCCCTGCTTATCAAGGCTATCGGCAAACAGCTCGTATCCGTGCACGTCAATCACGGACTTATGCGCAAGGGTGAGAGCGAGCAGGTAATAGAAATATTCAGAGATAAGCTCGGCGCCAACCTCATATACGTTGACGCAACCGACCGCTTCTTGGATCTTCTCGCAGGTGTCAGCGATCCCGAGAGAAAGAGAAAGATAATAGGCGCGGAGTTTATTAACGTCTTCGCCGAGGAAGCGGCAAGACTTGAAGGCATATCCTTCCTTGCCCAGGGTACTATCTACCCGGATATTCTCGAGAGCGTCAAGCAGGCAGAGGGCAAAAAGGCAGTAAAGTCGCACCACAACGTAGGCGGTCTGCCCGAAGACCTTCAGTTCGAGCTTGTCGAGCCCTTAAAGTTCCTCTTCAAGGACGAGGTAAGAGTAGTCGGTGAGGCTCTCGGCCTCCCGCACTCTATGGTATATCGCCAGCCCTTCCCCGGTCCCGGCCTCGGTGTAAGGTGTCTCGGCGCTATCACCAGAGACAGACTTAACGCCCTCAGAGAGGCAGACGCTATTCTGCGTGACGAGTTCGACAAGTGCGGCCTCGCCGAGAAGGTATGGCAGTACTTCATCGCTATCCCCGATATCAAGAGCGTCGGCGTTAAGGACGAGAGCCGCTACGAGGGTTGGCCCGCTATTATCCGCGCAGTCAACACGACCGACGCAATGAGCGCCACAGTGGAGGAGATCCCCTACCCCGTGCTGCATAAAATAACAAATCGAATCATCTCCGAGGTCGAGGGAATCAACAGGGTCCTCTACGATCTTACTCCCAAACCCACCGGAACGATCGAGTGGGAATGAGGCATTTGCCGTGCAAATGCAATTAAATCCACCTGACGGTGGAATAAATCTGCCGTGCAGATGAAATCCTCGCTTCACTCGGATGAAATCGCCGCAGCGATAAGTGGATTTAATCCCAACCGAAAACGCAGGTTTTCGACTTCATCCGCGTAGCGGACTTCATCACGTCAGTGACTTCATCCTAAAACTCGTTTTAGGACTTCATTAAAAAGGAGTTTAATATTGACAAATCACATCTGTTGATATATAATAATCAAAATTATAAATAATCACAAGGAGAAAAAAGTATGGCTACTTTCTTTAACGAACCGTCACGCACCTTCTCGGAATTTCTTCTCGTGCCGGGCTACACCGACGAGAGATGTATTCCGAGCAACGTTTCGCTCAAGACTCCCTTAGTTAAATACCGCAAGGGTGAAGAAGAGTGCCCCATCACGCTCAACATCCCCCTAACCTCTGCTATAATGCAGTCGGTATCCGATGACAGAATGGCGATAGCCCTGGCAAAGGAGGGTGGAATCTCGTTTATCTACGGCAACCAGTCCATTGAGGACGAGGCAGCCATGGTAGCGAGAGTAAAGAGCTACAAGGCAGGCTTTGTTGTCAGCGATTCCAACCTCAGGCCCACGGACACTCTCCGCGACGTTCTCACTCTCTTTGCGGAAAAGGGACACAGCACCATGGCGGTAACCGAGGACGGCACCGCAACGGGCAAGCTGCTCGGCATAGTGACCAGCCGTGACTACCGTGTAAGCCGTATGACAGGCGACGAGGTCGTCTCCTCCTTTATGACTCCTCTTGAAAAGCTCATTACTGCTCCGGCAAGCACAACTCTCAAGAAGGCGAACGACATCATCTGGGACCACAAGCTCAACTCCCTGCCCATCGTGGATAAGAAGGGCAATCTCAAGTATTTCGTATTCCGTAAGGACTACTCTCAGCACAAGAGCAATCCCGACGAGCTCCTCGACAAGAACAAGAGCTACGTCGTAGGCGCAGGTATCAACACCCGCGACTATGAAAAGCGTGTTCCCGCTCTCGTTAAGGCAGGCGCAGACGTGCTCTGCATAGACTCTTCGGAGGGCTACACCGTATGGCAAAAGAGGACTATCGACTTTATCCGCGAAAAGTACGGTAACAAGGTGAAGGTAGGCGCAGGTAACGTCGTTGACCGCGAGGGCTTCAGATTCCTCGCAGAGGCGGGCGCAGACTTCATCAAGATAGGTATCGGCGGCGGCTCGATCTGTATCACCCGTGAGACCAAGGGTATCGGCCGCGGACAGGCCAGCGCAGTTATAGAGGTCGCCGAGGCGCGTGACGAGTACTACAAGGAGACAGGCATCTATATTCCTATCTGCTCCGACGGCGGTATCGTCCACGACTACCACATGACCCTCGCACTCGCCATGGGTGCAGACTTCCTTATGCTCGGCAGATACTTTGCAAGATTTGACGAGTCCCCCACACCCAAGACTATGATCAACGGCCAGTACGTTAAGGAGTACTGGGGAGAAGGCTCAAACAGAGCAAAGAACTGGCAGAGATACGACCTCGGCGGTAAGGCCAATCTCGGCTTTGAGGAGGGTGTCGACTCCTACGTAACCTACGCGGGACCTCTGCACGATAACGTAGAGCGCTCACTCTATAAGGTAAAGTCCACTATGTGCAATTGCGGTGCAATTACCATTCCCGAGCTTCAAGAAAAGGCCAAGCTCACCGTGGTCAGCTCCACGAGTATCGTCGAGGGTGGTTACCACGACGTTATGCTCAGAAGCACTACAACGGTTAAGTAATATTAAAATAAGTAAACAAAAGTGCTCATCTTTCGTGGATGAGCACTTTTTTCTTATTTAGTTCCAAAAAGAATACTGCGGAACAGCTCCGCGGTCCTCTCTTCCCCTATCGCCTTTTTAAAGGCATCGGTAGACGGGCCTCCCTTAGAGAGCAAGCCCTCGACGTAATACCTGCTTTTCTCTCTTTTTTTCTCAGCCTTGTCGGTCGGCACAGCCGCAGAAAGATATGCGCAAAGATGCTCTATAGCGAGCTCGGAAAGTAGAGGCGTATCCGCCTTCTTACCCTTCTTAGATATACTCTCTTTAAGCTTTATAGAATCATACCAATGCTCACCCGGATCACGCTCGGTAAGTGATGGATATTTCGCCTTCACGTCCTCCATAGAAAATCCGTCCTCGGATAGCGTGTCATAGAGCTCCACAATAAGAGTGTCGTTCCCCATAGCGAAAATGCGATCGTAGGAGTAAAGAGGAAGGTCAACCTCATCGGGATTGACGATAAGTGTGTCCATCTTCATAAGACCGAAGAAGCCCTTCGCCGTCATGACCGAGACGTGGCCAAGCCCTTCGGCGTGGTATGCGCGGATATTGAACTTCATTCCGCTTGCCTTTAGTCCCTCAACGCAAGAGTCGGGAATGGGAGTCAGAGGATACCTCTCACCTATTATACAAAGCAGCTTTTCCGTCATTTTGCCCTACCCGTCTCAAGCTCAAGCTCGGCAAGACCACTCTTATGGAGAAGATAAGCGCCGGCAAGAAGCGCTCCCTGACCTACTACGTTAACGCCCTCGGCGATCCAGTTCATAGCCGCCTCGGCAAAGTCCTTAGAGGAAAGGTAGCCCATACCGAGAGAGCAAACGAAGGATACCGCAAAGACGGCTATAAGCCAAGGCTTCTTAAGCTTAACCGACAAGATAGCAAGCACGGTGTCGAGGATACCGAGTCCCGCAACCATAAGACCGACGAAAACGAAGGTGCCCTTGAACAGAGGCGGAGCAACCGCCAAAAGCGCGCTCTTTTCCTTCTGGTTATAGCAAATCATCGCAAGAATTCCGACACCCGCAAGGACGAAGCCGATGGACTGCACCGGGAAAAACATAGCGTTGAGCGCCTCAAAGTCGCAAGCGCCTGCCGCGTAAAGCAGCTTGTAGGTTGCCTTGAGTCCGCCGGCGAGGATGATATCGATAGTGCCGGCCGCAAATAAGGCAAAAGCACCCTTGCTCATTTTGTTATAGAGATCGCGCATCAGTATGACCGACGCGATGGCAAAGCAGATTACGGGTATGTAATCCACAAGCGCCATGGAAACAGAGAAGTCTTTCATTTTATACTCCTATAAAAAGTCACGGGCGAAGCAAGGTACAACCCGCCCCGCCCGGGTCGAAAGTCAATTATTTTTTGTTGAGATGGTAGATGGGAAGGAGGGGGATTATGATGGGAGTCTTGTTTGCGTACTCGTTGTACTCCTCGTTCTCGCCGTAGCGAGCCATCTGTCTTTTCTCAAGTCTCTGCGCACCGTTAAACATGATATAAACGATGCAAATGTAAGCAATTATTGCCATAATCCACTGTCCTGCGGTCTTATAAGCGGTGATGCCGCTTACGAACACACCTGTCCAGAAGATGATCTCACCAAGATAGTTGGGGCAACGAACGATTCTGTAAAGGCCCTTGGTAGCGACCATATCAGGGCGCTCCTTCTTCTGTGCGGACTTCTGATTATCCGCTACGGACTCAAGCACAAGACCGAGGATGGAGATAACGAAGCCGATTACGGGAAGGACAACGTCGCTCGAATCATTCCATACTCTGAAGAGCATGGGAGACACCTGAGCGGTGTAAAGGATAGATACGAATACCCAGATGGTAGCGAGAACAAAGACGGGCATCTTCTTCTCGTTGTTTTTCTTAAGAGTATCCTTAGCGACGTCAGTCTTTTTGAAGGAGACGTTCTTAAGCTCTCTTACAAGAAGGAAGCTGGAAAGACGCACGCCGTATGCGATGAAGAGCGCGGTCATAGCAAGAACGATCCATACGGGAGTATTTGTGGGATTTACAAGGTACATAATAAGTACCGCGATACCGCCGCCCGCGATAGCAAAACCGTAACCGATAGAGAGGAAGTATACGAACTTATAGAATCCTACGGCGCACATTACAGCGCAGACCGCAAGGAGTATTCCGAGAAGTGACCAAGGCATATCAGTTTGCCTCCTTTCCGAAGTAGCTCTTTATGTATTCCTTGAAGCTCTTGTCTCCGACTGCGGTGTCACCCACAAGGTCGTGGCTGAGAGTCCACTTGGAGAAGAGGATGATATCGTGCTTTCCTGCCTTCTTGATTTTGGGAAGGTTTGCAAGAATACCGAAGAGCCAGATAGGAGCCCACTTGATCTTGAGGGGCTTCTCCGCAGCCTCAAAGCACATAGCCGCCATCTCTTCGTAGGTGTAGGTCTCCTTACCGCCTACGTTATAGGACACGTTGGTGTCGCACATATGGTCAACAATAAATCTTGCAAAGTCGGGGCAGTCAACAACGTTGGCCTTAACGCCGCCAAATCCCTTAAGCAGCTGCATCTCACCCTTATCAACGTAGGGCTTGAACACCTTTGCTATATCGTAGAAGTAGCCGGTGGGACGGTAGATCACCCAGTCCATATCTCCCTTCTTAATCTCCTCCTCAACGAGGTACTTAGCGTGGAGCATGGGAACCTTCTCAGCGCCCTTCTCATCGCAGGAAATAACGGATACGTAATTGAACTTCTTAACTCCGGCAGCCTTTGCCTCCTCGTAGATGTTCATATTACCCTTGTGATCGATATCATATGCGGTAAAACGGGTGGACGCGCCGGTAAGACCTACTGTAGATATCACAACGTCGGCTCCGTCACAGGTTCCCTTAAGAGTATCGGGGTTGGTAGCATCGATCTTTACGAAGGTGTATTTACCCTCGGTGCCGTCCACCTTGCCCTCCTTCAAGTCGAGTGCGACGATCTCGTGACCGTCGTCGGCAAGACACTTGAGTATATCGGCGCCAAGATTACCAAAAGCGCCTGCAAGTACAACTTTCATTTACATTTTCTCCTTATTTCTTATTCTTTTCTTTCGCTCTCTTGTCGTTGATTATCTTCATATGCTCCGCGGTGACGAGCTCGACACCGTTTTCCTTTGCCCAGCTTACACATCCTTTAAGGACGAGGGGAAGGAATACACGCGGAACACCGAGTATGGTCATAAGAGCATCATCGGTGAACTTTATCTTATCGTCAGCTCTGTCTGCAGCGTAGCGTACAGACTCAAGAGATGCCTGACGCATCTGGAGAAGCTCGGCTCTCATGCGTGTCTTTCTGTGGAACCAGAAGTTCTTGCTGTCACGGTAGCCGTAATCTACGGGAAGCGCGGGGAAATCCTTCGCGCGTACTCCGTTGATGATAGCATCCGCATACTTCTTTTTCATGAGGATCTTGTCGATCTTTAAGATGAAGTGAGCGCCAAACTTACTCGTGATACCGTTGAAATCATGGTAGGGACCCTCGTAGCCGTTCAGCTCACCGGGAAGATCCTTGTCCGCGCCGTCAAGCTCGCGTACCCAGGTGCACTCGATGACCTCGATGGCATCGGTCAGGACCATGGGGCGTACATCCTCGGGATTCTCCTCCTCAATAAGGCTCTTCTCAAGCTTGAAATTGCACTTGGGCATTTTCTCGGAGGGCTTGTCACCCGGCCAGGAGAGCTTTACCGCCTCCTTGAAGGTTGCGGGCTTGTCGTCGATAAAGTTGATCGCGCACTTTCCGTTTCTGAGAATATTCTGCGCGGTGTTCGACGAGTTACGGCAGGAGAGGAGCATAGCGTAATAGTCCTTGCCTGCAACGTAGTAAGGCTGCACGAGGGAGTAAGGGCCGAGGTTAGTCGTGCCGTCCTCGCAGATCGTGCTGATAATGACTGTGGGCATCGGGAAGAACAACGAGGTCTGATAGAAGTTGTCTACGATGCGAAGATTTTCAAAACTACTCATTTTCGTTTCTCCTTTATATTATTTTATTATTGATTCCAAAACCGAGTACACCTCGTCAAAATCCCTCTCCTCCATCGTCCAGGCGATAAGGGATTCGGCAATAAACTCCGCGGTAAAATCCGGGTTTTTCCCTATTTTACTCGACACGGGTGCCACTATCGAGGCGATCTGACCTCTCAAAGTCCTGTGGTACTCCGAGTGTGAGGTGTTAAAGCTCTTTGCCGCCTCATGGTCGGAAAAGAGTGAAATGTGAGCCTTCTTGAATTCCGAAAGAGCGTCGTATACCGCAAAGAGGACTCCTCTCGGTGTCCTGTCCTTCGGTGACCTCATCTTATCAAGCGCCACCCTCCAATCCTCGAGCATAAACGAAGCTATGAGCATATCCTTGGACTTAAAGTAATTATACACGGTACCTATTCCGATACCGGTAGCTGCAGCAACAGAGCGTATCGTCGTTCCCTCGTATCCTCTCTCATCAAGCTGTCTTTTCGTCTCGCGCAGCAGCTCTTCTCTTACGTTCTCAATTATCTTTGGCATTAGATCTCCTTTTTATGAACACGTTCATTTCCATTATAAATTATACTCTTTCATTTATTAAAAGTCAAGTATTTCTGATATTTTTTTAACAATCTTTTTCAGAAAAAGAATAATTTCTATATATCCGCACGATCATTGCCTTTGGTCAAGCGTACATCTTGGAAGCGGATTTTTCTATATATCAGAAGACACCGATCCTCTCGGCGTTTTTACATCAGAAAAGGGAGTGACAGATCGATGTCACTCCCTTCGCCCTTTTACGAGCCTGTATTTATTTAACAAAATCTACGATAGCGCTCACAGTCTGCTTGATCTGCCTTGTACCTGTCACGGTCGCCTCTGAATCGGTGTCCTGCAGACCGTACATACCAAAGCCGGAGTGGTTAGCTCCCTCGAGCACGATCTCAACGTATCCCTCGGGAAGCTTATCCTTGGACCCGTGGTACTTCTTCTGATCAAGGATAGAGTCGAGCTCACCGTAAATTGACAGTACCTTAAGACCGCTATTTGTGAGATCCTTATCGGTGTAGGCACCCATAAGTATAAGTCCCTTATACCCCTCGGCATTCTTCGCAAGGAAGGAAGCAGCGGCCTTGCCGCCGTCGCCGTGTCCCGCGATATACCAATCCTCAACGAAGAAGAGCTGCTCCTTTATTCCGTTTGCCGCGGTAGACTTAAGTATAGGCATATTGAAGGGCATCTCAACGAGAACCGCAGCTATTCCCTCCTCTGCGAGCGCTCTTATAAAAGGAACATACGCCGCAGCCTCGACCTTGGTCTCGGGATAGAAGATAACGCCTGCGACGATCTCGTCGGGAAGATATGCGGTAGCACCGCCGTTAAGCTCTCTTATCTCGATCTCCTCCGTTACCTCGGGGAGGAAGGAGTCTATCGCGTCGGTGTCCGCGCGGTAGTAATCATTAGTATATATCGCAAAACAAGCAAAGACAAATACGAGAGCAACAAAGGACGCGATAAGAATCTTTTCGTTGCGCTCTATTCTTCTTTCTCTCATTTTTCTGCTGACTCTAAACATATGTAAGCACCTCTTCTGCCGTACTGTCTATATATTTTATCACATTACTCTGTGTTTTTCAACACATTTCGATAATTTTTCGCTATTATTTGAATTTGAGTCCGTCGGAAAACGCCTTGCCGACCACCTCGCCGATGACGCGATAGGTGTGATTTGCCGAATCGTAGGTTATGGGACGGAGCTTATCCGGATCTATCTTTCCATCTGTGAGGACCGACTCGTCACAACACACGTTCACTATCTCGCCGACAAGCCTGCAGGTATCTGCATCATAGCTTTTGACAAGACATTCGACGGTCATGGGTAACTCAAGAATGATGGGAGCGTCAACGAAATTACTCTTCACGGTAGTGAGGCCGCATTTTTGCAGCTTGTTCTCGATCTTGTTTCCGCTAACGATTCCGACGTAGTCGCACTCCCCTACGTAGTCGGCGGTAGCCATGCTTACGGTGAAGGCTCCGCGGCTTAAGAAATTGGCTGTAGTCTTGTGATCCGCGCTGACACAGATGGTTATCTCGTTCTCCTCACTTATACCGCCCCATGCAGCATTCATAGCGTTGGGCGTTCCGTACTCGTCATAGGTGCCGATAATAAACACGGGCATAGGGTAAACCATAGGCTTGACACCAAAATTCCTTCTCATTCTTTTGTCCTCTTGATCTATATTATTAAAACTCTTTTCTTCCCCACCAGTCGGGCATAAGCTCGCCGAGTCTGACAGTCGCATAGCTCTCCTTATCGGTGAGTATCTCAATGTCCCCACTGTTCTTCGAGAGCTGCATCATAAGCTCGCGGCAGGCTCCGCAGGGAGAGCCGACGCTGCCGTCCGTCATAACCGCAACGACCTTATCGATCTCGCTCTCTCCATTAGTGATCATATTTGCTATAGCATTTCTCTCCGCGCACATTCCGAGCGAGCACGCGGTGTCAATACATACGCCGACGTATATATTACCCGCCTTTGTCAGAATAGCCGCGCCAACTCCACCCGCGTCGACAAAAGGTGAGATCCTCCTGCCGTTTTGCACCTCGGTGGCCTTTTCATATAATACGTCCCAGATGTTCATATTATTCACGTTTCCTTAGGGGCCGTGTATCACTTTCCCCTATCAGAGAAGGTGTACGGGGAGCTCTGTGCCGAGTCCGTAGCGCACAAATCCGTCGGGGCGACTTGCCTCGTTTTTATCCTTGGCCTTCTTTACCTCGGGCTTCTTTACGGGAGCCTTTTTGGTTTTGGGAGCCGTGTTCTTCTTAGGCTCCTCCTTAAGAGAGGCAACCTTCTTTATCTCTTCCTTTTTCGGAGTCTCGACGATCTCGCTGTGCTCCATATCCGGAGCCGAGACAGATACCTTGGAGTAGCCGTTGTTAGTCACTCTTTTAAGTGCATTCTTACCTATTGGCATACTGAATTATCTCCTTTGCAAGCTTGGTATATTCAATAGCACTGCGGCTATATCTCTTGTACGCTACGACGGGCTGGCTGTTGTCCTGCGCCCACTCGATAGCCGAATCAATTCTTACGTAGGTGTTAAAGAGCCTTGCCGCCTCGAACTCGCGGAGAGTCTCGAGAGTCTGCTTGAAGTAGCTCTTTCTCTCATCCGCCTTAGTTATGGCAATGCCCATTACCTCGAGCTTCGGGTTAAGGGCTTTTACCTGACCTATAAAGTCAAACATATTGGCAAGGCCGAACAGTCCCCACGGACTTGCCTCTACCGGTATGATCACGTGATCGGAAACTGTGAGTATATTCATCACCCAGCCGCCGAGTGTAGGCGGCGCATCTATAAGGATAAAATCGTAGTATCCCCTGGCAATAATCGGCGAGAGACACTTTCTCAAAATGAACTCTCTTTGCCACTTGGTGAAGAGCTCGTATTCTATTCCGCTCATCAGTGATGAAGAAGGAATGATGTCGAGATTCTCGTACTGCGTCGGGGCAACGTAGTCCGACAGATCCTTCTCACCCTTTACGGCGTTATATATGTTTTTCTCCTCGGTAGCAAAGCCGAGAGCCCTATCCTCATCAAAGAAGGAAAGGGTCAAATTAAGCTGCATATCTCCGTCGATAAGTAATACACGCTTACCCGCCTTAGCCATAGCCAGACCTACGTTGGAGCAAGTTGTGGTCTTACCGCTGCCACCCTTGTTGTTGGCAAATGCAATAACAGAAGTTCTGCTCATTTTTAGCTATTCTCCTTTTGATCTTCCTCGCTAAGATAGTCGAGGAGCTTGTCTACACCCTCGCCCGTAACGGCGCTTAAAGGGAATATTTTCTTACAGCCCGCAAGCCTCAGCCACCTCTCAACGCGCTCGACGTTGGCGTCCGGCTTATCTATACCGGAAATGATGCCCACGACCTCGCGGTTTACAAGACTGGTAATACATGGGGAGAAGATGGAGTACGGCTCGTTGGCGCTGAGGACAAGACCGACAACGTCAGCCTCGTATGAGTAGAGCGCTAAAGCTCCGCTCGTCTGCCTGAGCTCGGTGTACTCACCGGGCGTGTCGATGATGGTGTCCATATAGTTTACGTACTGCGTCTTGAAGTATTTGATCTCCTCGCCGCGCAGCGCCTGAGTAAGAGTGGTCTTGCCTGCCGCAACCCTTCCTATCAGTATTATCTTTTTCATATCTTAGGTCTTGGTTATCTCACAGCAGGTGTATCCGAGCTTGTTGATAACGTACTCTCTTATGGCCGTGAAGGCCGACTCGACCGAGGATACGCTGCCGGAAATGATGAGTGTGCCGGTGAATCTGTCGACAAAGCCGATATCCGCGCCCGAGGACTTGATAGCTATATCAGCCGCGATGACCGCACTCTCTGCAGGGGATATGGTAAGTACTCCGATAGCAGAGCGCGTATAGTCAGTCTTGGGATCAAGACCGAGCTTTGTGTACAGAACGTCATCGGGGTTGGCGATAATGTGACAGAGAGTCACCTGCTTACCGGGAACGAGCTCCTGCACAATTCTCATTTTTTCTCTAAGTTCCATTTTTCCTCCGAAATATGTAAACAAATATTATTATTATTTTCTTTAGTTATCTATCAAGTGGCCTTTATCCGCCAATCTGGCATTTCAGCCCCGAGGTCTCCGCAACCGAGAGAAGATGCTGCATCCTCGACTTTTCAGGCGGCTCGATCTCGGGGAGCGCATACACTCTGCCAAGGCCGGTGTACTTGTCGGTGCCGAGCCTGTGATATGGCAAGAGATGATACTCCTCAACCGTCTTGAGACTCCTTGCGAAATCGGCAATAGCCTTGATATCCTTATCACTGTCGTTAAACGTCGGGATCACGGGAGTCCTGATGATAAGCTCAACGCCGCTCTCGGCAACGAGCCTTGCATTCTCGAGTATGCGCTCGTTTTTAGCTCCGGTGTATTCCTCGTGCTTTCTGCTATCCATATGCTTGATATCCATAAGGTATAAATCAAGGTAAGGAAGCAATTTCTCTATATCGGAGTACGGAGCATTCGCGCTCGACTCAATGGCCGTATGCAACCCCGCCTCCTTGCAGGCACGGAGCAGCTCCGCCGCGAAATCCGCCTGCGCGAGCACCTCACCGCCCGAAAGCGTTACACCGCCACCCGAGCGGCGGTAATACGGAAGATCGGCAAGGATCTCCGGCATAATGTCAGCCACAGTCACGTCGCGACCGACCGTCTTTTCCTTGCCGCCCTCAATAAGAGTCTCTATCTCATATCTCTGCGACTCAGGATTACAACACCACGCGCATCTCATATAACAGCCCTTAAAGAACACTATCGTCCTTATCCCCGGACCGTCATGGATCGAGAAGCGTTGTATATTAAAGATCCTTCCCTTTCTTTCCATATTTTTACCTCTGTTATCGTTATGTTACTATCGTATTTTTCAAATAGATCTGTCGCTCTTGAGGCTGAAGCAATAGTTACCTATTGCGAGCCTTGGTAGTTGTAGTCGTACAAATTTTTAGATAGATTTGTCGTTCTTGAGGCCGAAGCAATAGTTACCTATTGCGAGCCTGCCGAAAAACGGCGAATATATCAAAAATTTGATAGACTAGAAGCCCTGCTCGGTGCGGTTGATTATATCATCCTGCAGCGACTTTGACAAAGTAGTAAACAGCGCACTGTATCCTGCAACTCTGACCACGAGGGTCTTATACTTCTCGGGATTGGCCTGAGCGTCAAGGAGAGTCTCCTTGGTAACCACGTTGAACTGAACGTGCATACCCTTCTGATCAAAGTAGGAGCGTATCAGGGAAACGAACTTGGTAAGTCCCTTCATTCCCTCAAGAGCCGAGGGATGGAACTTCTGGTTAAGGAGAGTTCCGTTGGAGGCTACGCACTGCTCAAGCTTGGCCACCGAGTTGGCGGTAGCGGTCGGTCCCTTGACGTCTCTGCCGGAAGCAGGTCCAATGCCGTCGGCCAGGGGCGTGTAAGCTAAACGGCCGTCGGGAGTCGCTCCGGTAGTGCCGCCGAGCGGTACGTTTGCCGATACGGGATAGAGTCCCGCCTGGAAGATTCCGCCGCGCACGTTCTTATACTTTTCTACCTCCTTGGTATAGGTGTTTGCAACGTCGCGCGCAAACATATCCACCTCGTAGATGTCGTTGCCGTACTTAGGGCAGGTCTCCTCAATAAGTCTCTTTATCTCCTTGTACCTCGCCTTGTCGCTCTCGCTTATAGCAGACGCGGAGGTGATCTCCTTGTAGATGGTCTTTATAGCCTCGGGGGTGATGTCTATACCCTCCTTGGCAAGCTCTACGGCAACCTCTATAGTGAGCTTTTCTGCAGCAGCACCCTGAATACCGTAGCCGAAGTTGGCCTTGAGAGCCTCACGCATCTCTGCCATGGTCACCTTTTTCTCATCGAAAACAAGCTGCTTTATAGCAATAAGACCGTCGGTATTGTTTGCGATTCCGAAGCCTTGAGGGCCGGTAAAGTTATACACGGCTCCGCCCTCTTGGAGAGATTTACCTCTGCCGATGCAGTCGTCTACCATACAGGACTGGAAGGGCAAGGGACAGCGCATAGCGTGTGCGGAGTCAATAGCGTTGTTGGCGTTGACAAGCAGCTTTATCATATAGCTCTGCTGTGTCTTGTACGCGTTGTAAAACTCCTCAAAGGTGCTCATAAGAGCGACGTCACCGGTCTCGGGACCGATCTTTTTACCCTTATCCATACCGTTTGAGAAGGCGAGCTCGAGAGGACGGCACATGTTGAAGAATGCCGCATCGTGCCAGCCGTCGGTCTTACCGCCCTTTTGGGGCTCAACGCAACCGATGATACAATAGTCTCTCGCATCCTCAAGAGTGAGTCCGCGAGCCATTATGGAGGGAATAATTATCTCATCGTTGTAGTACGCGGGCAGACCCGTGCCGAGTCTCGTGAGCGCAGCGGCCTTGATGAGAAGGTCCTCGGGAGAGCCGTTCCACACTCTGATAGAGATGGAGGGCTGAGGGAGCGGCACGTGCATAGCCGCCTCAAGGCACATATAGGAGAGGTCATTGGTCGAGTCCATACCGTGCTCGTTCTGACCGCCCACAATAAGGTTCTGGAACATTCCGTAGCCTGCAAATCCGTCTGCGGAAACGGCGTCACGAACCTTGTTTATATCATTGAACTTAACCCAAATACAGTCGAGGAGCTCCTGCGCCTGCTCCTTAGTGATCGCGCCCTTGTCCATATCCGCCTTGTAGTAGGGATACATATATTTGTCAAAGCGTCCGGGAGATATGGAGTGTCCGCTCGACTCTATCTGAAGAAGGAGCTGTACGAACCAGAAGGACTGACACGCCTCGTGGAAGGTGGTCGCGCCAAACTCGGGAACTCTCGCGCAGTTTTTAGCTATGGTCTCAAGCTCGCGGCGTCTGTCGTAGTCTGTTTCCTTACCGGCAAGCTCGCGTGCGAGTCTCGAGTATCTTCTCGCATATTCGATAACCGCCTCACAGCTCTCAATAACTGCCTCAAGGAAGTTTCTTCTCTGTACGTATTCCGCATCTGAAAAATCAAGCTTATCCATAGCGGCCTTGGCCTCGGTTATGATTCCGCGATAACCGATCCTCAAGACCTTATCGTACTGAACGCATACGTGTCCGATGCCGTTATAGAAATAGTTACCCGGGGTGAAGACGTTGTGCTCGGTGAAGGCCGCGTAGGCCTCGGGAGCCATATTCGCTTTGGCAAGATCCGAGCAAGTCTTTCCCTTCCACCACGGATAGATAGCGCGAAGGTCGGCCTTTGTCTTCTCGCTGATGTAGAATGGGTCAGCCGCGCGGGTGGATACCGTGTCAAGCTCTGCCTCGAGCCACTCGTAGGAATATTCAGGGAATACCTGAGCGCCTCTGGGAGCTACCGTCGCGCTTCCGACCACGAGCTCTCCATCCCTTATGACGATGGGGAGATTTTCAAGAATATGAGCAAAGGCGGCACTCCTGCGCTTGATGATGGGAAGGTGCTCGGTCGCCTTATAGCTCTCGGTAACGAGGATTCCGCGCGCGGATTCGATCTCGGGCATCTTCTCGTAAAGAGTGCTGACGAGCTTGTCTATTCTCGCGCTTTTTTCGATTACAAATTTAATGTTCTCCATCTGCAATTCTCCTTACATCTGATTCCAAAGCTCTTCATGAGGCGCGGGGATCACCGAGTAGGAGGAAAGCATAGCGTTCTCCTTCGCGTAATTTGATCCCGCCTCAACCGCCGCGGTAACGTCGCCGATCTCGCCGGTGAGTATTATAATACCCTTGCCGCCCATACCTCTCGATACTCGGAGATCGTATATCTCGACGCGCGCAGTCTTGACAGCTATATCCGCCGCCTTGATCGCGCTGGCCGCAGAGTAGGTCTCAATTAGACCGAGCGAGCCGGATCTTTCTGCTGCGTGAGTGCCGAAAAGAGCCGAGATGACCTGGTCCTCTATCCTACCGATGACCGAGGAGTCGATCACGAAGCCCTCAAATCTCGAGGTGACGTGAGAGACTGCGGCGCTCACGTTGGATATTGAGCCGGTCAATATTATCTCATACTTGCCGGGACAGGAGGGGTGGCTGGATACCATCTCAACGCCCGCGCTCTTAAGCGCCGCGTCTGCCGCCTCAATGCCCTTGGGTATATTTTTCAGTTCTATAACACCAATTGCCTTATACATTCTATGTTACCCTATCAATGATTATTTTCTTGTCTGTTACGGTTACTCTGCCGCCGATCGACGCGTGCTGAGGTATCGAGAGTCCCGCAGTTGCGGAAGCGACGATATCACCGGCCTTTACTATAGCGCCGTCCCTTACAGAGGGCGTGCTCGGTATTCCTATGTATCTGCCGAGGGCGAGCTCAACTCTGTCAAAGTCGAAAAGCTCTCCGCCCCATACAGGCAGCTTATCGAACCTTGCGACGCCGAGATCCTGTGCCCACTTTACCGATGGGATCATTCTGTATTCTCTCTCGGGCTTGACCTCCGCCTCCTCATCCTGAGTGTAACGGAGCTTGTTCTTGGCGAGCAATTCCTTGTAATTATTTATCACGGCCCTGGGGGAAATGCCCTGACTGCAGGCTACGGTCTCACAGATTCCGCATCCGCAGCACAGCGTCGCGCTGATGACCATCTGCGGCATAGCGACTGCCGCGCCCATAGCGGTACGTACCATCTTATGAGGCTCGAGCGGATAGCCAAGCAGAGCCCTCGGGCAAAGATCGGTGCACCTTGTACACTGACAGCAGGCAGTCTCTGCTCTGGTAACTGCCGTTCTCTTGTTTATCAGCTTTGACTCGACCGCCCTTGTGTTTTTCGGGAGGACGATGAGAGCCTTGGTAGTCTTGCCTACCTCGGCAATATTATGGTTGACGATCTTACCCATAGATGGGCCGCCGTCGATAACCGCATGCTCCTCGTCAACCTCTATACCGAGTCTTTCAAAGAGGTCTGCGATGGGAGTGCCTATCGGCACACGAACGACACACGGCTCTTTCACGTCGCCGCCGACGGTGAGCCACTTCATAGTGACGGGCTCAAAATATTTGACTGCTCTGCCGAGATTGTACATAGTCTCGACGTTGTAAACCAGGACACCCTTAGATATCGGGAGACTGCCGGGCTTTACGATCCTGCCTGTCGCCTGATAGATAAGAGCTATCTCGTCGCCTATGGGATATACGTTTGGTATCACCTTGACAAAGATGCCCGCGCCGAGCTGATCGCCCTCGGAAAGCGAAAGCCTTCTTGCCGTATGCTCCTTAACGCAAAAGAGCGCTCTCTTTATTCCGAGACTCCAGATGACCGACTGGATACCTGCGAGTATCATGGGAAGCTCACGCTTCATCAGCATATAGTCGGTGTATAAGAGCGGCTCACATTCCGAGCCGTTGATAATCAGTGTATCAGCGCCCTCTGCAAGCTTGGCATAGGAGGGGAAACCCGCTCCGCCGTCACCCACAAGGCCGGCATCCTTCATTACCTGCTTTAATTCGTACATCGCTACCTCCTTTCTTAAGATTTTCGCGAGATTTTACCGCAAAACCTTACACGGTATAGGACTAAATTCATTTTGTTTGCTTTGCTATCAATACCCTCACTCTTTTGGCGAAGGTGTTTTGAGATGGATCGCCTCGCGCTTCTACCCGAAGCAATATAAAAATATTGTAGGTTTGGTAGAATACAGGGTAATATCCAAAAACAGTATTTTTTCGAGATAGTTGCCACGTACTTCTACCCGAAGCCGTATATGAATACGGCGAGTTTGGTAGAATACGGGGGAAATATCCTAAAGCTGGATTTTTTCGAGATAGTTGCCACGTACTTCTACCCGAAGCCGTATATGAATACGGCGAGCTTGGTAGAATACGGGGGAAATATCCGAAAAAATTAATCCACTATGCCGACGATTACTGCATCTGCAGGCGCAGATGTATTACGAAGCGCCAATCTTGCCGAAGAGCCGGTGGTGATGAGCACGGTCTCGCCGATACCTGCGCCAACCGAGTCGATAGCAACCACGTACTCGTCGGTGAGCTGACCATTCTTCATGATCTGAACCTCCATAAACTTGCTGCCGACCAAGGATTCCTGCTTTCTGGTGGAAACGATGTGTCCTCTGATAATTCCTCTTAACATATCTTTTTCGCCTTTCTCATTTATTCGAGCTGTTTATTTTACTATCTTAACCTTTGCCCCGTTGCCGATGCCGACCGCATTCGCGTCATCCGTGTCAACGTGCATCTCGAGTCTGAAGTCCTTGTGGACTCTGACCTGAACGTCAAACCATCTTGTGCGCCTTTTTCCCTCGACGTCGACAGTTACGTAATCGCAATCCTTAACGCCAAATCTCGATGCGTCGGAGGGTGACATGTGTATATGTCTGTTAGCTATGATACAGCCTTCCTTAAGCTCGACAACTCCCTTCGGTCCGACAATGATTATCGGAGCGGAGCCTTGAGTCTTTCCGGACTCTCTGACAGGCGGCTTTACCTTCAGGGTGAAGGAGTCGGTAGCGGATATCTCGACCTGAGACTTGCCTCTTACGGGACCGAGCACTCTGACGTTTTCTATAGGGCGGAGTGATGGACCGATAAGCGTTAAGGTCTCCTTGCACGCGTACTGTCCCGGCTGAGAAAGATCCTTCATCGGCGTGAGCTCATACCCACGGCCAAAGAGCGTCTCGACGTCCTCGCGCGAGAGGTGTATGTGTCTGTTGGAGACACCTACCGGCACCTCATCGGCCCCGCATTCGTTACGGCTCTTACAAATGACGCACCCGCTTTTGCATTCATCCTTTTCTGCCTTTTCAATATTCTCGATAACCTGCTTTACTATTTCTGCTATCTGGCTTGATAAAACGTTATTCATAAGGTTGTTCCTTTCGCTTTATTCACAATTTATACTACAGTAATGCTTAAAAATAATAACTACAGTTTGCTTTTAAGCGCTATTGCAGTACCCAAAGGGGCGATATAGCCCCTTTGGATGCCGAGCGTCAACCAACTAATAACCTTCCTTTTCGGAAAATTACTTGATAGAAGGAAGAAGCTTCTCAACGTCCTGGTGAGGTCTGGGAATTACGTGAGTCGCAATAACCTCGCCAAGAGAGTTAGCAGCTGCAGAGCCTGCCTCAACAGCAGCCTTTACAGCACCAACGTCGCCGCGTACCATAACGCTTACAAGACCGGAACCGATCTTCTCAGAACCGATAAGTACAACGTTAGCAGCCTTAACCATAGCATCAGCCGCCTCAATAGCAGCTACGAGACCTCTGGTCTCTACCATTCCAAGTGCTTCCATGTTTGAATCCTCCTGTAAGATTTTTAAAATAATAAATTTTCGAAAATATATATTCTAAGACGCTTGTCTTAAAACCTATGTTTGTCCGCCGTCAGTTATCCTGTAGTAAGGAATCTCATAACGTCGGGATGCGGGCGGGCGATCACCTCGCAGCACTTCACCTTTCCGACTTCGGCTGCAGCAGCCGCACCGGCCTCAAGGGCCGCCTTTACCGCGGAAACCTCGCCTTCGACGACGACCGTTACCAGCCTGCCGCCGAGGCGCTTTTCCACGTGAATAAGTTTTACGTCGGCCGCTTTTACCATAGCGTCAAGGCCCGTGATCGCGGCAACCATTGCCTGCACCTCGAGCAGCGCTATAGCCTTCATACCGTCAAGTCCTTTTTCAATTACTTGATAACGGGAAGAAGCTTTTCAACGTCAGCGTGAGGTCTGGGAATTACGTGAGTCGCAATAACCTCGCCGAGAGAGTGAGCAGCAGCAGAGCCTGCCTCAACAGCAGCCTTTACAGCTCCTACATCACCGCGTACCATAACGCTTACAAGACCGGATCCGATCTTCTCGCTACCGATAAGAACTACGTTTGCAGCCTTAACCATAGCATCTGCAGCCTCGATAGCCGCTACGAGACCTCTGGTCTCTACCATTCCGAGTGCTTCCATCATTTTTTTGATTTCTCCTTTGTATAAAATTTGTTTTTATCTTAACTTATCCTTGCCGAGAGCGGAGAGGTGCGCAAACCACTCGATGTCCTCGCTCTGTCTTGCGATTATCTTGTGACAGATATAGAGGTCTCTCTTTTCCGCTTCCGCTTTCCCGGCCATTACGGCCGCCTCGACCGCTGCGGCAGATCCCTCGACCTTAATGGCCATAACGAGGGGAACCTTTGCCGCGTCGCCTGCCGCAGGCTTGTTTTTGTCTATGGCAACGACCTTAACGTCCGCCGCCTTTGCCATCGCGTCAGCGCATACTATTGCCGTTGCGAAGCCAAAAACCTCAATCATTCCGAGTGCCATATCAACACTCCTTATTCAGCAACGTAGCAAATCTTGATACCCTGCTGTGAAACGTTCATCTCCATAGCCTCGTTGAGCTTGTCGAGAGGATAGGAGTGAGTGATGAGCTCCTTGATCGGGATCTTCATCTCTCTTGCCTGACGGAGGAATGCCATAGTTGTGGGATAATCGTCCGCGCTGTAGTCCCAGGATCCCACGATGGAGATCTCCTTGTTACACATAGCGAAGTGAGGGTTGACGGTGTACTCTCCGTTGTTTACGAAGAAGCCCATCTCACACATTCCGCCTCCGCGGCGAATATATTCGTAGATGTCCTTTGCCGCCATGGGGGCGCCTGTACACTGGAAGGCGAAGTCTACGCCTACACCGTTTGCAACGCCCTTGACGATAGCGACTCTCTCCTCAAGAGAGGCGATCTCCTTGAAGCTGATGACGGTCTTTGCGCCGAGCTTCTTTGCCATCTCGAGTCTCTTGGGAGTGCCGTCGATAGCCACGATGTGATTTACACCTGCCGCGCGGAGCACGGAGATCATAACGAGACCTACGGGGCCAAGTCCCTGAACAAGTACCTTGGAATTAAAGTTGATAAGACCTGTGGTGTTTGCTCTCTTAAGGGCGTGTACACATACGCACGCAAGCTCAAGGAGCATTCTCTCCTGGAGGTCGAGGTCGTTCACTACAAAGTAGGTCGAGCCCTTGCCTCTGATGAGGAGGTGGGTTGCGAACCAACCGGTAAGAGGCTGGGAATCGCTGTGAGGAATAAGTCCGAAGACGCCCTGCTTGTCACAAAGGTTGGTGTTAGCGGGGTGATTACGGCAGACGTGACACTCACCGCAGCTGATAACGGAGGTGACGATCTTGTCGCCTACCTTGATCGGCTTGCCGGCGGTATCGGTCTTGACGTTCTTGCCTAGAGCGATGATCTCGCCCGTTCCCTCGTGACCGAGAGTTACCGGAATAAGTCCGAAGGGATCGCCCTTCCACTCGTGAACGTCGGTACCGCAAACACCGCAGCCCTCAACCTTGACAAGAATGTCGTCGTCCTGAAGGGCGGGAATGGGGAATTCCTTTACCTCAATTTTCTTTTGGGCGGTGAGCATAGCGACCTTTGCGGTCTTGGGGATACCTGCGCCCTGAGGGGAGGTGTTCATATTCTCGCCGAGTATCCTTCTTACTATAGCTTCCACCTGAGAAGAAGTAATGTTCATTTTATTTACCTTTCCCGACAGCTATATTATATAAATAGATATTTATGTAACTTATAGTTGTCGTTTTTTTCTTTTATATAATTCTGAAGCTCTCCGAGAGAACACATCTGCGATATCTGGTAAAGCTTCTCGCGCTGGTGATACCTTCTCCTGTGGGACCCGCGATGGTGAAGGTGGTGTGTCCCTCTCCTCCAAAGCCTATGCCCGCGTAGGAGGGCGCGTTCTTTACGAATATCGTGGTCTCGACCGCTCTGGCAAATCTGGTCAGGTGGTCAATGTTCTTCGAGTGCATGTGCGCGGTATGACGGTTGCCGTGCTCTGCCTTTACGGCAAGGTCGATAGCCTCGTCAATATTCTTTACTCTGACGATGGGGAGAATGGGCATCATCAATTCGTGCTGAACGAATGGGTGCTCAAACTCGGTCTCACAGATGATACAGCGTATCTCGTCGCCAACGTTTATGCCAACCTTTGCAAGAAGGACCTTGGCGTCTCTGCCTACACATTCACGGCTGACGGTCTTGGATACGACTCCGGTCTTGGGGTTTTTCTTATCCTCAAGGACGATAGTGGCGAGTCTGTCCGCCGTTGCCCTATCGATCTTGTAGGCTCCGGCCGCGATCATGGAGTCGATGAGCTCGTCTGCTATGTTAGTGAAGGCGAAGACCTCCTTCTCCGCTATGCAAGGCAGGTTGTTATCGAAGGAGCAGCCGTCGATGATGTCCTTTCCCGCCTTTCTGATATCCGCGGTGTCGTCGACGATAACGGGGGGATTACCCGCTCCGGCGCCGATAGCCTTCTTTCCCGAGGAAAGCACGCTTTTTACAACTCCGGGGCCACCCGTGCAGACTAAAAGTCTGATCGAGGGGTGCTTATACATAATATTTGCGGTGTCGAGAGTGGGCTTGACCACCGATGCCACGAGCACCTTTGGACCGCCCGCCTGTGCTGAGGCGCGGTTGACAAGATCTATAGCGTAGTTGGATGTCGCGATAGCTCCGGGATGGGGGTTGAATACCACTCCGTTACCCGCCGCGATCATTCCGATACTGTTACAGATGACGGTCTCGGAGGGGTTGGTGGAGGGCGTTATGCTTCCCACTACTCCGAAGGGAGCCATCTCGGTGAGCGTAAGACCGTAGTCACCGGTCTTGGCCTGCGACACTATATCCGCCGTTCCGGGAGTCTTATCTGCTACAAGATTGTGCTTTGCGATCTTGTGCGCTACCCTGCCCATCTTGGTTTCGGCAACGCCGATCTCGGCCATAATGGGCGCCTCTTTTCTTGTGAGATCGCGGATCACGGCGATAACCTTCTCGCGCTCCTCAAGAGACATAGCCCTGATAGCCTTGTAGCCCTGGTTTGCCGCCTCGATAGCGTCGTTCATATCCGAATAGACGCCTATAAACTTTCTTCCGGCATAGCCGGTAGCGTCCCAGCTCTTCGCAGAAGTCGACACGGGTGCGGACTTAAGATTCTCAAGCACTGAGGCAACGACCTTTTCTATGTCGGCCTCTGTCCAATTAAAAGCCATTTTACTTTTCTCCTTTCTTAAGAATTACTTAAGAATTAACCCAAGGGAAAATTATTTACCGAGAGCCTCGAGAACCTTGCGGGTTATGGTAGCGACAAGCTCCTCGTTTGCATTAGCGGGCTCCTCGTCATACTCAATGCCGGGGTGACGGCCGGGAAGGTTCATCTTCTTACGAAGCTCCATGAGCTTAACGAGCTGATCGTTGGGGATCTCGTGAACCGCGCCGAGCTCCATAGCGTACTTACAGATCTTTGCGTTGAACTCAACCTCCTCCATTACGAAGCGAGCCTTGTTGAGGTTGCAGCCTACGGTAAGAGCGCCGTGGTTCTTGAGAAGGAATGCGTCGTGGTTCTGAATATAGGGCAGAAGCGAGTCGGGAATCTCCATGGTGGAGGGGGTACCGTACTCACAGGTAGGAACGCTACCGATGGTGAGGACTGCCTCGGGGAGAATGTACTGGTCAAGGTCTACACCCGCGATAGTGAACGCGGTTGCAACAGGGGGGTGAGCGTGAACTACAGCGTTTACGTCAGGTCTCTCCTGGTACACTCTCATATGCATCTTGATCTCCGAGGAGGGGTTGAGCTTACCCTCGAGCTTCTTTCCGTTCTTGTCGACCTTGATGATCATATCGGGGGTAAGGTCTCTCTTGGAAACTCCGGTGGGAGTGCAGTAGAACTCGTTATCAGAGACCTTGACGGAAATGTTACCGTCGTTTGCAGCTACGAAGCCGAGCTCGTACATAATGTGACCGACCTCGCAGATCTCTTTCTTAATCTCGTATACAGATTTCATTTTTCTTTTCCTTTCGGTATATACAAATAATATGTTATTAACTAATTTATTACTTGGACGCAAGAGCGAGAGTGTCAAGAGCGATCATATATTCCTCGTTGGTGGGGATAACGAAGGTTCTGACCTTTGCGCCGGGAGCGGTAAGCTCAACGGTCTCGCCGCGAGGACAGCTCATATTGAGCTCCTCGTCGATCTTAACGCCGAGGTAAGACATATTGCGGCATACGTTCTGGCGGAGGACTCTGTCGTTCTCGCCGATACCCGCGGTGAATACGAGCGCGTCCACGCCGTCCATCTCCGCAACGTAGGAGCCGATGATCTTCTTGATGTTGTGGGTGAGGATCTCGAGCGCAAGAGCGGCTCTCTTGTTGCCGCCCTCGGCAGCGGAGGAGATATCTCTGCAGTCGCTGGAAACGCCGGAAACGCCGAGAAGACCGGACTTGGAGTTAAGGAGCTTTTCAACCTCCTCTGCGCTGAGGCCTTCCTTCTTCATAATATAGGGAACGACCGTAGGATCGATAGCGCCGCATCTGGTACCCATGGGAACGCCGTCATTGGGAGTGAAGCCCATGGAGGTGTCGATAGCCTTGCCGTTTACGGAAGCGGTGATAGACGAGCCGTTACCGAGGTGGCAGGTGATTATCTTTGCATTCTTGTCGCCGATCAGCTTTCCTGCCTCTGCGCAAACAAATCTGTGAGAGGTACCATGGAAGCCGTAGCGGCGAACCTTATACTTTTCATAAAGCTCGTAAGGGATGGGGTATACGAACGCCTTCTCCTCCATCGAGGAGTAGTAAGAGGTGTCGAATACACCTACGTGTACAACATCGGGCATAACTGCCTTGCAGCCCTTGAAGCCGCTGATTGCGGGCGGGCCGTGTAGGGGGTTGATCTCAACGATGCTCTCAAGATACTTGAGCTTCTCGTCATCGAGGATAGAGGACTCACGGATCTCGCCGCCGTGCGCGAATCTGTGGCCTACCGCGCCGATCTCGTCAGCGCTCTTTACAACACCCAGCTCGGGATCAGTGAGGAGAGAGAGAACAAGCTCGATCGCCGCCTTGTGGTCCTTAAGCTCGGTTTCCTTGGAGTAATCCTCCTTGCCGGGGCGCTTGTGAGTGATCTTACCGTCAATGCCGATTCTCTCGCAAAGGCCCTTTGCAAGCACTTCCCCGCTCTCCATATCAAAAAGCTGATACTTAAGAGAAGAAGAACCTGCGTTTACAACCAAAATTTTCATTTAGTTTCTCCTTTTTGTATATATAAATTATTTTTGTTTTCGCTGATGGTTATTTGGGTTGAGTTGTGAGAGCGCTATCGCACTCGTTATAATTTCACTGCGTGAAAGCTATGATTTTGCTATGCAAAAACTATGAGTTTCGCTACACGCTCAACGTTATGATATGATTGCCCATCAAACCTTAAACTTGGCGCCGGCCAATCATAACTACCCGAAGGGTATTTTAACTCATAACTTGCCCCACGGGGCAATCATAACTGCGAAGCGTCAATCTTAGGTTGAGTTGTGAGAGCGCTATCGCACTCGTTATAATTTCACTGCGTGAAAGCTATGATTTTGCTATGCAAAAACTATGAGTTTCGCTACACGCTCAACGTTAAGTTATGATCGCTCAAATCAACTTTAACTTGCCAACAGGCAATCATAACTTGGCGAAGCCAATCATCACTCATAACTTGCCCCACGGGGCAATCATAACTGCGAAGCGTCAATCTTCGATTCGCTTCGCTTTCAGCTCGGCCTCCTCCTTCACCACCGCTTGAGCCCGGTCAGCGTTCTCGTACACGAGCTTGTAGCATAGGGCGTCAATAACGATGAGTCTGGCTATGTGGGAATTTAAGCCGAGGGTTGAGTGCCTCGTCTCCTCGGTGTCGGTGAGGAGAACTATCTCGGAGTGCCTTGCTATGGGTGAGCGCTCGCGCGAGGTGATGGCTATCGTGCGGGCTCCGCGCGACCTCGCGATCTTCATAGACTCGACTATGTCCTTGGAAGCTCCCGACTGTGAAATACCTATCACGGTGTCACCCGGACGGAGCTGAGAGACGGCTATCGCCTGCATATGGGTGTCGGCGTACGCCACCGAGTTGCAGCCCGCTCTGAGCAGCTTGTTGCTCGCGTCCTCCGCGACCTGGGCCGAGGCGCCAAGTCCGATGAGAACCACCCTGCCCGACTCGGCGATCGCATTCACCGCAGCCGACATAGCCTCGGGCGAGAGCGTCTTCTTCGTCCTCTCGAGCGACATGTACGCGTCGTTACACACCTTCTCAAAGATGCTGAAGCAGTCGTCCTCCGGAGTAATGGTCGGAGCTATAACCTTCTTGTCGTGCTCTCTTGCCAGAGCTATCTTCAGATCCTGGTATCCCGAGCAGCCGAGTCTCTTGGAGAATCGGACTATCGTTGCCTCACTGCTCTCACACATGGAGGCAAGATCTGTTATGGAATACGGAAGGATCTCTCCCGAGTGGGAGAATAACCAGTCAGCGACTCGCTTCTCGGATTTGCCCATGTCGTTGTACAAGAGCTGCGCCTGAAGTAAAGTCCTGTTCAATATCCTGCCTCCTTTCGTGATTTTTTGCAGTTTTTGAAAATAATTTTCATTTTTTCGTATGTTTTGTGAGGTTTATATGAAAATAATGAAAATTATCTCCAAAATTTATGAAAATTACTTTCACAATTCCGATTTTAGCACATAAATCGCCCCTTGTCAATACGTTTTTTGAATATTTTTTATGCAAAAACACACGTTTAAATATTTTAAATATTTTATGCAAATTTCATAAATTCACCCGATTTTTGAAAATAATTTTCATTTTTTCGCACTTTTTGAATTTTTTTGTGAAAATTTGAAAATTTCTTTCATTTACAATTTATTCATAAATAAAAAACCGAAATCCTTGCCCTGCCGCCCGCGTTTTCAAAACTTAATAAAATACATCTTGTAAAGCTTGGTAAGTTATGCTATAATAGTAACAATAAAATAAGAAGGGAGATCCCAATGCCAAAATGGGCTAAAAAAGCGCTTGACGTCACGTCGACCGTCGCGCTGATCCTATTCATCGCTTTCGTTATCCTGCTCGTCGGAGTCAGAGTGTTCGGCATTGAGCCGCACATAGTGCTCTCGGGCTCAATGGAGCCCGAGATACTGACAGGCTCTATAGTCTACGTCGACAGGCTCACGCCCGAGGAGGCCGGAAATCTTAAGCCGGGCGACACCGTTACCTTCCAGGTAGATCAAAGGGGAACAAAGGTCACCCATAAAATATATAACGTGGTCGGCAGGATCCCGATCTATGAAGTCGACGACAAGGGCAACCAAAAGCTCGACGAAAACGGCGCTCCCATCATCAAGGAGTACGCCAAGGACGAGATGGGCCACGAGATCGTGATGTACACCACGTACGGTATCAATAACGTGCGTGACGGTAATATAGAAAATGCCCTCGACGGTGATCCGGAGATAGGCAACCTTGCCTCATCTAACGTTATAGGCAAGGCAAAGTTCTCTATTCCATTCCTCGGCTACATCGCCCACTTTGTGCAAAATCCGCCCGGTAAATACATCGTGATCATCGGCTGCGTAATGCTGATATTTATGACCTTCTTTGCAGGCGGACCTGCGGACGAGCCAAAAAACGAAAGCAGCGAAAACGCTCAAGACACCTCCGACAAGCCGGATGAGCGGGATACAGACAGCAGTGCCGCGAACCTGTCTCACGAGCCGGACGAGCCTGCGGACAAGTAGCAGCGCCGCAGTCAAATCCGTTAAAGAGCGCTTATTTGACAACAATAATTGTCAAAAACAATGCTTGTCGCACCCCGGCAAGGGTGATGCTATTAGCGAGGATTTTTACCTTGACAAAAGCGCGAGCATCACACCCGATCGGTCAGACACAAATATAGACTAAACCAAAGCCCTTATAACAAGCTAAGAGAGGACAAATCGGTAAGTAGCCGAGATGTCCTCTCTTTTCTTTACCGTTTTGCAAAAAATTCTCTTTTTGTGACTTTGTTACATACAAAGTGGAAAAAGTATGATATAATGGACTCACAAAACAAAAGGAGGCAGTAATATGAAACCGAGAATCACGCTTAACGAAGACAAGGAGATCGTAGCAACCGTAAAGCAGGGGCTCAAGGAGCGCGGCGGCTACTGTCCGTGCCGCTTCGAGAAGACCGAGGAAAATAAGTGTATCTGCAAGGAGTTCAGAGAGCAGATCGCCGATCCCGAGTTTGAGGGCTACTGCCACTGTATGTTATATTACAAGCATAAATCATAATAAGTAATAAAGAGAAAGGAAAATTGATATGTCAGTACTTCATATTGGAAAAGCAGAATTTGATGAAATGGTAATAAAGAGCGATAAGCCCGTCCTCGTGGACTTTTACGCAACCTGGTGCGGCCCTTGTAAAATGGTAGCGCCTATCCTCGAGGAGATAGCAGACGAGCACCCCGAGTACGTTATCGCCAAGGTCAACGTCGACGAGGAGCCCGAGCTCGCGCGCGAGTTCAAGATCATGTCCATCCCTGCCCTCTTCGTCCTCCGCGACGGCGAGGTAACAAATAAGGCAGTCGGCTACCGCAATAAGGAAGCTCTCCTCGAACTTATCGAGGGCTAATACCCTACACTCAAACAGCAAATATATCCGGCAAGCCAAAAAGCTCCCTCGCGGGAGCTTTTTTCTTTGCCTTCCCCTTTGGGGAAGGGGGACCGCTTGCGGTGGATGAGGTGTCCCACGCACAAACCCTTACAAACTACTCATCCGTCTTTTGCTCCGCAAAATCCACCTTCCCTCACAAGGGAAGGCTATGTGTGCCCGAGCCCGCAGGCGAGACAGCTCCGCATAGCGGTGAGGGGTTGTCCAAGCCTTCTCCTGTGGGAGAAGGGTAGCGAAGCGGCATGAGAGTGTTAGAAAACGATTGAGTATCGTTTTCCCTCGAGTGTGACCGAGTCACAACGAGAACCGTTTACGGTGGATGAGGAGTTGGCTTCGCTCAGCACAAAGCTTATGGCATAACGAGAAAACTCTCTTCTCGACCGTACTTACACCTCATCCGTCTTTTGCTCCGCAAAATCCACCTTGTCTCACCTGCGGGCTCGGTCACCTCGGGATCTAACAGTCCACCGGACTGTTATTCAACACCCTCGGTTTCGCTTCGCTAGTCTCACCTGCGGGTTCGGGCACCTCGGGGGAAAACGATATTCAATCGTTTTCTAACACCCTCGGTTTCACTACGTTACCCACTGGAGAAGGCTAAGAATCGCCCCCGTCCCAAATTCCGCATTCCGCATTCCGCATTCCGCATTCTGCATTCTGCATTCAAAAAAGCTCCCTCGCGGGAGATTTTTTCACTTTCTTTCCCTGAGTTATTACTGATAAACCCGTTTTTAAGTATTTTTAGTCTTTTTATCAGTAATAACTTTTTATTTATCAGTAATTTCTCCTTCTTTTTTCGGTAATTTGTATTGACAAATCAGAAAATACACACTATAATAAAGAAGAAGGGAGAATTAAAATATGAGAGTTACAGCCGAAAAGAAAAGAATAATAATACTATATATACTTGAGAAAATCACAAGCGGAGTCAGCAATCTTTCCTCTGCCGTTGCCGAGGCCTTTGGCATTAGTACGAACACCGTGCATACCTATATAAACGAGTTGCTTGCCGACGGAGTAATTGCAAAGCGTAAGCGTAGCGAATATGAGCTTGTCACAAAACAGGATGAATATAGCTTCTCGCGTAGCAAGGGCGAGTTAGAAATGGATACGTACCCTTACGATGTCTGCCTTGAAGAAAAGATCAGCCATTTACCCGAGAATGTAAGGCACATTTGGGCTTACTCAATGAGTGAAATGGTCAACAATGTAATTGATCATTCCGACGCTGAAAATATGAACGTTTACGTAAAGCAAAACTATATGCAAACCTCTGTAATGATTGCAGATAACGGCGTTGGCATTTTTGAAAAAATAAAGAAGCATTTTTCCCTTCCATCCCTTGATGAAACAATATGTGAGCTTTTCAAAGGAAAGCTGACCACCGACGAAAGCAATCACTCAGGCGAAGGTATATTCTTCACGTCTAAGATGATGGATGAGTTTTGGATCTCATCAAGCGGAAGGATTTTCTCTACCACAAAATACGATAATGACAGTGTGACCGAAGCAGAGAATCTGACCTCAGGAACCTGCGTATTTATGTCGCTTTCCAATTTTACAAACAGAACTGCTAGAGAAATCTTTGATCTATACTCGGATGTCGACGGTGGATTTACAACCACTCGTATTCCGCTCAAAAGCATCTTCGACTCTGCCCCCGTATCTCGTTCCCAAGCAAAGCGAATTTGCAACCGCCTTGAAAAGTTTGAAGAAGTTATACTTGATTTCGACGGTATTTCTTGGATGGGACAGGGTTTTGCGCACCAGATGTTCGTTGTGTATAAGAACACCCACCCGGATGTGCTTATAAAGCCCATTAATATGAACGATAGCGTGCAGAATATGTTTATCCACGTCACTAAAACCAGTTAAAACAACAACAATACTTTACAAAAATGGCAAAAAAAGAGGCTCGCATTTCTGCGAGCCTCAAAGTTTTATATCAAGCCTTCTCCAGCGGGTAACGTAGTGAAACCGAGGGTGTTAGAAAACGATTGAATATCGTTTTCCCCCGAGGTGCCCGAACCCGCAGGTGAGACTAGCGAAGCGAAACCGAGAGTATTGAATGACAGTCCGGTGGACTGTCAGATCTCGAGGTGCCCGAGCCCGCAGGCGAGACAAGGTGGATTTTGCGGAGCAAAAGACGGATGAGGTGTAAGCTTGGTTGAGAACAAATTATTCTTGTTACACCATAGGCTTTGCACTGGATAAAGCCAACTACTCATCCACCATAAATGGTCCCCCTTCCCTCGCAAGGGAAGGCAAAAAAAGAGGCTCGCATTTCTGCGAGCCTCAAAGCTTTTCTCAAAGCCAAAAATGTTTTGTTTTTACGGAGTAACCGTAGGAGTTACCGTTCCCGCCGCGTCATCCGTGAGCCACTGGTCGGTGGGTGTAACACTCGAATAATTGAACACAACCGCATCTGGAGTGCTCATTGTAAGCTCCCAGATGTTAGACGTCCAACCTGCGGGTACATCATATCTCCAAGACCAACTTAGCAGCGTCACTCTATACTTTCCGTAAGGAAGCATTGCGAGAGTAACCTGTCCGTTACCAGTGATAACAAAGGTAACATCAACGTAAGAGTTACCGGTATCCAGGCCTTGTATGCGATAAACAAACGCCTGATTGGCATCCGTCACGCCAGAATTCTTAAACACCCTGGTAGTAGGCTCAAACAGCGCGTAGAAGATGTACGTACCATTCGCCATATCCGAGGTAGGAGTCTTAGGTGTTATCGTCGCTCCGTCGGCAGAAACCGTTGCGTATGTATCAACCGACTGATTTCCGTTAACGTCCAAATACCATCCAACGAATCGGTAACCGGTTTTAGCAGTTGCCGTACACGATGCATCATCCGCATCAACGGTTGTATTAACCTTTCCTGTATAAGTGACTCGGCTTAACGAACCACGACCGGGAATTGCCTCTTGGTATCTGAAGTAAACGTCCATCGGGTTGTAGAAGCATCTGACCTCAAAGTCGTTAGACTTAACGGTGTAAACCGTGGTAGAGTTAGCAATGAGATAACCATTGCTTAAAAGATCACGGTCAACGTCACCAACCTTAATCTCCTGCTCGTAGTAAGCCTTCGCCATAGTTGCAGGATCACCGTCGTAAACATCATCATCAACGATTTTTGTCGTGGTACCGTTGATGTAATGATGAACGATATAAGTGTACAACTCTCTGTCGTAATAGAACTCCATAATAAGCTTTTCGGCTGCGCCAAGCTTAATGGTAACTGAGGGCTGTGTCAAATCAACGGATTGAGCAGTTCCGCTTATTTTAAACGCACTTCTCTTAAAGCCAAGCTGATCTCTCCACACCTCCGTGATATCAAGATTATTATCATTCTGAACCGTTATACTCCGAGAATAAATAACGGAATAGGTAGATAAATCCTTGTTCTGAAGGTAGTGAACTATCTGGTAAGTCTTTGTAGCATCCGACTCCACCCAATTGAACGTCATAACGTTTTTGTTCTCATCAAGCGTCAGATCCATTTCCTGAACGAAATAGTCCGCGTTCATTGCCGAAATGATGTTCCACATAGAATCTGCTTGTTTGTCAATGACCGTGTATTTTTCTTTAAGATACGCCTTTACCAAATCAGACTGTACAAGATTATCAAATCTCTCGGTAATAGTTGCCTGGAAGGTTTGGCCCTGTGTCATTGTATAATTTGTAACATACTCGATCGTTTTGTTACCCGTGCCGAGATAAGTTTCAAATTTATCTGATACAAAGATATGCTCAATAGTATATTTTATCTCCGTGGCTGTCTGATAAACAAAGGTTATTGTATTAGATGCGTCGTCCTCTTGCATAAGGTGAGTGATATATCTGTCATTCGGGAAGTACCAGGTCTTATAGCCATCGTACAACTCATCGCCTATCTTTGCCGTAAAGGTCTTAGAAACACCCGCGAGAGAGTAACCGCTCTCGGGTTTTCCGATCTCAACCTCATTACCGTCTACAATCGTGACGTATCTTACAGTATAAGCAATCTGTACGTTCTTCGCCCACTTCGCATATATGACGTAATCATCCTTGATTACCATGGTATTAAAGTCGAAACGGTATTCCTCACCGTCCTGCTCGTAATACCAACCGTCAAAAACAGAATTCTTATCTGGCAAAGTATATGTAGGCTCTTTATCCTTGATAGATGAACCAAATTCAACAGTTGTATCTACCAAAGCGGTTGCGTCATTCTTTTGGTTAAGAATTTTAACGGAATAAGTTTTTGTTTCCCATTTTGCATACAAGTGCACGTCTTTATCCGGCATAGTGCCATCAAAAGTGTAACTAATAGTACACTCTTCATCTTCAAACCAACCGGCAATTTTTTTTGCACCAACTTCCAATGATTTAGGATATGTCGGATTAGTCCTAATATCAACACCATCTTTAACAAACTGATATTCTCTTAAATCCGTTCCATACGGAATGTCAAAAGGATAATTGTTAATGTACTGATCGTGGAATATGAATGAGTTTACATCTCGAGTGTAATTAAACGTAATACGATATGCGTTTCGATAAGCAGAAGTATCGGGATTAGTAATACGCTCCCAAGAAATTTCGCCATTCTTTGTAAAACCTTCCAAAGACGGGTGTATACACTTAGCGCGAAAATCTGAAGTCATTTCACTATTAGTAACGTTTTTCTCATAGTCGTCATAAACATTGTATGTTATCAATGTTTGACCACCGTCTAGAGACGGGAGATAAATGTAATACTCAAAAAGTGAAGGCACACTCCATCCAACATTTGCACCATTTAACCAATAGCACAAATAAGAAACTGTCTTACTTTCTTCTGTGGGGGTACCGTTAGATATTCCATATCCACTACCATAATCCCAAAGAAGGGCGTAATCCAAAATCTGATACGAACCCTTTATCGTTTGGTTTGAATTATGCTGCGTATAATATACATTATATTCACCATTCCAAGCACTTACAAATGCTTTAGAGCTATTCCAAGAATGATTGTTTGGAGTGCTGCGCGTAGCAGATTCAAAAACGTCAACCGGCCAAAGGTCACTTATATTTGCACCGTATTTAGCCGTAAAAGTGATGTAATGGTAAGAGTGACCGCTTCGATTATTGGATGGCTGAGATTTAAGTTGATAAATACTTTTATCGCTTACATCTGTCTTTAATTGGGGCAAAGCAGTTATTTGACCAACTTGTGTACTTGGATTAGCTGCATATTTGGTATTGTACACGTTAGAATCCATGTACTGATCTATCAAAGTCAGTTCGTCTGATAAGTTCTTGTAAGCAAAGTTTTGGTAATTAGTTCCAGCATATTGACCGAAATAATATGTCGTTCCACCAACTACGTAATTACCATTGTTATTTTGCATTGCATAATAGAATCTAAACTCGTAGTCATTTCTATCGTAGTAGATATTGACAACTGTAGATCCATCACCCTTTACAACAACGCCACTGCCAGACTTATAATTTTTATTACTGGTAAAGTCAGCCTCTGTTCGTGAGCTGTTGTAAGTGAAGTAATATTTTTCGTTGATTTCATTACTATATCCAACTTTTCCAAACGGAGCAGCTCTTTCAAGTGCTGCAATATCAGAAGAGGATATATACGCATCTGGCGACTTATCGCTTTTGACAACCGATTTCCAAACACTATAACTATAAGTTTTGTTTCCATTTGAGTCTACGATGGGATCAGGATCTTGCCACCAATACGCAACCGTATATGTTGTAGTTGAAGCAGTCCAATTCGCTAAGTATTCCACGTTGTTCTTTACAACGATAAGCGAACTGCCGTTTTTGTTAGCATAAGCGGAAGATAAATTTGCCGCTATATTAGTGCCGTTCACAGTATCCTCGGCCTTCCACTCATCAAGTGTCTTCTCATCTACCAGGGATAACTCCCAAAGATCAACAAAGACATAACCGGGTTTTGTGGGCTTAGGTAACATTACCGACGTACCGTAACGTACGTAGTAGGGAGTTGCGCCATAACCACCGTCGCCAAGTATAAAGTCTACAAGATAATAGATACGATCGTAGTAAATCTCAACTATAGTGCCTTCATCACCGCTTATTGTGGTCTTAGGATCATAGTAAAGAGACTTAAAACCTTCTCTATCTTCATCCAAGTCCTCGCCTACATAGTCATCTGTACGACCTTTAAGTCTTACACGGCCTGCAAGGCTGTAGGTATCATTTGCCAAATTCTGCTCATAATATTCAACCGTAAACTCAACCTCATTGGGAACGTAGTAAATAGTGATATTAAGTTCGGAGTCGTCACTTCCCATATTCACGTGATCGAAGTGATGGCTGGGTTTTGCAGAATATTTTTTTCCGTCATACTCGATAGAGCCACTTGCGTCTAAAACACACGCGGTGTATCCCATAACAAACGGGCTTGCAATCGTTGCGGTCAGTTCATCGCTTGCAATATAGAAGGTATGAGTGAAGGGCGCTGCCGCATTGGTTCCGTCTATTACCTTGTCATCTGTTCCGGCTGAAGCCTTTCTGGTAGCGTGAACAAATATGTAGTTTATCGAAGCCTGGAACGCCTGATCATCAGCATTAAGGGTATTTGTCCCCTTCAGCCCCTCCGTAAAGCTTCCTGCGCCGTTTGCGCCGGCATATACTGCGTTAATTTCGGGCTCCATTGCAACTTTGAGTTCTTCGCTGGCATACTTCTTGGTGCCATCGGTAACCGCACAACGGAGAGTGGCATTTTCGCCTTTAGCGTTGGTGATCAACGCCTCGGAGATATTTATCCACGAGTAGAAGCAATCGTTAATAATTGCCCATCTGTCATCCTCGAGCTTCATCTCCCACTGATACTTTGCATTCTCGCTGATTTCAGCGTCAAGCTCAGTAAAAGCCTGTACCTTCTCGCCCTTTCCGAGCGTAAGAGTGCCATCTACAGCGTCCTCACAGAAGATACCCACCTTACCGTAAATATACCCATCATCCGCAGGGGGTGTATACTCACCGGTGATGATCAGCTCCAACACACCTACGTATCTATAATCATTGTATTCTTCGGGCCAATCATCATTGGTTACGTAGACATCGTATAAATCGTCCTCGGTTACACGCTTTACTATCAAGCTCTGAGGGAAGTTTGCTTTCTTTACATAGGCATCTTCTTCCGGAACGTCATCCCAATATCCCTTCCACTCAAGGAGGTCCTCTTCCCCCTCAACTTCAGAAAGCTTTAAAGGAATAAATTCCTCATACTCCATATCCCACTCCGCCGAATAGAGCTTACCTACCTCCATATCGGCGACTTCGATACCTGTTTCCTCGCTCTCACCGAGTGCAATCGCCGGGATAGATCCGATGGGTAATATATAGAACACTGTCACAAGCGCCAAGAAGAGCGAAAGTATTCTTTTTTTCATTTTTCGTCCTCCTTAGGGTGTCGTTGTGATGATAAGTTTATCGTTATCGCTCGTATCCACGCCGCTTACCGACGTCCAAGCGCCGATTACAGCTTCAGCAGGTGTTGCCTGTATTGCGGATGAGATAACCTGTACGGTGAGTGTGTAGTCACCGTTGGTTATAGTGTCTGCGTTAACCTCACTGAGAAGTGTTACAGATGCGGTTGAGGGATCCACCTTGCTCGTATAATAATAGAAGCCGTCAGTTCCCTTCACCCAACCCGTGTTAACAGAAAGGGTGTAATCCTCTCCCTCTCCCTCAACGGGCGAGGTGGAAAGCGTGGTGTCATCGGACGTGTCTGCCGTTCCGTTGTTATTTACCCAAGTGACGACCACTGCCGCGCGGATATACACGTCAACGTCGCTGTTGTTGGTGATAACGTTACCGTTCACGGTCGATATATCCACCTTAGGCGGTGTAAAGGTATTCTTAAGCGACTCTGTATAGTCGATTATATACGCTATAGTCGTGCCGACGACGGCAAGGCTGAGCGCGACGGTCAGGGCGAGAAACACTACGGCCTTTTTGCCCGACCATACTAAAAACTTAAAAGTCTTTGACATTTTCTCTCCCTTTCGTTAATTTTCTGTCCAAAGCACCGCATCGTCGGTGGGGCCGGTGCCGTTGAAGTCTGACTGCGTTGCCTGGCAGGTCAGGGTTACTGTGATCTCGCTGTTGGTGAACTGATTGCCCATCGCGGGTGAGAAGGTCACGGTGGTGAAGAGTGCCTCGGAGAGGAGCGCCTTCTCGAGGGGGACTCTGTAGTAGTAATAGCCGTCCTTAAGGATCCACGGGCCCTCGACGTTTGCGGTCGCAGGGTCGTCGAGCGTGATGTTAAAGGTGATGAGCTCGCGCCAGTTGGCGGGCAGGCTGCTCTCGTCCTTGTTTATAGTGACGTCTATCTTTACTCTGACGTACACGGGGAGTGTACCCGAGTTCTTGATCTTTACTATCCTGTCGACCACGGAGCCGGGCGCAAACTTGAGGCTCTCGCCGGCAGAGATGACAACGTTCTCGCCACCCTTTACCTCCACGGTGTCTATATCCAGGTTGCCGGACTGTATTTTATTTTCTGCGGACGACTCACTGTCCGTGAAGTACGCGTACGTCTGCGCCGAGAACGCCACGACCGTCAGGAGTACAAACACTACCGACGCGATTATCGAGTTTCTGAGGCTCCTCTTGCTTCTCTTAAGGAGTGACTCGCGCCTCTCGGCCTCCTCGCGCTTCCTCTCGGCTTCCTTGGCCTCTATGGCTTTAATTTTCTCTGTAATGTCACTTTCTGTAAAGTTGGTCCTTACGTCTTCCATTTCCGGCCTCCTTTCTGTAGGGTATCTATAAATAGATAAATTGTAAACTAATGTTGGTATTTTCAACCTTCCCCTTTGGGGAAGGGGGACCACTTGTGGTGGATGAGGTTATTTACTCGATAGCAAAACTCATACCACTCGTGGTGGATGAGGTTACCCTTCTCCACCCGTATTAGATAGTATTTTTTGAACCGCAAAATCAATTTCTTTACACACTTGGTAAAAATTCCGAATAACGTCACGGTTTGGGTATCTAAGAACCTCAACTCCTAAAGAATTAAGATATTTTTCTCTTGCCTTATCTTGGTTAGAGATCACAGCCATTTGGTGCTGCTTTCCGTCTATCTCAATTGCCAGCTTAGCCCTTGGACAATAAAAATCCAAGATGTATTCGCCACAGGTTACTTGTCGCTTAAACTGAACGGGGTAGTCCTTTAGAAATTGATACCACAATTTCTTTTCTTCCTGCGTCATATTTTTGCGGAGGTTTTGAGCTAAATCGGTCAAGTCTTTATTGTGCTTAATCATAATTTATTTCACCTCATGCTCACTCAACCTTCCCCTTTGGGTAAGGTATCTTC